>NZ_CP030117.1:4051428-4365000 GCF_001039275.2 Brevibacillus brevis
AAAGGCTTCCAAAATCGGTGTCACCCACTCCCATGACAGCCGGACCTCATCCCAATGCGCAAAGTAAGTGGAATCCCCTCGGAGTGCATCGACCAAGAGCAGCTCGTACGCTTCTGGTACGTCTTTTGTCCCTGCACTGAAATCTACCGTCACCGGTTCAATCTTACCGCTATTTGTCGGATTCTTACTATTTACCTGCAAAGCAATACCTTCGTTCGGATTCACGCTGATGATCAACAAATTAGGCGCTGGCGTTTCATTTTGTTCCTGATATAGCTTTTTGTGAGGATTTTTAAACTCAATGACGATCCTGGTTGATTTCTCTTGCAGTCTTTTCCCCGTGCGAATATAAAAAGGTACCCCTTTCCAAAACGGATCATCAATCCAGACACGCGTGGCAATATACGTTTCTGTCATCGAAACGGGATCGACACCAGGCTCGTCCCTGTAGCCAGCCACAGGCGTCCCATGAATATGTCCTGCGCTATACTGACCGCGAATAACGTGTGTGTGGACTTCTTCTTTCATCATCGGACGCACGGCTGCCATCACCTTGCGCTTTTCTTCTCTGATATGGGCGGACGTGATTCGCTTCGGAAGCTGCATAGCGAAGATCATGAGCATTTGGAGCATGTGATTTTGAAGCATGTCGCGCAGTGCCCCGGCTGGCTCGTAATATCCAGCCCGATCCTCAACGCCGACCGTTTCATTCGCCGTAATTTGTACGTTTGCGATGTACTGATTATTCCAGAGAGCCTGGAAGACCGGATTCGCAAATTCGAGAGCCTCGAGGTTTTGAACCATCGGTTTTCCCAAGTAATGGTCAATGCGATAAATTTCTTCTTCCGAAAATGCTTTCCCCAGCTTTTCATTCAATTCTTTCGCTGATTGCAAATCATGTCCAAACGGTTTTTCAATGATCAGACGCTTCCAGCCTGTCGTTGAGCCCAATCCGCTGGCCTTGACATTGGTAGCAATTCCCTCGAAAAATTGCGGGGCTACTGACAAGTAAAACATCCGGTTTTGCGGGATCTGCAGCTCTTGCTCTTTTTTCAGGACCAGATCATGTAACGTTACATAAGCACGTGGTTCCATGACATCTACTTCCGCATAGCAACAAGCAGACAAGAAAACGTCTAGCTCGCGGGAATCAATCTGGGCACGACGAGAAAACTCATGGACAGACTGACGAACAGATTCCTGAAATTCGTTATCAGACCAGACCCTTCTCCCCACACCGATAATCGAAAAGGCAGCAGGCAATTTTTGATCTACATATAAGTTAAACAGCGCAGGGAAAATTTTGCGTTTGGCTAAATCTCCTGTCGCGCCAAAAAGGACAAAGGTCATCGCTTCCATCTACTTTTTCATTCCCTTCCTACCTACGCCGTGATGATGGTTATAGTGGTACACTGTTATTATTCGAGAAAATCACTGCTTTATCAATATGCAGCCTTAAGAACGACGCAAGATTGCACGTACCGGACTTCCATCTGCTTCCATCAAAAGCAGTGGCAGTGCGATCAATTCGTAATCACCCGGTTCGACATGATCGAGCAGGAGCCCCTCCAAAATATGAATTTCATGCTTGTGAAGTCCGTGATGAGCGGCCAGTTCCTTGCTGTCCAACGGATCGACAGATGGGACATCCACTCCGATCAACCGAATGCCTTTTTGGGCGAGGAACGCTGGCAAATCCGCTCGCAGATGACAGATGGATGACGGAAACTGATTGGGGTCGCTCCATGATAATGTTTTGAGCAGCAAACGTTCCACCCCCTCCAGATCAACCTGGGCAAAATCTTCTGGGCCAATGCTGGAACGTCCAGTAAGCTCTACTACTCTTGTCTCTCCGATATACAAGTCCAAAGGCAATTCAGCTATTTTTCGGCCAACGTCATCGAAGTGAAACGGAGCATCCACATGGGTGCCTGTGTGAACACTCATTGTTACTTTACCGACATTGACCGATCCGCTCTCCGCTTTGGGCCAGTTTACGACATAGTGAAAGGGAGTGTCCCCTGGCCAGGTCGGCATACCTGCCATGAGCGGACGGGATATATCTATTATTTTCATCATGTATCCTCCACCTTCCAGCAACTGTTCATACCTATACTCAGCGTACAGAAAAGACTATATTGAGTCAATATTCTAACATTTTTACCAAAAAAAGACCGCAGCTTGATAGAGAGCTGACAGTCTTTTCGTTGATTCAGATCCTAGTATGAAGAGACAGGTAGTCCCACACTTCATCATAAATCCCATGGTAATCCACTTGTTTCAAATGTTCTTTCAAAGTCCTCAACCACTCAATGGTTGTTGGATAGGTAGCTGCAATGGCCTCCCGTAGATCGCTCATCTGAATCGGGCGATCGACCCCTTTTGTTACAATATCATGCCATACCTGCTCCGTTGCGAGCTCCACTACATATTCAATGTCTGCCCCCGAATAAAACTCTGTCCATCCTGCTAATTGCCCATAATCGAGCATCTCAGTGGGACGGCCCTCCAGTTTTAAGCGAAAAATATCCTCCCGTGCTTGCCGATCTGGCGGTCCGACAAAAATCCAGTGATCAAAGCCGGCTGCTCGGAGCATGGATGGCTCCAATTCCCACGGGACGTTGGTTGCACCCATCAGGACAAATCGTTCGTCGTACTCGCCTGCCTCCGCTATCTGCTGAAGCCATTTGGAATCGAACCCCTGTCTGTTAGAGGAGTTCGCATGCTCTTCGTAATGGCTGGAAGCGTCCAGTTCATCTAAAAAGAACAGAAACGGTTTATTGGCAGGGGTTGTTGCCAGTAAGTCATGGATGTTGAACTGCCTGTTTGACGGCGTATACATACTTCGACCGCCTGTGATCGCCATGGAGAAAAAATGAGCCTGGCATTCTTCTGCGGTTGCTTTTGCCAGCAAAGATTTTCCGCATCCCGATGGTCCGTAAAGTAATATGGTACTTTTCTTTTGAGGCAACCGTTGCGAAATAGGATGTAGAAGTCTTTGAAAAATTGCCTCTTTTACTCGTACAAGCCCGCCGACCATTCCAAAGCCCGCCGTTTTCTCAACGAGTTGAACCGATTTCGCGGTGGTCTTTCCTTTGCCCCCTTCTATGACGCGTATCTTAGGTGAAAACATCGTAGTGTATGTAGAGGAATCCTTCTGATTGATCCCTTTTAACGTCCGCGAATATGGGGATTCCTTTTGTAGCTTGTTGAGTTCGATCACAATTTTTTCCTTCATCGATTCATTTCCATAGGCAAGAGCCTGCGTAAATGCCTGTAAAGCCTCCGTACGATCCCCTTGCTCAGCATGCTCTAATCCTAATAACAGCCATACTGGCGCGTTGCGTTGGTCGCTCGTCAACATGCTTTTCAGTATTTCTATCTTCGTCATCTGCTTCATCCTCTGCGATCGTTCTGCTCCAAGCGATCGTTTAGTATCACGGACATATCCATTATAATGCATATATCTCGCAAGAAGAATACGAAAAGTAGGAAAAGATGGAAGAAGAGCTGTGACCGTCATTCAAAAAAGACGCCTTCTGCTACACAGCAGCGGGCGTCCAAGATACAGTCTCTATCCTCTCGACGGAAAAGCTCCGCCTTCCACACAAATGATGAACGAGAGTCCGAGATAAGGTTGCATATTATTATGAGGCTGAGTCCCGCCTGTGGTTCCAATTGCTTGCGGGCTAAGCGGTGTCCCATCACTCGTACTGGAGTAAGGAATGATACCTCCCCGGCCACCAGTGGATGACCAACTCGCCCCTGTTGGCGTATCCCCTGTAGGCGTTGAGCACGCATTTGGAACATGCGTATGCACCGGAATTTCGTTTTGCAGCAGTGTTATATTGGCAGCGCCATCTGTCTGACCTGCCGTACGCGGTGTCAAGCCAGGTCCTGCCCCCTGGTTCATCGGGGCTGTTCCTCTTAAATTAGGAAGTGCAAATGTGGTCTTGCCATCTCCGCCATACTTTGTACCCAATATCGAATACAAAACAGGATTGGAAGGGATCGTAAGCAATTGTCCATCACAAAAAGCCCAGTCCCTTGGCGGGAAGTTGCCAGCGAAGATACGAATTTCTCCAATATACGGATCCATATGAGAGTGCCTCCTCTAGTTTCTTGACGGGTAAATCCCTTGAATCGCGATGCAAAAATTCCCGACGAAATACGGCTGCATATTCGTATGAGGTGCACTGTTTCCTACCGTTTGCAACGCGCTCTCACTCATCGTCGTATCAGGGGTTGTCCCATAGGTTGTGGTGGATGCTTGCGCCCAGTAGTTCCCAGCGCTAGTTTTTTCACTGGCAACTGCATTCGATCCAGTAGCCGTATGGGTATGGGCAGGTATCTCGTTTGTTGTTAATACATGCGTTTCTTCTCCGGCTGACATCCCAAGCGGTACGATTGGACGATCCTGTTGATTGTTTTTATGAACGGGGACACGTCCTCTTAAATCTGGCAAAGCAAACGTGTTTTTCCCGTCCCCTCCATAAACAACTCCTAACAAGGAAAACAGTGCCTGGTTTCTGCTGATAGGCAACACCGCACCATTACACAAAGCCCAACCCTGTGGCGCAAATGGAAAGGGAAAAAATCGAATTTCTCCAAGAAATGGTTCCATGTAAAATCCTCCTGTTCGATTGGCATATTAATTTTGTTGCGGATAGATCCCATACAGGGCAATGATGAAATTAATAACCGTAAACGGCATCAGGTTACTGTGCGGTTGATTTCCACCTACAGTACTCAAGCTGGACGCGTTCATCAATCCATCAGGTGTATTTGTTGAATAAAGCTGCGTATTCTTTGCCCATACAGCATTGGCAGGGCTGTTCTGCGTTCCTGGCTGCGATGATGCATGGACCGTATGCGTATGCGCAGGCAATTGTGAAACGGTTAAGGTGACGGATTCTACACCATTTTTTTCACCCATCACGTAGGTAGTTCCTGTACTCGGATTTTTCCCTTGATTAAGCGGGATACGTCCCCGTAAATCAGGCAACGCAAAAGTCGTTTGTCCATCCCCGCCATATGTGGTTCCAATCAATTGAAACAACGTGTCGTATTCCGAAATAGATAAAATCTGTCCTTCGCATAATGCCCATCCTTGTGGTGCATAATCTCCTCCAAACATCCTGATTTCTCCAAGAAATGGCTCTGCCATGTTGCTTCCTCCTTATATAAAGTGGTAATTTCCGTTGTCGAACGAACAGATAGGTCATTTTTGCAGAACTGGCTGCCATTCCATTTGGATGTACAGCCCCGTTGAGTCTGTCACGATGAAATGAAGTCGTTCATATAATCGAAAGGCGGGATTCCCTTGTAAAACACGTAAACGGATCGGTAATTGGAAAGCTTGAGCCTCTTTTTGCAGATCGCCAATAATACTAGAACCAACACCCTGTCCCCGATAAGCAGGCAGCAAAGAAAGATCAACAAGATGCAGTGCATCTCCGCTCGCATCCGTGATCAAACGACCGATAGGCTGCCCGGATCGGAGAATGATTTGATGATTTTGAGCGGGAAACTGCATTTGGTAAGATTGCTGCTGCATGGCATACTGCGACTGTAAAAAAGCAAGCTTGTCCGACTCACTCCAACCCCAAAGTGCCATTTCTTCGATTCTCGTAGAACAGTACAATTCCCAAATAAATGCTTCGTCTTGCTCGTGTTCAAAAGGTCTGGTATGTACCATAATCCTCCTTGCAGCAATCGCTGTACTTTTCTGATATCCTGCCTGATTAAATAGCAATCATAAATCATGATATCATTAGCCAAATTCCTTCTGACACTAACTAAAGTTAGCTCTTTTATCGCTTGCAAAAATAAGGAAGAACCCATATACTTTGGTTTAAATGATTAAGTTTATTAACGGAGTGTGCAATGACGAATCCAACCTGCAATGAAAAAGCGATTCAACTATTTATGGAGTTAAGTCCATACTTCCAAGGCTTGGGTGATCCGATTCGGCAGCAAATCGTAGCTCTTCTCCTCGACAAGGAAAGCATGAATGTAACACAAATTGCCGAGCATATTCCCATGTCTAGACCTACGGTGTCTCATCACTTGAAAATATTAAAACAAGCGGGCCTGGTAAACGTTCAAAAGAAAGGAACAGAGATGTTTTATCGGCTTGAAATTACAGAAGCGATCAGGCTTTTCAAGCAATTGGTGACTTTCGTCGAGGAAGAGTGCAACTGAATTTGAACCGTCACGAAAAGGGACAGTGTGTCCCTGTTTTTCACACCTATACGTTAATAAACTTAAACGAATAAACATTTAATCAAAGGGGCGATTTTCATGAATCTTACCAAAGTTTTCATTGTCGGTGGCTACGGAACAGTTGGGAGCCAAATTGCCAAGATCCTGCATGATCGTCACCCTACTCTCGAATTATTGCTGGGAGGAAGGTCTGCGGGAAAGCCTTTGCCTTTTGCGTCCACTCGGCTAAAGCCTTTCCTTCTGGACATCTCCAAATCCGATCCTCTCGCCCATGCTCCGGATGATTTGACCTTGATCATTAGTGCAGTAAATGATCCTGATGACACACTGCTACTTGCTGCTGTTCGCCGACAGATTCCTCTGATTGACGTCACACGTTGGACAGAACGATTTTCACGATCGATCGAACGCTTGAAGAATGAGAACCTTGGCTCTCCAGTCACTCTCGCCTCAGGTTGGATGGGGGGAACTGTAGCGCTTCTCGCAAGCATACATACAGCTACCCTGCAAGATGTCCAGATACATCTTCACGCCCTTTATTCCATGCAAGACAAAGCAGGTCCAGATTCCACCGACTATATGGATCGAATGACGATCCCTTTTACTGTCACCACACCCACTGGCGTAAAAGAAGTGACACCCATGTCAGATCCGGTAGCCGTGACCTTTCCCAATGGGTTTCATACGAAATGCTATCGTCTTGACACACCTGATCACATGACGCTCGTGAAAGCCCAAAACGTAACTACCGCTGATTTTCGCATCGCCTTCGACCATAAACTGTCTACTTTTGCCCTCGTTTCATTGGTAAAAAGCCGGATATGGAATCTGCTCGGCAAGCGCACACGTCAAAAAATACTGTACAATCCAGGAGCAGGATCTCCTCACCATGTTGTCATCCAAATAAATGGGCGCAATCTGCATGGCGTAAAAGTGAAACGCCAAGTCGAGATTACTGATCCAAAAGGGCAGACTCATCTGACCGCTTTGGGAGCTGCCATTTTTGCACAATCAATCCTTCGGCAAAGCGAAAACGCAACTGTTGTGCCCGGCATTCTGTTTCCAGAGGATTTCGGCCATTTCGAAATGACTGCCGACGATATCCTCCAGTTTTATCGATCCGAAGGGGTCCAGATTGTGATCCACGACGAAACAAAAAAAGAGTAGGACGATCTGACCGCCGCCCTACTCTTCATCATGTATCACTTATGCTTCAAAAAAAGTTCGCGGGGATTTCCGCCATTCGCCCAATACTTTTTCCTGTTCGCTCGTAATAACCCCTTGCTCTGAAGCTACTTCCAAAAGTGCTGTGTAATTCGATATGGTGGAGCAAGGAATACCTGCTTCCTCAAACAAGGCTTGGGCATCCGGGAATTGGTAGCTGAAAATGGCTACGACCCCAAGTACCTCTCCACCATCAGCCTGCACCGCTTGCGCTGCTTTCAAGGAGCTGCCTCCTGTAGAAATCAGGTCTTCAATCACGACTACCTTTTGACCAGCCGCTAATGCGCCCTCAATCTGATTTTGGCGACCGTGGCCTTTTGCCTTGTCCCGTACGTAGATCATAGGCAGATCAAGCAGCTCTGCCACCCAGGCAGCATGTGGAATACCAGCAGTCGCTGTTCCCGCCACGACTTGCGCATCTGGGTACTGCTCCTTGATCAAATCGGCAAATGCTTTCGCAATGGCACGGCGCACATGCGGATAGGACATCGTGATCCGGTTGTCGCAGTAGATCGGGGATTTGATCCCGGACGTCCATGTAAAAGGTTGCTCCGGTCGCAGATGAACTGCCCCGATTTCGAGAAGATTCGCTGCAATTTGTTTAGCGGTTGTCATTGTCGTCATTTCCCTTATTCCCTCCAGCTGGCTACTTTACGAACGATCTTTTTCCACTGCTGCGACGATACTTTGCCAAACCCCGACCGGATCTTTTGCACCCGTAATGGCGCGTCCGATCACGAGGTAATCACTGCCCAAGCGGAATGCCTGTTCTGGCGTCGTGATACGCGTCTGATCGCCTTGATCTGCTCCCAGTGGACGAATTCCTGGCGTTACGGTTACGAAAGCGTCTCCAGCAGCTTTTTTGATCATCGGTACTTCAAGTGGAGAAGCAACGACCCCATCCAAACCAGCTTGCTTGGTCATCCGTGCATAGTGCACCACAACATCTTCTACCGCACCTGGAATCGCCAATTCTTGATTCATCGTTTGCAAACCAGTGGATGTCAGCATCGTCACACCGATCAGGAGGGGACGAGCAGCACCTGCCGCTGTCCCTTGCTCCAAACCTTCTCTCGCTGCTGCCATCATGGATACCCCGCCTGCCGCATGAACGTTTACCATGTCTGCTCCCAGACGCGCCAGGCTTTTCATTGCGCCTTTCGCTGTATTAGGAATATCATGAACCTTCAAGTCGAGGAACACGCTAAGTCCTTTTTCCTTCAGAAAGGAAACGATCGCTGGCCCTTCTGCGTAAGCGAGCTCCATCCCCACTTTTACATAGCGGATATGCCCCGCTAAAGGCTCGATGCACTTCTTGACTTCATCCAGTGTGGAAAAGTCGAGCGCAACAATCATGCGTTCGCGAATATCGGTAAGTTGTTGTTGCACGCTACTCTCCCCCTTTTATACGGTTACTGCCACTTTGGCACCAGCACGCTGGGCTGGCATTGCTTCTGTAGAGAATGTGATCGTCTCCAGTACGTGCAGGAGAGCGGAAGCTGTATCGAGTGAAGTCAAGCATACGGCGCCGTTCTCTACTGCTTCCCGACGAATGCGGAAGCCGTCGCGTTGCGGTGTTTTGCCTTTTGTCAGTGTATTGAGCACGATGTTCGCTTCGCCTGTATGGATGACATCCAACAGGTTTGGCGTGCCTTCGGACAATTTGCTTACACGTGTGACTTGCAGTCCCGCTTGCTCCAAATAATCGGCTGTGCCTGCGGTCGCCATTAGCTTGAAGCCGAGGTGGCGGAAGCGTTTCACGATGTCTAGCGCTTCTTCCTTGTCTTTATCAGCAACTGTCACGAGCAAGGTGCCTTGTGTCGGGATATTCATGCCTGCTGCAACCAAGCCTTTGTACAACGCTTTTGCCAGTGTGCTCTCGCGTCCCATGACTTCTCCGGTCGATTTCATTTCAGGGCCGAGCGTAATATCGACACGGCGCAGCTTTGCGAAGGAGAAGACTGGTACTTTGACAGAAACCATCGACTCCTCTGGATGGTAGCCCGGTGTAAAGCCTTGATCGATGATAGAGTGACCAAGGATCGCTTTCGTTGCGATGTTCGCCATTGGAATCCCCGTAACTTTGGAGAGGAATGGCACCGTACGGGACGAACGCGGATTGACCTCGATTACGTATGGGCGGTCTTTATAGATGACGAACTGGATGTTGAGCAAGCCTTTGATTTGCAGGGCACGCGCCAGCTTCGTCGTCATGTCGATCAGCTCATCCTTGATCGCTTGGGACAAGGATTGCGGAGGATATACAGCGATAGAGTCACCGGAGTGCACCCCTGCGCGTTCGATATGCTCCATAATGCCTGGAATCAGGACGTTTTCGCCGTCGCAGATCGCATCGACTTCCGCTTCTACTCCGACCATGTAACGGTCTACCAGTACAGGGTGATCAGGATTTACCTTCACCGCTTTTTCCATGTACTCTAACAGCTCGGACTGGTTGTAGACGATTTCCATCGCGCGTCCTCCAAGTACGTAGGAAGGGCGAACCAGTACCGGGAAGCCAAGACCTTCTGCTGCCACGACTGCCTGCTCGACTGACGTAACCGTTTTGCCTGGTGGTTGGGCGATATCCAGCTCGCGCAGCAGCGCTTCGAACTTCTCACGATTTTCCGCTGCGTCGATGTTTTCCAGACTCGTACCCAAGATTTTGATTCCGCGTGCAGCCAGCTTGTCAGCCAGGTTGATCGCGGTTTGCCCGCCGAATTGTACGATGACACCCTCTGGTTTTTCCACATCGAGAATGTTCATGACGTCTTCGATGTACAGTGGCTCGAAGTACAGGCGATCAGAAGTGTTGAAGTCTGTAGAAACGGTCTCCGGGTTGTTGTTGATGATCACTGCCTCATAGCCCGCTTCTCTCAGTGCCCAGACAGCGTGGACAGTCGCATAGTCAAACTCGATGCCTTGACCGATGCGGATTGGTCCGGAGCCCAGCACGACCACGCGCTTCTTGCCAGTCTCGATGCGCTCGTCTTCTACTTCATACGCGGAGTAGTAGTACGGTGTTTGCGCTTCGAATTCTGCCGCGCAAGTATCTACCATTTTATATACAGGTACAAAGCCTTTTTCCATGCGCATTGCGTATACCGCTTCTTCTGTCTCACCGCATAGCTCGGCAATTTTGCGGTCCGTGAAGCCCATGCGTTTTGCTTCGTACAGCTTTTCGCTCGTCAAGCCTTTTGCCAGTTCCGCTTCAAAGGCAATCATTTTATGGAACTTGTGCAGGAAGAACAGATCGATCTTGGTCAGGTTGTGCAGTTGTTCGATCGTCCAGCCACGGCGCAGTGCTTCTGCCAGCAGGAAGAGGCGTTCGTCATCCGCGTGCACCAGTCGTGCTTTCAAATCTTCCTCGCTGATTTCGTCTGCTCCCTTGATCTCGATGTGATAGCTGCCGATTTCCAAGGAACGGATGGCTTTCATGATCGATTCTTCAAAAGTCCGACCGATCGCCATGACTTCTCCAGTTGCCTTCATTTGCGTACCGAGCTTGCGGTTCGCGGATTGGAACTTGTCGAACGGCCAGCGTGGGATTTTGCTGACGATGTAGTCCAGTGTTGGCTCGAAGCATGCGTATGTTTGGCCTGTCACCGGATTTTTCAGTTCATCCAACGTGTAGCCGATTGCGATTTTTGCTGCCATTTTTGCGATTGGATAGCCAGTTGCCTTGGAAGCCAGTGCAGAAGAGCGGCTCACACGCGGGTTCACTTCGATCACGTAGTACTGGAAGCTGTGCGGGTCGAGTGCGTATTGTACGTTGCAGCCACCCTCGATACCGAGCGCCCGGATGATGTTCAGTGCGGATGTGCGCAGCATTTGATACTCGCGATCAGCCAGTGTTTGGCTAGGCGCTACTACGATGGAGTCACCTGTATGCACGCCGACTGGGTCGATGTTTTCCATGTTGCAGACGACGATGCAGTTATCGTTGGCATCCCGCATCACTTCGTACTCGATTTCTTTCATACCAGCAATGCTTTTCTCGATCAAGCATTGCGTAATCGGGGAGTATTTCAATCCGCTTGCGACGATCTCGCGGAGGGTTTCTTCATCATCACAAATTCCGCCGCCTGTACCACCCAAGGTGTAGGCAGGACGAACGATGATGGGATAACCGATTTCGTTTGCAAAATCGACAGCTTCTTCTACCGTGCTCACGATGACTGATTCAGGTACTGGCTCGCCCAGCTCATTCATGAGGGAGCGGAACAGGTCGCGGTCTTCTGCTTGCTTGATCGATTCCAGCTTGGTACCGAGCAGCTTTACATTTTCTTGCTCGAGAACGCCTGCTTCTGAGAGGGCAACAGCCATGTTCAAACCTGTTTGACCCCCAAGCGTAGGCAGTAGTCCATCCGGCTTCTCTTGGCGAATGACTCGCGCTACGAATTCAGGTGTGATCGGTTCGATATACACTTTGTCCGCCATGTTAGTATCGGTCATGATAGTCGCCGGGTTGGAGTTGATCAGCACTACCTCCATGCCCTCTTCTTTTAACGCTTCACATGCTTGCGTGCCTGCATAGTCAAATTCTGCAGCCTGCCCGATGACGATAGGTCCAGAGCCGATTACGAGGATTTTTTTCAGATTATCTTGTTTTGGCATGAGTTTTTTCCTCCTTAGCGGTTTCCATCATCGCAAGAAACTGGTCGAACAGGTAGCCGGAATCATACGGTCCTGGAGCTGCTTCTGGATGGTACTGTACTGAGAATGCATTCTTCGCTGCATGACGTACACCTTCGACGGTGCCATCATTCAGTGCGATATGTGTAACTTCCAGTTCCGTGCTTGCCAGTGAGTCTTCTTTGACTGCATAGCTGTGGTTCTGGGATGTGATATATGTGCGTCCGGTTGGCAGCTCTTTTACCGGATGGTTGCCGCCACGGTGTCCGAATTTCATTTTCGTCGTGTCAGCGCCAGATGCTAGTGCAAACAACTGGTGACCGAGGCAAATTCCGAACAGAGGATATTCACCCAAGATTTCGCGAATCATCTCGACGGCTTGCGGTACGTCCTTCGGGTCCCCAGGGCCATTGGACAAGAGTATCCCGTCCGGCTGAATGCGGCGAATTTCTTCTGCTGTCACATTGTAAGGCACGACGACTACGTCGCAGTTGCGCTTGGTCAACTCGCGCAAAATCCCGTGCTTGGCTCCGAAGTCTACCAGCACTACCCGATGACCTGTTCCTGGACAGCTAAAGACGCTTTTCGTAGAAACGCGTGATACTTGGTCTGTCATCAATGTCGTGCCGTTTAGGGCAGCAACCAATTCAGTCAATGGGGCTTCACTGGTTGTAATCATACCCTTCATCGTGCCGTGGTAACGGATTTTTCTCGTCAGCATTCGAGTGTCGACTCCCGCAATCCCCGGGATGTCGTATGTTTTCAGCAGTTCATCGAGTGTGTTCGTATTGCGCCAGTTGCTCGGTGCTTCGCAATGCTCGCGAACAACGAAGCCGTGAATGTATGGACGAACAGCTTCAAAGTCGTCTCGATTGATCCCGTAATTTCCGATCAGCGGGTATGTCATGGTGACAATCTGTCCGCAGTAGGATGGGTCGGACAAAACCTCCTGATAGCCAGTCAGCCCTGTATTGAAAACCACTTCCCCGTAGGACTCCTTTGTCGCTCCAAATGCCGTCCCGATAAATTCTGTTCCGTCTTCCAAGATCAATCTTGCACGCATCTATGCTCCTCCTCCATTGTCGTGTAAAAACTTTTGTCTTGTCTGTCAGTCGTTTTTACACGTTTTGATATACGATCTTCCCATCTACCAGCGTCAGGGTCGGCCAGCCTTTGCATGCCCAGCCTGCAAATGGTGTGTTGATTCCTTTACTTGCGAATGTGCTTGGGTCAATTGTTTTTTCCGTTTCCAGATCAATCACAGTCAGGTCTGCTGGTGCGCCTACTTCCAGGCGTCCGTATGGCAGTTTGAATGCTTCTGCTGGCTTCACGGTCAATAGTTCAACCAGCTTCTTCAAGGTCAGCTCTCCCGTTTGAACGAGATTTGTGTAGAGGAGCGGGAATGCTGTCTCCAATCCGACGATTCCGAATGGTGCGCGGTTTATCCCGTTTGCTTTTTCCTCTTGGGTGTGTGGAGCATGGTCTGTGGCGATCATATCGATGGTGCCGTCTTTCAATCCCGCAATCAGTGCAGCGCGATCCTCTCGAGAGCGCAGCGGCGGGTTCATTTTCCAATTCGTATCCAGATTGTCCGGGATATCCTCATCGCACAGCAAGAGGTGGTGCGGACTGACTTCACACGTTACATTTACGCCAGCGCGTTTCCCGTCTCGTACCAGACGCACCGACTCTTTCGCGCTGATGTGGCATACGTGGTAGTGCACACCTGTCTGTTCTGCCAGCAAGATATCGCGACCAACATGGATGGATTCTGACTCAGAAGGAATTCCAGGGAGACCGTGTCGAGCTGCTACCACCCCGTCATGCAAAGCTGCTCCCGGGATCAACAGGTCTTCGTCTTCACAGTGAGCGACAATTGCGATACCGAGCTCTGCTGCTTTTTGCATGGCCGTTTTCATCATCGCTGTTGATTGCACACCCACACCATCATCTGTCAGCGCGAAGATTCCTGCTTCTTTTAACCCAGCGAAATCCGTCAGTTCTTTTCCCAATTGGCGAACAGTGATCGCACCATACGGGATCACGCGCGCCATACCAGCCTCGCTCGCTTTGTCCAAAATGTAGATCACTGTCTCGACACTGTCGATGGAAGGTCGTGTGTTCGGCATGCATGCTATTGTTGTAAACCCGCCTTGTACCGCTGCTTTTGCCCCTGTTTCGATCGTTTCTTTATGTTCAAAGCCTGGCTCACGCAGATGTACGTGGACATCGATGAGACCCGCGCTAATCATACCGCCATGGCAATCGATCCATTCATGCCCCTCGCGATCGAGCGTTTCCCCCATCGCTGTGATTCTTCCCTTTTCCACCAATATTTCCATCGGGGTGAGTTCCCCCGCCTGATTTAGTACGTTGCCGTTGCCAAGGATGATTCCCATGTCATTTCGCTCCCTTTCAAAAGAGTTTCTAGAACTGCCATTCTTGCTGCGACTCCGTTGGTCACTTGGGTTTGGATCAAGGACGTTTCGCATTCTACCAAATCGGTATGAATCTCAACCCCGCGATTGACGGGTGCCGGATGCATGATAACTGCGCCGGACTTCATCATTTTGGCTCTTTCCAGAGTGAGCCCGTGTGCCTTGTGGTACTCTTCCTTCGATAAGTAGAGGGACTCCGCATGGCGCTCCAGCTGCACACGCAGCATCATGACCACATCTGCGGTTTGAACCGCTTCTTCCATTTCCACGATTTTGACACCTTGCGGGATATGTGCTGGCATCATCGTAGCTGGGCCTGAGAGCAGCAGATTCACGCCGAGCTTCGGCAACGCATGCAGGTGAGAACCAAGCACACGGCTGTGGCGCAGGTCTCCGATGATCGCTACCGTGAGACCAGAGAGCTTGCCAAACTGCCTTTTCATGGTCAAAAGATCGAGCAGGCATTGAGTCGGGTGCTCATTCGTTCCATCCCCTGCGTTGATCAGCTTCAGGTCTACGCTTTCAGCTAACTCTTGCAGCAGGCCTTCCTTCTTGGTGCGGATCACGGCTGCTTCCACGCCCATTGCTTCCAAGGTGCGGATCGTGTCATAGACCGTTTCGCCTTTTACGGTAGAGGAGGTTTCCGGTATGAAGTTCAAAACATGTGCGCCCAGTCGCTTTTGTGCTACTTCAAAAGAGAAGCGAGTTCTGGTGCTGGCCTCGAAGAACAGATTCGCGACAAACCGTCCGCGCAGGATATCCGCTTGCTCAGTTGGTCTGGCAGCCCAATACTCTGCTCGCTCGAGGAGCTGGATGATCTGTTCTTTCGATAAGTCTTTGAGGCCAATCAGGTGCGCTACATTTTTCATCATGAATCCCTCCGATTCTTTCATGTTAAAAGAAAAAGCTTCTTGGCATCGCTTTGCATCTGGAGGCAAGCGAGACAAGAAGCTGGTTGAGTGCCTTTTTTGGGCAGCCAAAACAGCGTTCTTTGCCTTGCCAGCCTCTCTGGACTGGATTTAAAGGATTGGGAACGTTTAGGCTATTTGTTTTTGTTCTTCGTGGTGCGCATCTCCCATCGCAGACTCTTTTCCTGGAAGGATCAGGTGCAGAATGATTCCCAGGAAGGTAGAGAGTGCGATATTATCGATGGTCAGATCGTTCAGGAAAGCGATACCTGTACCTGCAAAACTGATTTTGTATCCGCCGATTCCCGTCACCAGGATGACCGCTGCGAGAATCATGTTGCGCTTGTCTGCAAAATTCACTTTGTGCTCGACGTACATCCGCAAGCCTTGTGCCGCGATGATACCAAACAGGATGATGGAGACACCGCCAAGTACCGGTGTTGGGATCGTCATCAAGAAGGCACTGACCTTACCTGCGAAGGCAAACATAATCGCGAGAACGGCTGCGAAACCGATGACGACGCGGCTGTATACCTTTGTAATCGCAAGGACTCCGATGTTCTCACCGTACGTCGTTGCAGGTGGACCGCCCATAATCGCAGCGAGTGATGTAGCAACCCCATCCCCAAGTAAGCTGCGGTGCAGTCCAGGGTCTTTCATCAAATCACGATCCATAACTTTACTCGTTACCAGTAAGTGACCCAGATGCTCTGCCAGTGTGACGAAAGCGACTGGTGCGATAACCAGGGCAGCGATCCATGCGCTCGGATTCGCCATTGCACTCGTCACCTCTGCGAATTTGAAGTGGGAGGTAAACATTTCACTGAATCCAACAACCCAAGGAGCATCTTTCACTGTTTGAAAATGAATCAGATCAGGGTGACGCAGCAGTGTGTATACATAACCTGAAACCATTCCGATCAAGATTGGGATAAGACCAAGGAAACCACGCAACATGACCGCTGCAAGAACTGTTATGACCACAGTAACGAGCGAGATTTCAATGGAAGTCAGTGACATTTGCGATTGACCGTCTACAGTGACTTTCGTTGCCATGTCTACTGCTACACCAGCCAGGCTCAGACCGATTACAACGATGACGGATGCGATGACAACTGGTGGCAGTACCCGATCGAGCCATTTGACTCCTGCCTTCTTCACGATCCCGGCGACGATGATGTACACAATCCCGGAAAGGAAGCAGCCTAAGAGTGCCGTCCCTACGCCATGCGATTGACTCACGACGATAATCGGACCAATGAAGGCGAAGGAAGAACCGAGATAGTTCGGAAGCTTTCCTTTGGTGATCCACAGGAACAGGAGTGTCCCGATCCCGCTCGCCAAGAGGGCGGTTGCAACATCCAGACCCGTCAAGATCGGTACGAGTACAGTCGAGCCGAACATCGCAAACAAATGTTGAATACTAAGTGGCAGCAATCGCGAAATATGTGGTGTTTCGTCTACATCGATGTAATTTTTTTGGCTCATGCCTGTATGCCCCCTGTGTTGTTTCTTTCATTCAAAAAGCTTCTTTTTATACAAAAAACCTCTTTGTGCGGACACAAAGAGGCTAGCTTCGCCATGCTCATGGGAAGTTTCTTGCCTCTTGCCGACCTCACGGGATCGTTTTTAAAGAGGAGATATTTTATTTTTACAGTAGCTGTCGGATGGACACAATGTCCATAACGTCCACTTCTGCCAATTGTACATCGACAATTTCCGTTCGAGCAGTTGGGAGGTTTTTTCCGACGAAGTCAGGGCGGATTGGCAGTTCGCGGTGACCGCGATCAACCAGAACAGCCAGTTGAATCATTCGTGGGCGACCGTTGTCAATCAGTGCATCCAATGCGGCACGCACGGTTCTTCCTGTGTAGAGAACATCATCCACCAGAATCACAGTCTTGCCTGTGATTTGATCCGGGAGCTTGGAGCCTTGCAAAATGGCATCTTCGGACTTGTGTTGCAGATCGTCACGATAGAACGTAATGTCCAGCTCACCGACTGGGACTTTCACATTTTCAATCATTTCGATTCTTTCCACAAGACGTTGTGCGAGGTAGATCCCTCTGGTCTTAATACCCACGATAATGAGATCCTCGACGCCTTTGTTTCGCTCGATAATTTCATGTGCGATTCGAGTGAGCGCGCGGCGGATTGCCGCTTCATCCATAATGACGCTTTTGTTGATCATCTCAATATCCCCCTTCTCGACGGGAACAGTGGACCTTACGAAAAAAGGCTCCTTGTCAGGAGACAAGAAGCCCTCGGACAAACTGACCGGACTGTAAGAGTCCCGCCTGTTTGTCATTCCGTGCCCTTGCCAGCCTCACTGGACTGGATTTAAAGGTTCCATTCGTCATGTAGAATTATGTCACGATTCTGGACGGGTGTCAATGCAGCCCAAAAAAGTCTAACTATTCCCAATAGACGCTGACCCAGGGTGGCAAGTAATTCGCATAATACCCAATGTCTCCTGTAATGTCTTTGATCAGCTCGACTTGTTTGTCCGCATCCTCGCCAATTCCTTGGATAAACAGGGAGCCATGCTCCGCTCGATCCAAACGCAAGAAAAGTAGCAGTTTCCCATCTGGAGACGGTGCAGGATAGTAGTCTGCTGTATGCGCTTCCCCTTTTGTCACCTGCTGCTCTGCTCCACCTGCGGACCGTCGCCAGATGCCTTGTTCCGGTACCATGACCTTTTTGGGATCATACGAATACGCTGTAGCCAAGCCTCTAGTGAAAAGCAGCGTGTACGGAGCTTTTGGAATCCATACCGGATAAGTGTCTACCACCACTGGACCAGGGCTGACTGTTTTGACCTTTCCTGCTCGATCGGCCAGCTTCACCTGCTTGTTAGTCGTGGCGATTCGGTCAGTGCCATCGACAAAAGCGAGCTGTTCGCCATTTGGTGTCCAGGCAAGCCAATCAGGATAAGCCAATCCAGTACCGAGCACTATTGGCTTTTTGGCAGGCTGTGTCAAATCAAACTGTTGAATAGGTACGCCATCAGCAGACAAGGAGCCGGAATTATACCGGACAAAGTAGGCCACAGCCTTCCCATCCGGGGATACTTGTAAGCCTGTCGCTGCCCATGGGTAGATACCTTCCTCCACTTTTGGCGGTTCTGCAATCGGGTAGGCAGCCAACGTTTTACCTGCAAGCGTGCGCAAGGCCAGCGTCATCGGCTTATTTTTTTCGGCAGGTAGCGAGACAAGCATGGTTTCCCCACCTGGCATTCAGGCAAAATCTGCGAAATCAGCCTTCGTTGTACTTTGCAAGGCTAATTCTCCCTGCTCATGGACGTCTTTTACTATCAGCAATGGTCTTGGCGCTTCATTACTACCGATATTTACCGTGTACGCTAGCTTGTTCGCTTTCGGGGACCATTTTGGCGTTTCAAAAACCGCTCGCTCGTCTACCTGCACAGCTTGGCTGCCGTCAGCTCTGACGATCCACACGTAGCCTGGTGTCGAGTAATTGTCGTTGCCTTTGTATTTTACGAACAGGAGCCACTTGCCATCTGACGACCAGCCTACGATCTGTGCATAGCCATCCTTGGTGATTTGCATTATCTTTCCCGTCGCATCCCGTCCATCCACCAAAAACAAATGCTGGTTGCTCGTAAATGCAATTTTTGCCGGAACGCTTATTTCCTTGTTCACACGCTCTGGCTGTTGGCTTTGGGCTGCCACCTTTGCTTCACCGTTTGCTGTGACAAGTACAACCAAAAGGACAAAAAGGCTGATCCGCTTCCCCCATTTTCCGTTCACATGCATTCACTCCTTACACTCTCTATTGAATGATAAAAAACGCCAGAAGAAAGTAATAAGCTCTCTACTAGCGTTTTCCAATCCAACTGCCATTATGTAAGTATCATAGGAAGACTGGCTGCAACAACAAAAAACGATTGCCATACAGATCCTCGAAAACAACCTCAATGCCATACATCACTTCGCTTGGTTCACTCACAAACTTCACGCCACGTTGACGCAGTGTTTCGTATGTAGACCCAAAATCATCCGTCTGCCAAACCCACATTGGATTTTTGCCGACCTGACGAAGCATTTCCTGCGCAACGTCTTCCCGATGCCAATGGGTAGGGTCATGCAATACGATCTCTATCTCCTCCCCTGGAAGACCGACAGTGAGCCACCGAGAACCATCATCCATACGAGAATCCATGCGTTTTTCAAAACCGAGTTTTTCCGTGTAAAACCGCAATGCCTCTTCACAATCGTGAACGTACAGCGTCACATGCGCTAATCTTTTTAGCACAGCTATTCCTCCTGTTCTCTTACGCTTGTCTGAGAACTTCGATGACGTCAAGCATTTCCTTCGGCATTGGTGCTTCGAACTCGAGCTGTTCTCCGGTACGGGGATGGATGAAGCCCAGTGTTTTCGCATGTAGAGCTTGTCCATCGAGCTCCAACGTATTTTTCGGACCGTATTTCGGATCGCCCGCCAGTGGATAGCCAATGTACTTCATGTGTACGCGAATTTGATGGGTACGTCCTGTTTCGAGTTTCAATTCCACCAACGTGTACTCCTTGAAACGCTCCAGCACGATAAAATGCGTAACAGCCGGCTTGCTGTTTTCAAAGACGACGGCCATTTGCTGGCGATTTTTCGGATCGCGCCCGATCGGCGCTTCAATCGTTCCCATTTCATGCGGGATGACACCATGAACAATCGCGACATACTTCCGGTTTACCGTATGTGCTTTCAATTGTTCAGCCAAACCCATGTGAGCCTTGTCGTTTTTGGCTACCATCAACAGGCCGGATGTATCCTTGTCAATGCGATGCACAATTCCCGGACGCAAAACGCCATTGATTCCGGACAAATCCTTGCAATGAGCCAAAAGTCCATTAACGAGTGTCCCACTGTAATGACCAGGAGCAGGATGCACGACGAGACCACGTGGTTTATTCACGACCACGACATCGCTATCCTCGTATACAATATCAAGCGACATCTCTTCTGGCTGGATCGCCATTTCTTTTGGCGGCGGAACACGGAGGGTCACTTCGTCCTCTGCCTGCAGCTTGTAGTTGTTTTTGATCGGTTCACCATTTACAGTGACACGGCCTTCCTTCACCCAAGCCTGCACCTGTGAACGGGACCAATCTTCATTTTGCAGCGTGATAAACTTGTCGATGCGCTCGCTCGTATCTGCTGGCTCTACCGTCCAATCGTAACGTTCAAATAATTGCGTGTCATTCATGTATGTTCTCCACCTATCCGAGCTTTCCCACTATTATTCTCATGACTATCTGTTTTTCTTCCCATCCAGAAAAACATCGAGAAGCAAAATCCCCACACCAATCGTGATGGCCATATCAGCCACGTTAAAGATCGGGAAGTTAATCAACGTAAAATCGAGAAAATCTACAACTTGACCGGTCATCGCACGATCAATGAAATTCCCGACGGCTCCACCCAAGACCAATGACAGCGCCAACGATGCACGAGGTTGTTTTTTTCCCAAGCGAATCAAGGAGATGACAATCCCAATCACAACGATAGTGGTGATGACAATAAAAAACCAACGTCGATTTTGCAGGATGCCAAACGCCGCTCCCATGTTTCGATGGGAAGTTAGATGAAATACGTCCGCGATCAAAGGAATGGATTCTCCCAATTCCATATACTTCACGACTAAATACTTTGTAAACTGATCAAGCGCAATAATTACTGCCGCAATGAGATAGTACAACAATGGAATGTCCTCCTTATTCTGCTTCGACCAGCAACTGTACAAACACAATGTCAAATGATCATTTTACCAGAGACAGCCTAGGTGAACAAGCGCTTTCCTTTTTTGTACAGTCGATAGCCTTTGCGTACGCCTTCCAGCATCCACAATGGGATTTTCCATCCACGATCCTTGATAAATGGCAGATACACCTTGTAATACGCCTTGCGTAAATCACGCCATTTCGTGTCTGTATCATTGACATAGTAATCCGATACGTCAATCAGATAACCTCGTCCCTGATCCATTAACACATTTTTCCCATGGACATCGTGCGGAAACAACCCCTTCCTGCGCGCCTCTTCTAGCGCTTCCTCCACGTCTTCAATCACCTGCGGAGGAATCGGAATACCAAAGCGAACACAGTCAAACAGGGGGATACCGTTCATCCGCGTAATGACCAAGTATCCTTCCCCATAATCATAACAGATGGGGAAGGAACGAGTCTCCCCAAGCTTGCGATAGACTTCGATTTCCTGTTCGGCTCCTGGTCTTCCAGGTGCGTACAGCTTGATCACTACCTTCGGATAGTCCGGGTGGGCAAATACGGCAGCATAATTGCCGGTACCGACCAGCTCCCACGGGTACGGCGTGTGGTGCACGACGACTGGGTCATCCGGTGACAGACTCTCCACTTGAACTTCCTGTAAAAAAGCTTGCAATATATGCTGATCGATCCGCATCGTTTCTCATCATCTCTCATCAGTTACCGACTTCGAACTACGTTAAAACAAAATTAATGAAGGTTCATCTACTACGATCATTCAGACACTTCCTATAAGGGGCAAAAAATCCTTTACACTGGTGAGGCCAGGAAGTCCTGTCCGATTCCAATGAAAGGATTGCATATGGACAAGAATACCTCATTTTTTTGATTTGGTAAATGGGTAGTGAATGTCCACCAATCATACCTGTTTGATGTAGTGTATAACGAATGATTCTATCTGATTCATTTAGAAATACGTCGTTGGTACGTTGCTGTAGTGCTGGGGAGGAAATAGGAGAAAACGCTCAGATTCTAGGTCCACCCTCTGTGGGATTGACTGCCCGGCTCCATGAAAAAAAGTGAAACCCGCGTCCAAAGTCGTCCATTCTAGGGGTATCTCAGAGGTGGACGCTAAGGGCTTGTTTCCCTTTTTTTCATTGCGCCTCGGTCGGTGTCCCTAAGATCTTCGCTTTTTTCTCCTGTTTCCTCTACGAGCTTTCCGTGTTAAACGGGTTTTTAAATCCTTAAAAGATTGAAGAATGTAACAAGTTACGACAGAGAAGAATATTTCCAGACGTAGCGACTTGTGGAGTCCGACCCAGCGGAGAAGGGATGAGCGGGCAAAAGAAACGCAACGTGCCCACGCGACGTAGCGGCTACCACTTTTGCGTTTCCCCGCGAATCCCTTCGGAGCGGACAGTCTCAGCCCCCAGCAGGACGGAGCCTGGAGCCTAGACTGGAAATATTCTTCTCTTCACCGCAGCCACATAACAGAAGCCTTTAAAAAAAGAAGAACCTAGCACATCCATGCAGGCTCTCCCCTTCGGAATCTACACATTAATTTCCAAAAACCATTCATGAATCGCATCTTGAAGCTTCTGTAAAGCCGTCGCATTCGTTGCTTCACAATAGATGCGTACCAACGGTTCTGTGCCAGACGGACGGATCAAGACCCAATGTCCTTCCTCGAGCAACAGCTTGACCCCGTCCACTCGTTGAATCTCCAAAACCTGATAAGGGCCAATGAGTGCAGGTGGCTTGGCGATCATTTGCTGTACCCATTGATCTTTTTCCGGCAATTTCATATCAAGCCGCGTATGGAACAGCTCGCCGAACTGCTCGTATACATCTCGCAATATTTGATCGATTCCTTTGTTTTCATACGCACACATCTCGGCGAGCAACAAATTGATGAGTACGCCGTCCTTCTCCGGGATATGACCGAGAATACTGGCCCCGCCACTTTCTTCTCCGCCGATGAGCACGTCACCTTTGCGCATTTCCTCCCCTACGTACTTGAAGCCGACCGGCGTCTCCACCAGTTCAAGACCATAATGCTCAGCCATCCGATCCAATAGATGCGTGGTTGCTACTGTTCTGACAATCCGTCCGGTCAAGCCACGATTTTTTCGCAAATGATAGGTTAGGAGCACGAGTGCTTCGTTTGGCGTGATGTACTGTCCGAAGCGGTCGACGACTCCGAAGCGATCCGCATCTCCGTCATTGGCAAGACCAAGAGAGGCTTGGCGTTCTACAACCTCTTTTTTTAGTAAATGCAAATGCTGATCGTTTGGCTCGGGCAAATCTCCTCCAAATGCCGCATCCGGGACTTCTCGGATTCCGACGTTTTTCACCCCCACCTCTGATAAAAAACCGCTTACATACCCCATACCTGCACCATGCATGGCATCGACAACGACGGACAAGGAAGCGTTTCGCAAAACATCCATGTTTATCATCCGTCTAAGATGCGCCTCGTAATGAGGACGCAGCACAATGACTTGCAGCAGCTTGCGGGCCTTTGCTTCCGCGAGGGAAATCGTGCGTACCGATTTCGTCTGGCAGGTTTCGGTGATCCACTCTTCCAATCTTTGCGTGATCGCAGGCGTTGCAGGTCCAGCATACTCTGGAATGTATTTGATGCCGTTATATTCGGGTGGATTGTGACTGGCCGTGATCATGATTGCGCCACTCGCTGCAAAATGCTTCACGCCAAAGGCTACGGCAGGCGTTGGTGCAGCTTCGTTCACCAAATAGGTACGAATGTCATTTGCGGTCAGGACTGCTGCAACCTCCTCCGCGAAGCGTCTCCCCAAAAACCGCGTGTCGTGCCCGACCAAAACAGGCTGCTCCTGTTGTCCGATTTCTTTGGTATAGCTGGCGATGGCTTGTGCGACAATGCGGACATTCTCGACAGTAAAGCCATCTGCGATTATGTCACGCCAACCGTCCGTACCGAAACGGATCGTTGTCATCTCCTCATCTCTCCCCTCGTTACCGCAACTCATTCACCTTTTCCAAATAACGCAAAACAGTGGCAACATAAGTAGCATGCGACCATGTCAGCGGTGCAACGGATACGGGAGCACCTGTATACGGATCGAGCTGTTCGGATAGCACGCCACTTTGTAGAGCATGGCGTACGACCCAGGCCAGTCTGTTCTTTGGCTCTTGGAGTTCATCGAGTGATTTTGCTTTGGCAATTTCCCAATCAGCCACCCATAAGGTGCAAATGATCCATGGATTTCCCGGCACCTTCGCCGTGTCATGTGATTTTTTGAAATAGTAGTCCCCTTGATAGCGAGCAATTCCACCGATCGAAGTATCTACCCGCAAACTCTTTTTGACAGCTTCCATGGTCCGCTCCACTCTCGGATCATCTACAGAAAACACATCAAGCGCAAACAAGGCGAACAAGCTGCTCTCCACCGTGAAATCTTTTTCGATACTCCCATCTGATCTTACATAAATCCCACGCAAAAAACGCCCGATTTCAGGGTCGTACAGATGTTTTTCCATTGCCTCACGAATGCGCTCTGCCCCTTCTGCGTAGCGTTTGTACCGCCGATCATCCCCGAACAACTGGGCGAAACGAGCCGCAGCCATTAAGCCTGCAAAAACCGTAGCACTGGTAAACGTAAAAATTCCCCGTCGCTCTTCCCATAAGTCGTAGCTTGGTTTTGGGAGCTGTAGCTCTGGATGGACATACGCCAGCAAAAAGCGAGCTGCCGGACGAACCAGCGTGGGATAGAGCGCCTGGCAGTCTTCAATTTGCTTGCCGCTCTTGTATTGCTCCCAGAGCGCGTACAGCACGAGCGCCGTCTCATCCTCCTGAATCGGGAGCTGAACCTCTCCGTCGACCATATACGGATGCCAACTGGAGCCGACAGACCCGTCTGGATTGTACTTGTGTAGCAAATACCCTTCCTTATTCAAGGCGTCCGCGCAAAATCGGAAAAATGGTGCGACCACTCCCGTATAGCCCGCTTTCGCCATCGCACTCGCAATTAATGCCCCATCTCTTGGCCACATGTAGCTGTAATGGTCGCGATTGAATTGGAGAATATCCGAGTCATTCGCAGCGAGAATAGCTCCGTTCTGATCAATTTGCGTGCGCACGAGAAGCAAGCTGGTCTTGTACAGATTGACAACCTCTGCCGGAAGATCAGCAAAGTCCCGCTCTTCTTTATTGACCCAACGCTGCCAATACACCGCGACCCGACTGAGCAAACGTTCCGGATCACTTTCAAGTACATACTGGTTCAATACTTTAACATCCTCATACGATTCACCAATGCACATCCAGTAAAAGAGTGCCTTCTCTTCTTTGGGTTGCAGGATGAGGGAAAAAGAGATTGTACTATCTACGGAGCCTTGTGCAATCGGATTTCCGGACAAAAGACCATCCTCCGCGTCCCTCCAGGTCCCCTCCGCATAGTTGAACCGCTTGATCCCGACGCTATATTGATCGATCCCACCCGTATCCGTTTTTCCATTCGCCATGATGTACACATTGCGCTTGTAGTGATAAATGGTGCGCAGGATGGGCTCAAAAACAGCGGTATCCCCTACCTCCGTCTCATTCAAGCTGAAATCGTGATTAAAAAACAGCCTGACCTCCCGCACCTCGCTCGTCAAATTCCGAACGCACACCTTTTTCAAGTAAATCGGATCTCGCTGATGCACCCCATCTGCAATTTGCAAGGAGATGCCCAGATGTTCATGATGCGCATGAACATCTGTCACCAAAGACTCCTGTCCGTATCCGAGCTTCCGCGTCCAGCCGTCTTCATCCAGCCAGGAAAAACGACCTTGCACCCATATCCCTAGCTTGCTAAAGTGTCCCCCGACATGATTTAGCTGACCAACATACGGAAAATAGAGATCTCGCATGTGCAGCTTGTCATCAAAATTAATCAGCAGTTTTCCGTTCCCGACGACGAGCGGTCTCGGCATGCCTTCACGTCCTTTTCGTTATAGGCTGTCGATCTCTCTCTTTTCGTGAAACTGATATTCGGCAATTCGCCTCGCGTAGGAAGAAGCAAGCGTAGCTGCGGTCTCTGCCGTCGCCCCTTGCGAAATCACTTTTACGTGCGAATCCTCTGAATCAGGTAAAATCAGCACCCAGCCGTTCGAATCGTATACCTTGATTCCATCGACGAGCTCCAGCAGCTTGCCTTTGTTTTCTTCCATCACTCTGCGCATGACCTTCCCTTTTGCTGCCCATGGACAAAAGACAGTCTTTTTCTCCATATGACAAGCTGGCAACAGATCAAGCAAAACGCTGAGCGGTTTTTCTTCAGAAGCGAGATACGAAAGAATTCTCATGAGGCTGTACACAGCATCAAACATCGGATGAAAGCGCTGCTCGCTCGATACCTCCATCATGGAACGTGGAGAGACCTTGGTCCGTACAACCTCCATTTGCAATAGCTGGGCCATATGCTCCAATTCAATCGGTGCACTCACAGGAAGACCGATGCGCCGGTGCTGACCACTGCAAGCCAGCAGTTGCAGAGCCGTGATCTGTTCGTTTGCGAGCTTCTCTCCCTGCTCGGTAAACAAGGTAAATTGCTCGCCATTTTTATCGAGTCGAACCCCTAAATCCGCTCCCTTTTTACGAATACCTTCTTGTATGGAACTGTAATGGGCACTGACTCCCAGTGCATGCATGAGTGGCGCAAGAAAAGTCGGAAAAAAACGCTGTTCACAATCGATCAGCAGATGGAAACGCTGACGCTGGATGGACGATACATTCAACTGCTGGACTAAAGCGTGAAGATAAGCTTCTTGTACTTGATGCTCGACTTTCAGTGCTCCCAATCGATTCAGGTTGCGAACATACGTCTCTTGCCAGTAAGCATTCTCAATTTTGCGTTCCCTATCACGAGAAATCGGCAAGCCCGCATGATCGATGAATTGGATGACAATCTCTTTATCATCGACTGGCTCTGCCATATAAATATGAATGCCGCCTTGGCAATCCAAGGAGCGCACGCCGTATCGAATCAAGGGGGAATTGCCAATCCCGAGATCGACTGTATCAATTCCGGAGGAGCACAAACTCGTCATGATGCTATGCTTCAATAGTTGAGCAAATGGGTGTGCGCATGCCGAGAGCGCAATTTTATCCCCCGCTTGTAATAAGTACGCGTAGGCAGCAGCAAGTCTTGTAACGAATTCGGGCGTGATGTCAACGTTGCCAATGCCCTTGATTCCATGCGTCCCAAACAAATTTTTGGTTTGCTTGGCACCGTAGATGAGAGAGGTGGTGACAGTCGCATTTTCCCCGACTTCCTTATCTGGCCAAATTTTGACCCCTGCCTTTACCACCGACTTCGCCCCAATGAGGCACTGATCTCCAATGACCGCCCCTTCCCCGAGTTGTACGCAATCTGCTATTCGGGTGTTGCGGCAGAGGGTCGTTCCTGTGATCTCTGTTTTTTTCCCAATGACACTGTTTTCCCAAATGATCGTCCTGGACAGCTTCGTACCAGAAGAAATCACGGTATTTTTCCCCAGAATGGAATAAGCACCAACGGCAACTCCAGCCTGCAAGTGTACATTTTCACTGATATAGACAGGGCCTTCCAAACGAACCGATGAATCGATGCGAACATCATTCTCCAAGAAAATGCGCGGTGCGATTTCCTGTGCTTTTATTTCGAGATGTACGCGTCCATCCAGCAAATCAAACTGGGCTTGCTGATAAACCTCCAAAGAGCCAATATCAGACCAATAACCGCTTGCCTCATATCCGAATAGAGGCTTTGCTGCTTCTAAAAAGGACGGGAAAATTTCCTTGCTGAAATCTACTTCCCGCTCTTCTTCTATATAAGACAAGACCTCGGGCTCGCAGACGTATATCCCGGTATTCACCGTATCGCTAAAAACCTCCGCCCAGCTCGGTTTTTCTAAAAAGCGGGTAATGCGTCCGCCCTCATCTGTCATGACAACTCCGAATTCCAGCGGTGTTTCTACACGAGTCAAAATCAACGTAGCCAATGCGTTATTTTGCTCATGAAAACGTATGGCTGCCGACAAATCGATGTCTGTCAACGTATCCCCACTGATCACGACGAAGCGCTCATCGAGAAAATCTGCGCAGTTTTTCACGCTGCCTGCCGTGCCCAAAGGAATTGTTTCTTCAAAATAGGCGAGCGAAACACCGTAGCGAGATCCATCACCAAACGTATCGCGGATGACATCAGGCAGATACTGGAGTGTCACTGCTATCTCTGTAATCCCATGCTTTTTCAATAGATCAATCGTGTACTCCATGCAAGGCCGGTTTAAGAGTGGCACCATTGGTTTTGGCGTATGGCATGTTAACGGACGTAGTCGTGTACCTTTTCCTCCAGCCATGATTACTGCCTTCATCTTCTTTTCTTCCTCCTTCATCGTTGCAATCTATGTTGTCATGCCGATTTCCGCGGGTACGCCAAGTGAACGGTATAGATCGATGGTTTGACTAGTCAGAAGAGTCCAGTTATAAAACTGTTTAACATCTCGCATAGCCGTCTGGGCCAGTTGATGCCGCTGATCAGGGTCGCGTAATAGCCAGCGGAGTTGATTCGTTAGCGATTCCGGGTCGCCTGTGTACATCATGGCGCCGTTTTCTCCATGGCGAACGATCTCCCTCAGCCCTCCCGTATCCGCAACAAGAACTGGCGTACCCAAAGCCATCGCTTCCAGTGCAACAATTCCAAAAGGCTCATACAAGCTCGGGAATACCGCCACATCAGCCAAGGCGAACAGCTTATTTCGCCTTGCGTCGTCTACAAAACCCAAGAAGTGGACTTGCTCAGAAAGTCCCATCTGATGAACCAACTGCTTCCACTCGTCTTGCATTGGTCCTCTGCCAGCTACAAGCAACATCACATGCGGAAACTCATTGCGCAGCCTTACCATGGCTTCCAACAATAGGTGAACACCTTTTTCCTGGACCAAGCGCCCTATAAAAAAGAGGACCGGTCCATCGCCTAATGCCAACTCCTGCCGAAGCTGTTCCCGATTTACATCCGGTAGGGGAATCAGATCGACACCATTGTGAATGACCCGCAATCGGGAGGATGGTGTTCCAAACAGCCGCATGACTTCCGACTCCATATACTTGCTGCAAACGATCATCGAGTCAGAGCTTTGTGTTAGCGTACGTTCACACTCATGAATCCTTTGCTGCAACGGTGTATGAATGCCTTGATGCCGACCATGTTCCAAAGCATGAATCGTGCTGACGAGCGGAAGAGAGTACCTCTGTTTCAGTTCGATTGCAGCCCAGCCGACAAGCCAATCGTGAGCGTGGATGACATCTGGTCGCACCCCGAGTGACCAGAGCTGGGAGGTAGCATCGACCATCGCCAAATTTAGTTGAAACACCCATGCCAGAAAGTCAGTTTGTTCGGAGGGTATGTACGTAGGCAAACGGTGTACGTGAACCCCTTCCATCGTCTCATCTATGGAGCATGAATCTGTTGCACGCGTCAGCACATGCACCGCGATTCCTTGCTGGACAAGATGCCTAGCGAGATCGTAGACAGCACGACCAAGCCCCCCTACCACATGAGGGGGAAATTCCCATGCAAGCATCAACACTGTTTTTGTCGAAGATTGATCTTGCGTAGCCGCAACCAATTGACGCGATACGTTCACTCTATGCGTTTGTTTAGGCAAATAGAACGTGATATCCAAGTCAGGAAAGACCGGAAAGTCAGCTTCTGCTTGTGTAATTGTCTCTTCATCCAGTTGATGCTCTCGATACATCGCCAAGAGGGCCCGCATGCGAACCAAGTGGTCATGAACGCGTTGCACTGCATACCGGGTGACCGTTTGACCATCTAAAATAAACGCCCAATCACTGCTTTGGGCCAGCATCAATTCGCGTGCAGCCTGCTTGAGGCACCGTAAAGAAAGCTGATCTCCTTTCTGCTCAGAAAAGGTCGTAATCGCTCCGATCAGTTCCCGCTCTGCTTGATGCAGATGCCTGTATATCCAGCCATTGTTCTCGTTCAGCCAGACTTCTCCGTAGCCATTTCTTCCCCATGTAGACATAGGCAAGTGACCGCGATCCTGCTCTGGATACTTCTCCAAATATTCTGATGGTGTCATTAATTTCACTTTTTTTGAATCACAAACCGTTTTCCGTATGAGGTCATCCAAAAACTGCGGACCCTCGAACCACCAATGCCCAAACAGCTCCGCATCATAAGTGGCGACGACCAACGGCATACGATCCATCCAGTGACTAGCTTCCTCCACTTGACGCTCTCGGTGATACAGGAAGTGTCCCGCATGTGACGCTGCTTTTTCCCGCGCCCAGCTTGGCTCATACCAGTCTTTATCCCCTTCTTTTCCGGTGATCCGATAGTATTTCAAACCAGTACGCACCCGAATGCCATCAGGATGGATGTACGGCTCGATGTAGCTCATCTCCCTTTCAAATCCAATATCCCGGTAGTATTCACGATAGTCATAGTCCCCTGGATATCCATCGTTCGAGCTCCATACCTGGCGAGAAGCTTCTTCATCTCTGGCAAAGGCAGCTACATCATGCGGCGTGAACAAGGGAGCGAACCCCCCTCTGCGAGGTAAAGGCGTCGCATGCTCTATCGTGTGACTGTCTACAAAGAAATACCGAAGCCCTGCCTCTTTCAGCAAGCGATCCAGTCCAGGTGTATACCCGCACTCTGGCAGCCAAATTCCCTTCGGACGCCTTCCCAGAATCCGCTCGTGTGTATCGATACCCACCTGAAGCTGAGCTCGAATCGCCTCTTCTGTTTCCACATAGGGCAAAAAGGAGTGTGTGGCTGCGCAAGTGATGAGTTCGAGGCATCCACTATCCGCGAAATGCCTAAAGGCCTTGATTAGTTGAAAATCCCACTTGCGGCAATAGGCAATGATGCTTCGAAAACGCTCCACGTACATTTTGGCGATACGGTGTTCTTGGGGTTGAGCTGCGGTTCGTTTGACTTCCTTCCCGGCCAATTCAACGGTCTTCGCTAGATGTGTGCGAAAGCGTGTCACGATCAGATCATCATCCAGCATGGAAAGTAATGTCGGAGAAAGAGCAAGGGTCATACGGAAAGCGATGCCGTCTGAGAGGAGCTTGTCGAAAACCATGAGCAAGGGAAGATAGCATTCCAGCATGGCTTCATACACCCAGCGCTCTTCCAGGCGATCGTCCCGATCCCCGTGTCGGACATAAGGCTGATGGGCATGCAACACGAGGGAGAGATAACCTTTGTGCACAAATGACACCTCACTTATTTGATGTTTTGGTATACAACGAGTAGGAGGAAAAGTTCTCAAACCAGGAGGGTGTAGCTGAATCGTGGACAGGCTCAACTAACGGCTCCCCCCAGCCAGCTTTTGAATTCTGCGGGGTAACTACCGTTTCCGAGCGTAAAATCGGACAAAACCGATTGTGTTCATATAAACCAAAATCAACAATGTATGTACGTCCTGGCTCTACATCTTTCACGTACCAGGAATGAGCCTCTTCATCTACGAGCACATCTCGGACGGAATGCGCATTTTTTCCATCAAATAACCGTTCCGTTACATCATACAAACGCAAGCCTTTCTGGATATGACGATAATCGGCTTGCAGGTACGATGCGACCATTCTCATGCGCGGCCAAGTGATCTCCCAATAGATAAATAACACAGTCGGTCCTTGTGTCATGACTTTGACAATGTCCCGACCATAAAACGCAGGCAATTGCCATTCTAATTCTGTTCTAGCGGGAGGTGGTGTCACTGGCTTCACACGGTCTTTTTGCAGGAGATACTTAACTTGACCGATCGTTAAACCACACTCTTTGGCAATTTGTGTAATGGACATGGATCGTGAACGCAGTTCGAGAATTTTTTCCAGCATCTTCTAGCACTCCCCTCCGCCAATTTCACCTATCTGTTCTTTCCCAATGTCAATCATAGCCAATGCTGCTAACAAAGACTGTCGAATGCTGGATGCACATCCCTTCTTCTTTTGTCGATCAACAATCAGGTTTTCGTCATAGGCAAACAAAAATCGCTCTCCTTTCATTCTTACAAAGCTACTTCTCTAGACATTCTTTTCTTTTTGCCAAATAGGAAAAAAGAGCCATATTCCCTCACCTTTTGTTTTATTTGTAAGGATTTTCATATTGGATACCGATACTATAAAATATTCACTTCTACTTCCAAAAAGACTGAAAAGGAGTCATAAAAGAAATGAATCATTCATGGATTAGCATGGTAACAGCAGGATCAATTGCAATTTCAACGGTAGCGGCAGGCTTGCCACTAGCAGCTCAAGCCAAAAGCACGCTGCCAAGCCCATCTCAAGAGCCCAATGATTCGCAGCTTGGTCATACACCGGTTCAGGAAAACATGTCGAAGAGTCAGTTGCGCCAAGCAGCCAAACAGGAGAAGTACAGCATCTCGCATCTGAAAACATTGGACAATTCAGAGCTTGTTGAATTGTTGAAGGAAATCAGTTGGACGCAAATCCCTGAGCTGTTTACTTACAACGACGACACCCAGGAATTTTATGAGGATCGGGAGCGTGTTCAGGCCATCATCGATGCCTTGCAAGAAAGTGGTAAGAACTTTACCAAGGATGACGAGCAAGGCATACATACATATGTAGAGGTTTTGCGTTCGGGTTATTACTTGGGGTATTACAATGATGAATTAAAATATTTGATGGAGCCAAAGTATAAGGAAAAGATTATTCCAGCACTTCAAGCAATAACTACCAATCCCAATTTCACCTTAGGTACAAAGACTCAAAATGAAATCATTAGTTCTACGGGAAAATTAATCAGCAACACGACTGTTGATTCTGAGACAATCGGCCTTCTGTCAAAAGTAATGGAGGACTTTAACGACAATCGGGATAAATGGTCAGATGATCGCGAAGCAAGCGAGGCCTTTTACAGCGTCCTCCAAGGTGTTGGCTATGTTCTGATTTGGGGAGTCGCTGATTCAGAAAGAGATGAGCTGGAAAGCAACATCGATGCATTTCTCGACCCCATTTTTGACATGGCGGAAAATGGTGAGACTTCCGCTGATCACGTATGGTTAACGAACAATGCCTTGTATTACACAGGGAAATTGGGAAGCTACTACAGTGATCCAGACAAAGCCAACGACATATTGACGAAAGCGATGAAAACTTATAAAAAGTGGAGCGAGCCATACTTCACTGCCGCGCAACAAATCGCGGAAACATATGGCGAGGATGCCAATGGTAAAAAAATCGACCTCGAGGAAATGAAAAAAGAAGGGAAAAAGCATTATCTTCCACAGCAATTTACTTTTGATGACGGAGCGGTTGTGTTCAAAACGGGAGATAAGCTAACAGAAGAACAGGTTGAGCGCTTGTATTGGGCATCTAAGGAAGTGAAGGCACAATTTCATCGTGTCATCGGGAATGACAAGGAGCTTGAGAGCGGTAATCCGGATGATGTACTGACCATTGTCATCTACAATACGCCTGATGAATATAAAATGAATCGCTTCTTGTACGGATACGACACAGATAATGGTGGTATCTACATTGAAGGTACAGGTACTTTCTTCACCTACGATCGGACAAAAGAACAAAGCATTTACAGTCTGGAAGAGCTGTTCCGTCATGAATTCGTCCATTATTTGCAAGGCAGATATGAAGTGCCGGGCATGTGGGGACAGGGAGAGATTTATGAAAACAGCCGCTTGCCTTGGTATGAAGAAGGCGGAGCTGAGTTTTTCGCAGGTGCTACCCGAACAGAAGGAATCAAGCCTCGCCAATCAGTTGTAGGCAATATCCGAAATGCATCGCCTTATCTCGATTACACAGCAGCCGATATGATGCGTGCCAAATACGGAACCCTGGCATTCTACGACTATTCATTCGCGCTTCAGTACCATCTGTTCAAGAATGATTTTGCTCGTCTGGATAAAATCAATGATACGATCCGTTCCAATGATGTATCTGCCTATGATGACTTGATCGAAGATTTCAGCCGTGATCGCGCTCTTGAACGTGGCTATCAAGAAACCTTAGAAGAATTGATCGACCAATATGAAGAGTTGGATGTCCCTCTCGTTTCAGATGATTACTTACAAAAAGTGGACGTAACGAGCAAAGAAGAGGTTTATCGTAAAATCGCAGAGGCTGCCGCTCTGACCGATGTAAAAACAGATGAAAAAGACTCTGGAGAATTCCGCAGCTTCACGTTGCGTGGGGTCTATACGGGAGGAGCTTCCCAAGGGGAATATCAGGATTGGCAAGAAATGAACCGCCTCACAGATGGATTCCTCAAGGAGCTATCGGATCTTTCCTGGAATGGCTATGACACGGTTACGAGCTACTTCACCAATTATCGTACGACAAAAGATGGACGATTTGCCTATGATGTCGTGTTCCACGGGAAGCTGGCTCAAGAAGATGGCTCCGAAACGGAACAGCCAAATCCAAATCCTGAGGAATCGTCTATTTCATTAGGTAAGCCGATCACCGGTATCATCCATCCACAAAAACCGAATCAGGAGTTCCGTCTCGATGTGAAATCAGCCCAACAGCTTCAAGTTGAGATGGAAACGAAGCAAGGGGATGGCGTGGCGTGGCTTGTATTCCATGAGTCCGATAGAGAGAACTACATCTCCTATCCCACCAAGCGTGAAGGTAACAAGCTGATCGGATCATTTGATGCGAAACCGGGGACTTACTATGTGACTGCTTATACGTATCGTACAGAGCAAGTGGACCAACCGTTTACGTTATTGGTTACGGGTGAAGATCGCCCGCAAGAGCAACTCTATCAAGAAAACGAGAGCAATGATTCTCCTGAGCAAGCAAATGGTCCATTGCCGATAGGTACGACTGTTTCAGGTGACATGAAAGGAAACGACTGGCAAGATATCTTTGCCTTCCAAGTAGATAAGCCAGAAGAAATACGTATTTCTCTGAATCCTCAGCAGGGACAAGGTGTGACTTGGATGCTATTCCACGAGGGAAATCAAGATCAGCCTGTAGCGTACCCGCAAGAGATAGAGGGAAATCTGCAAAGTGCCCATTATCAAGTAATGCCTGGCCGTTACTACTTGTATGTGTACAAATATCAAAATGAAGACGTGGTGTATACGGTAGAGACCAAGCAGCGCTAATTTGCAAAACAAAACCACCCCCAAACGAGCTGCAAAAATCGTTTGGGGGTGGTTCGTTTCTCCTATTTTTTTACAGTTATCGGCGCTTTGTAATTCGCCCAGAGCCCCCTACCTTCGTTCGTGGAGGCGATTTACTTTTCGGCGGGGAAAAGCTCGAGCGTTTGGATGAGACAGATCCACTCGACTTCGACGATTGTCCGCTGGAGGAACGAATAATTTTACCTGAACTACCGCTGGAAGATGACTCCGCCTGCTTCTTGAAAAGGCTGCCGTCAGAGCCTACCGTACCATCCGTGTTCTTCGCATTACTCCGTTTGAAAATACTTCCCGTACCCTCTTTGGTGATCGGCGGCGCAACTTTTTTGTCCTCGATTGTGGGCACGCGATACGTTCCGGAAGGCTTGTAAATATCCTTGCTAGAGTAGCCACGATAGCTACCCTTTGTACTTTTCTTGAGCCCGTCGAACAAATCATCCAGTACGCTGGCTACAATGTATCCCTGCAAAAACGAAGAATCGTAGTTTTGCCGGACGTACTCTTTGCTATCGACCTCGATCAACGTATCCGTCGGCTTGGCAGCGTCTTGCTGCAAATGGTATATCTCGTCCGGATAAATGAGGAACATATGCTGCGGATCTTCTTTGGAGATTTCATCTGGCGTATTCTGCTCCGCCAGCTCCAAGGCTACTTCCGGTACAGTCTTGTCTTCCGCACGATAGATGCGTGACGACTGTCCATTGTCCTTGGTTGAGACAGATTCAAGCGGATATGTCTCGCCAACCGCAGGACTGCCACAACCCGCTAGCGTAAGGAGGAACAACGCCGGAATCAGCAGGAGCTTGATTGATTTCATCCATGGATTTGGCATGTACTTGTCCCTCCTCTCTATGTGCCGCGCAGTACCTGCACATCCGCTGGCAGAACACTTTCTCCCTCATAGAGCATGAAACGGCCATCCTGCCACTCGATTCGCAGCAATTGGCGCTGATCCGATTGGAATTGCCAGATGTACTGCTCCCCTGAAGTGTGAAAGGGCGCTTTCCCCACAGTATGGACGGAGCCATTATATTGCTCCTCCAAATGGTAGGTGACGTCGTCCATCTCAATTGTGGTGGGTACTTCGTCTATTGAATCCAGTCGTCCATCAATCACGCTATACAGATGATAGACAATCTTCTCCCGTTCCTCGATGTACAGGTAGCGAATAGTCGTTCCATCCTGCAACGTAAGCATCGTGGCTTTGCGACTCGCATTGCTCGCCTTCCCGATTACTTGATAGGTAACAAGCGATACATCGACCACATCACCCGGTCCCACCGTCAGGATGCTCTTCTCCGGTGCAGGAGGCTCATGCTTGGCAAAAATGTTTTGGATTCGCTTCATCAAACTCATGCTGTACTCCCTTCCCTTTCACGTCTTACAGACATGCAGCCAAAATCAAGGCACCCACGAGATGGAATGAACCAGCCATCATGGCATGTGCCACTTTTCCTTCCTGCGTCCCTTTTTCCAGGTCCAGTCCGGCTACTTGCTTTAACAGCCATTCCACGATTCTCTCCAAAAGGAACAGAATGATAAATGAGAGCACAGAAACGAGCAGCGCTGTCCACAATAGGTTGGAGGTAATGATAGATTGCGATAAGATATATCCTTGCGCAAACAGCTTCATGACAAAACGCGTCGTGACCGCGATGTTTCCATTTTTGATTTCCGTGATGTCCTTGTATTTCGTAAACAATGAATCAATCCACATCAAAACAAAAAGCAAAACGCCGCCGGCTCCTGTCCAAACCAGCATCCCTAGTATTTCTGTCCACGTCAAAGCGAATCACTCCACTTTCGTCAAGGTGTGTAAGGTCTGAAAAAAAGGGAAACCGCCTGAAGCGGTTTACCCCTCATATTTTTTCATCAGAGCAGCCAGTTCGTCCTCAACGGCTTGATCCTTATTCAGCTTTGCAATTTCATCATCTAAAGAGCTCTGTTTTTTGTAAATCTCGCCGCTTGCTTCTGCTTCTGCTTCCATTTGCAGTGCTTTTTCTTCCATGCGTTTCAAGCCAGACATAGCCGAGTTCGTGTCGAAGCTACCCATCGCCTGATTGATCGTCTTTTGCGCTTTAGCTGCATTGACGCGGGCAACTAATGTTTCACGCTTGTTTTTCAGCTCGGTTATCTGTTTTTTCATTTCAGCCAGCTTCTCGCGCAATCCATCGGCTGCCAGCTTGTTTTTCTCGTAGCTGTCCTTGTATTCGTTCATTTTTTGCTCGGCGGCTTTCTTTTCTTCCAGAGCTCGTCGAGCCAGATCGATATTCTGAGCTTGTGCTGCAATATGAGCTTGCTCATCACGCTTTTTCACCAAGGCTTCCTGTTCTTCGTACAGCACCTTAAATTTCTTTTCCAAAGCAATTTGGGCGGCAACCGCTTTTTCTGCTTCATTCAAGTCTTCTTGCATATCACGCAAATACTGGTCTGTCATTTTGATTGGATCTTCTGCTTTCTCAATCAAAGCGTACAAATTGGACATGGTCAAATCACGCAGTCTTTTAAAAATGGACATGGATTATTCCTCCTTAAGTACGTGCTAGGTAGTTCGGCCTAAATGTGCCGCCTCCGTTATACCTGTATTTACGATGGTTACGCAAGTAAGTTTCATAAATTTATTTTTTTATTGCTACATTATGGCTCGAAAGTAAGTTCGCCCGATTCTACACTTTTCAAGATAAGCTTTGCTTGAAATGGTGTCCCGTCCTGACGTTCAAGCTTCATTTTACCCGTTTTGCCTTTTTCAATGAGTGCTTTAATCTGTGTATCCGTCAGCATACGTCCATAATTCTCTTTCCATATGACGAATTTACAGCCCACGTTGTAATTCGAACAACCGTAGCCTTTGCGTCCCATGAAAATGGAGCCTCCGCAACCCGGTCGTGGACATTTGGTGATGATACTCGAAGTTGTACTCGCGGTCTTTGCTACCGTTCGAGTTGAAGTCTTTGTTGTGGCATTCCTGCCACCTGATCTGCCTGTACTTCGCTCGCCAGCTCGTCCTTTTGTTTTCAAAGCTCCTTTCCGAGTCGTACCCTCACTCTCAAACAAGGTCTTCTCAGCACGAGATTGTACGCGAACCTTTTCGACGATCATCGTAGCGAATTTCTTCACATTCTCCATAAATTGCCCGTCGGAGGCGGTCCCACGGGAGATCTCATTCAAGCGTCGCTCCCAATGCCCCGTCATTTCAGGAGAGGTTAATAGTTCGATACCTGCTCCCCTAATCAATTCGATAACGGTACGCCCTTTTAGGGTAAGTTGAACCCTTTTCCCCTGCATCTCAACGTATCCGACCTTTTTCAGTCGTTCGATAGTAGCGGCACGAGTTGCCGGGGTTCCCAGACCCGATTCTTTCATCGCATCACGCAGTTCCTCGTCCTCGATTTGCTTGCCTGCGCTTTCCATGGCCTTTAGAAGCGTTCCTTCCGTAAAATGCTTGGGCGGCTGTGTTTCTTTCTCTTTTACCATCGCATCCGAGCATACTACGCTGGCATCAGGCTGAATGATAAAAGGCTCGTTCACTTCAATCTCTTCTTTATCCTCTTCTTCTTTGGCCGCACCTTTCCCATTCTTGGGCTTTTCCTTTTGCTGATCGGCATAAATAATCTTCCAGCCGAGACTTTTCCGTTCTTTCACCGACGTTTTAAACCTTTCATTTTCTACATCGGTTATGACCGTATGCATCTTATATTCAGCTGGCGGATAAAACTGTGACAGAAAGCGGCGAACGATCAAATCGTATAATTTCTGCTCATCTGGCGTAAGCCCTGAAGCCTTACGATTTGTCGGCAGGATAGCATGGTGGTCGTCTACTTTTGCTGGATTACATATAAATTTGTTGCCTTTATGAACCAAACTACGGTTTGCACCCTTTACCAGGTCGTCATATCCAGTGCCTTGCAAGGACGACAGGGTGTTGTGCATTTCGGGAATATTTTGCTCTGTCACATAGTTGGAATTCGTCCGCGGATAAGAAATCACCTTGTGTTTTTCATAGAGTGCCTGTGCTACATCCAAGGTTTTCTTGGCGGAAAAGCCGTATTTGCCATTGGCCTCACGTTGCAGCAATGTCAGGTCATACAACTTGAAAGGATACTCCTTCGTATCCTTTACTTCATAGGATGCGATCCGCCCTTGTTTTCCTTTCACTTTTCGAGCCAACATTTCTGCTTTGGATGGATCGGTTAAGCGATCCCCTTGCCAAAGACCTTTGTACGTCCTCTCCCCCTGTGAAAAATGCCCTTCCACTTGATAAAACGTAACCGATGAGAAAGCCTCTATTTGTTTCTGTCGATCATAAATGAGAGCAAGGACGGGTGTCTGTACTCTTCCTACAGAAAGGAGCACGTTATGTTTGGTTGTAAATGCACGTGAGCCATTCATCCCGATTAGCCAATCAGCTTCACTACGCGCTTTTGCTGCTCTTGTTAAGTTTTCATAGGCTGCGGCATCCTTCATCTCCGCAAATCCTTTCCTGATCGTTTCAGGTGTCAAGTCTGAGATCCACAGTCTTTTAACGGGGTGGCTCAATTTTAGATGTCGCTGAATGAGCGAAAAGATGTGTTGACCTTCCCGCCCGGCATCGCATGCATTAATCAGCAGATTACTTCGTTTGGCCAACTGCCCGATCATTTTTAGCTGATCGAATGTTTTCCGATTGGGCACCAGCTTAAATGGATCGGGAATGATAGGAAGATCATTGATGTTCCACTTTTTATATTTTTGGTCGTACGCCTCCGGTTCCGCCAGTTCAATTAAGTGCCCGATTGCCCACGTAATGATGTATTTTTCACCTTCTAAATAGGTGCGGTGATTTTTCGCTTTAGGATCTATTGCGGCGGCAATATTTCGTCCCATGTCAGGCTTTTCCGCAATAATGAGTGTCTTCACCTGTTTATCGCTCCTTTAAAAAAACTCTCAAAGCAAATGTATCGAATACATGCTTCTTTGAAAACCCTATCAAAATATTAATTAGTACTCGACCATATATTTTTTATCTGTGAAAATATAATTATATCCTATAAAAATAAAGACTGACTGCAAGTAATAGCTTGTACTAGAAACGGCAGGCGTTGCATGATCAATACGGGAGACGAATAATAAACCGACTTCCTTGATTCAGATTACTTTGTACTTCAAGGATTCCATTGTGAGAAAGTACATATTGTTTTGCAATGGCAAGACCTAACCCTGTCCCACCGCTGACCCTTGAACGCGCTTCATCGACGCGGTAAAAACGGTCAAACAAGTGTGGCAGGTGCTCAGGGGAAATACCGATACCGGTATCCTGAACAATGACTGTCAAATATTGATCATTCTCATTAAAAAGCCGGAGATAGATGGCTCCTGGGCTCGGCGTAAATCGGATTGCATTGGTAAGCAAATTCACCAAAACCTGTTTGATTCGATTGGCATCCGCGGATATGGTTGTCTGATTGGTCAATACATCTAGTTGAATAGAAATACCTTTTTCTTCCGCGATTTGCTCCATAGCTGCGAGGAGTTTTTTTGCTAGGTCTGCCATATTAGTAGGCTCTTTTTTTAATGGCAATTCTCCTGCTTCTGCTAATGACAATGTTCGCAGATCTTCTACTAATTGGTTTAGCCGAATGAGCTCGTCCTGTAGCGGCAACAATGTCTCGGGCGGTATCATTTTCCCCTGCTGTTGCAGTGAATCCAGCTTCCCTCCAATAATGGTAAGGGGAGTCCTAAGTTCATGTGCGACGTCCGCGGTTAGATTTTGACGTGCCTTTTCAGCTTGCTCTAGTTTTGTTGACATCACATTGATTGCATTCGCAATTTTGCCGTATTCATCGTGCGTGTTTACATTGGTTTGAACGCCAAATTCTCCTTTTCCTAACTGCTCAATCACGGGAAGTAGCGCTCGCAGCGGAGAGGCCAACCAGCGTGATAATTGGTAGGTGATAATAAGAGAGATGAGTATGAGCAACGCACCGCTAACAAGTAAGATGATCACGACGGATATTGGTATGCCAATCATGATTTTATTTAAGTTTGCAACTTCTGGATCATAATAAAAAAATTGACCGACGATTTGCTCATTGATCATGATTTCTTTATGAATACCCAGGTGAGTTATTAACGTTTCAGGTGAGTCTCCCAGATAACAAATGACGTTTTGATTACTGTCCATGACAATGATGCTCGGATTTTCCTGGTGAATATCTTGTAAAAGATTGAACTGTTGAAGCTTATCCCATGAATACTTGTTGTCTAGATAATAGTTCGATAATTTGTTTGTAAGTAATCCAACTTCTTTTCCCCTTGTTTCATTTATGCCCGCGTCAATCGCGTTCTTCACAATAAGATGAGTAAGGGTAATAAATATGATGCTAATCCCCACGACCGTAGAAGTCATTGTCAGGAAAATTTTCCAGTGAAACTTCATGGCTGGTCCCCAAATCGATATCCGAATCCGTATACGGTTTGAATGTATCTTGGATTCGAAATATCGTCCTCTATTTTTTTTCGCAATCGGCTAATATGGGCATCCACTGTTCGCTCCTCGTTAAATAGATCGTCTTCCAATGCAGCCTTTAAAAGCTGAAGACGGCTGTAGACAATACCAGGCTTGTCGGCCAGCGTCAATAAGAGCTTGAATTCCGTAGGCGTCAAACTGATTTCAACTCCACGCTTCCAAACCTGATACTGCGAACGGGAAATGGTTAGGTCGCCTCTTACCAAATGTTCCTCGAACGAGGGGCTGCCATCTATCCTGCGCATCACCGAACGAATGCGCGCCAATAATTCTCGCAATGAAAAGGGTTTTGTCAGGTAATCATCGGCACCGACCTCGAGGCCGACTACCTTATCCATCTCGTCTGCCTTTGCGGTCACCATAATAATGCCGACCCGGCTCTTCTTCCTCAGTTCACGACAGACATCCAGCCCGCTCATACCGGGCATCATCCAATCAAGCACGACCACAACCGGATTTGTTTCTTTCGCTTTAGCCAATGCCTCCGTTCCTGTTCGAGCCGTAACAACCTTGAATCCTTCACTCTGGAGAAATGAACGCATAAACTCAAGGACCTTTTCCTCATCATCCACCAGTAGAATGGTTTGGTCCATCAATCTCCCTGCCTTTCCAAAGCCTCTCTTTCGTTAGTATATCCTATAGAATATAACGCGTCATAAATGTCATGAAAGCCGCAACGGATCGTCATAAGTTCACAACATTTTTTTGTTACGGTTAACGGGAGCTAAGCTGCTCGCTCAAGAGCATTTGGCACTTATATTTGATAGAGGGTGATTACGATGGCATATAGGCTTAGTCAAAAGAAAAAAAGCTTTCTAGTGGCGATACACGTTATTGCAGTTGCTTCCTGGATCGGCGGAACATTGGGGATGATGCTGTTTGGTTTTTATTTACAAAATGCCGCTAATGGTGAACAGCTTGCTTATACATTGGTGAACATGGAGGTAATTGATGAAAATTTGCTTAAGTATCCTGCATTGTTGAGCTTGCTTACCGGCATCATGTTATCTGTGTGGACCCAATGGGGGCTTGTCAAGCACTACTGGGTCATGGTGAAACTTGTCTTGACGATTATGACGATATTGATCGGCATTTTCTTTCTAAACGATTGGACAGCTTCACTTGCCGAAATGGTAGAAAAGATGGGCTTTTCAACCTTGCAAAATCCGGATTTTCAAAATACATGGTTGTCCATCATCATCACGGCAAGCTTCAACTTGTTATGTTTAGTGCTGATGGTCTTTCTTACTTATTTCAAACCATTCGGAAAAACCAAAAAGAAATAGCTGCTCGAATCCAACGGAAAGGAATTGATTTTATATGGCATTATCGAAAGTTCTAAAAGACAACTTTCTTCTCATTCTTGGTCTAGGTGCTTTGGCGCTTATTCGGCCACTCATGAAAATGATCGGGTTCATGAACATAATCGGTCAGCAATTTGGCGCTATTTTGATGACGATCCTTATCTCATTGGCTTGGCTTGTCATCGTCGTAAAGAGAAAAGTCCCCAATCCAATCACCGTTCTTGTTTTTTCTGGTATGAGTTATGCCTTATTCGTAATTATTTTAAGCGGTATCTTATCGCCCATTCTCCTGGGGAATTTGCAAGGCCCTTTGACTAATCCACTTGCAATTGTCAGTGTTTTCATCACCAATGCGATTTGGGGCTTTGTTATAGGAGGAATTGCTAAAGCCACAGGCCGTGTACAGAGGTGCTAGATAAAACCGGCTTATGTTTGTAACGTGATGTTGAAAGGGAGGGAGCAACAAACTTCAAACGAATTTAATACGGATTAATCCCTTCCAAACATAATGACGCTAATAGAAATTAGCCTTGGGAGGTTCTTTTATTCAAAAAATGAAATCAATGGAAAAAAAGTGATAAGTGCCTTTTTGAAAAAACGAGAGGGCTGGATAAAGCTGGGTTAAAGACCTTCAGCCCAGTATTTGGGCATGCGGGAACCAAGGAATTGCCTCAGCTATTGCGTTCTGCCATACTCTACTGCATGCAAGCTCCACAAGTGCACTGGTGTTTACCATCCCAAGGCTCATCGGAGCTAGACCTTTACATGCTATCGTCATATTTAACTAAGGCGTGGTGACCGTAAATATTTATAGGCCATCCCTTACAGGGTGGCCTATAAATTTGCTTGACAATCATGTTTACTTGATTACAAACGCTGTCTCCGCTCATCTATTCTTTCGTTTTCGTCATTTCCCTCATAATCAACATCGAGTTCCAGAACAAGCCTAGCGAGATGACGGGATGTGCCGCTGCCGCGAATCCGATTTTTTCCGAGAAGACAGCCGTCGCGAAGATCAAAAGGGTTAGGCCGATCAGTACCAAATTCTGAATTTTTATGCCCTTGGGCAGTATGGCCGGAAAAGACAATATAAACAACAATACGGGGATAGGCGCGAAGTACATGGCGAAATTACCGTGCATCCTCCATTGAGTCGAATCTACGAACAGCGCGAGTCCAGCCAAGAACACCTGTACCGCGACGCAGATCGAAAAAAGCACGTTCAATATTCTAAAACCTAACCGTGCGTATTGAGCGGCTGCCGGCAGCGAAGAGCTTGTTGCGGCCATTTTGCGTACTTCCATCGTTTCATTCCTCCCTTAGACTGGCCTTTCGGAAACAGCGCGAATGAAGTAGGGGTACGGATCCAATTGAAACTCCCCTTCTTTAGGATCGAGAATCGTCATTCGAATAGGGTGAACTTCCGGAATCTTCATCGAAGGATACCACCCGATGGCCATATCCCCAAGGATGAACATTCCGTGCTCGTCACCGAGCATCTGAAACGTCTTTCCGTCCCCGTTATAAGGCATGACGTCAAATCGAGAATCTAGGCGCTGAATTGCCTCCGATACGCTGCCGCGAAGCGGAAAGCCGATCTCGCTGACATTCAGAATGGATTCGTGATCAAAAGGCTCTGTTGAGGCATTGTCCATTCGATGCCGAGCGATGAGCTCCACCAGATTCCCCGAAGGATCTTCGAAATAGAAGGCATGCGCATCCGTTCCTTCGAAATAAGCGATATCTTCGTTTGCCTGGATTCCTGCGAAGGGAAGGGGCGCAGCGGAAAGCACCTGACAGCCTTTGGCCAGAAGCCAACTTTTCGCTTCGCGAATTTGGTTCTCGGGGATATTCATTGCCAAATGGTAGGACGGCGGTAAGCTTCCCTCCTCCTCGTGAACGAAAGTCAATCGCGTTCCCCCGGTAACGATCGTGATTGAATGTTCCGTTATATCTGCTAAAACAAATCCAAGTCTTTCTGTGTAGAACACCTTCATTTCAGCTAACCGGGTAGTTTTCAGTTCCAATTCGATGATTCTCATCTTACAGCCTCCTCCAGATACTTGAGTTTGTCAGGATTTGCAACTGCATAGATGGAATGAATCCTATTGTCCGAAGCCTCGAACGAGTAAACGTAAGCAATACGTCCGCCGATCATCATTACGATTCCCGGGCTTCCGTTCACCGTCGTGATTATATAGGAATAGTGGCTGTCAGGACGCCCGAACCAATCCATCCATTGCATATAAAACGGAATGACTCGTGACACTCCGACGACGGGCCGCTGTGCAGCCGGCGCCTTGCCACCTCCATCTGTATAATGGACGGCGTCAGGAGACAGCAACTGCAACAGGCTGTTTGCATCGCCCGCGATCACGCTTTGGATGAATTGCCGCACTTGCGTCTCCGTAACGGTGCTCGTTGCTAAGTCCGGCGGTTCATGGCGGATACCTTTCTTGGCCCGATGGAAAATTTGCCTGCAATTGAAGCTGCTTTTCCCCACCATGTTGGCAATTTCATCGTACGGATATTGAAACATTTCCCGCAGGAGAAACACTGCCCGCTCGACCGCGCTTAGCTGTTGCAAAAGCATCAAATAGGCCGTTGAGATCGTTTCCCTTTGTTGATAAATTTCAGAAGGGTCCAAGCTTACGCCTTCAAGATGCACGAGTGGCTCCGGCAACCAGGTCCCCACGTAAACTTCCCGTTGTTTCGCGGACGATTGCAACAGGTTCAGGCAACGGTTCGTTACGATTTTGCACAAGTATGCCTTTTCGTTCCGGATATTTGCGTCCATAGGCAATTGACTCAACGCCAGGAAAGCATCCTGTACGATGTCTTCCGCATCCATGACGCTTCCCAACATTCGATACGCCAGTGAGAACAATAACATCCGATAGGTTTGATATAGTTGTTCCGTGTCCATACAGACCTCCTTTCCGAAATCGTCCGATTAGTGAGCGAGAATATGGAGGGAAGCTCGCTTCGCGCTTGCTGCCGCCCCGCCTGCCAAATATTCACCGTGTGACACCCAATCTCCAGCCACGTACAAGCCCTTGATCTGAGGGACGGCAGGACCCGGATTCTCGACCCGCTTCATATGTGGAAAGTCATGAACGACCGTCATCTTGGGCAAATACTGCTCCGCCACCACTTCTCGTCTCCAACCGGGATGAACGAGATCCATTGCTTGCTCAAGTTGTCTGCGGTCTCCTTGCGCATCGCTTCCTTGCACTTGGAACTTGATCAATTGAAACACTTGAACGTCATCGTTCTCGCTGAGCTCTAGCCCTTTGATTCGTGATTGGTTGATCATAAGGACCGGTTGATCGATGCCGTAGACGAATTGATGCTGTGGTACAGGAAGTCGACGGAGCCCAATATCCAAACAAGCGGCCGTGATCGGAATGGCCTGCTGCTCCCACGTCTGCAACGAAGTCAGTTCGACAGATGGAACCAGCCTGCTCGCTATCTGCGGCGATGTCGTCAGGATCACGTAGGGAACCTCAATCGTTTCGCCATTCTCGCAGCGAACTCGTTGCACCCGTCCGACATCATGCTCAACGATGTTGACTTTCCTACCTGTAGCCACTACCACGCCCAGCCGACGTGCTTCCGAACACATTTCCTCGATCAGGGATCCCCAGCCTTTCTTCAAATAATACACTCCCGTGATGGAACGTTGCATCTGTCTGAACAAGGGTCCCGCCACTTGTAAATCCGGAGCTTGCACGTATGTTCCTCCTCGGGCCAGTACGTACAGAAGATGACGTACCATCGGGCTTCCCACGTGCTCCTCCATCCAGTCGCGCAGACTCATGTGTGGAATCGTGGCCGTGTCAAGTTTGAGGATCTTCAAGAGGATGGCTCCGAACCTGTATTTGTCCGCCACCGTTAACAAGGGAGTCTTAAGCAGCGAACTGACCGCAGCCGGAAAAGGGTGCACCTGCTCTTTCCAAATTCCGTACGGGGTGAACTCGTCGACTTTTCGAAAAATATCCGGATTTAAGTTTAATTCCCGGAAAATGTCGTACGCATCCCCGGCATAGAGTGCATGCGAACCCAAATTGAAGCGTATTCCGTCCTTCTTGTTCGTGATTGCCCTTCCCCCCATCTGATTCTGACTTTCCAAAACTACGACGCGTTTTCTTCCTCTTGCTAAATAAAGAGCTGCGGTCAGTCCGGCAATACCTCCACCAACAACGGCCACATCATACTTTGCAACCATTCGAAGAAACCTCCTTCATGTGCTGTCATTAAACAAGACAGGAAGGAGGTCGAAGATGTGACAAAGTGGGAAGAACCGTATTACAAATAGTGGTAAGGTGGAAAGTGGAGATAACTATTGACAGGTCAACAGTCGGAAACTAACATTTTGTGCAAAAAAGTACTGTCATCACAGAGCATAAGAAGACAGGATTTGGGTTCCTAGAGTCAGTATCATTTAAATTGGGAGTTGAACCTTATGGCATTGGTCGAATCATTGCAGAAGGCAATCGATTACATGGAAGAACATTTGCTAGAGCAACTGACGATTAAAGTGATTTCCAAACAGGCGAATCTATCTCCTTTTCATTTTCAACGCACCTTTATGATATTGACAGATTTAACTGTCGGTGATTACCTCCGGCGACGCCGTTTAACGTTAGCGGCACAAGAGTTAACCAGCACGGTATGTAAAATTATCGACCTTGCCTATAAGTACGGCTATGAAACTCCCGAAGCTTTTTCAAAAGCTTTCCGTAAACAGCATGGCATTACTCCAAGTGAAGCTCGAAAAGGGATCGGAAAGCTGCAATCTTATAACCGCCTGACGATTCAGGTGAGTTTGAAAGGAGCAGAACCCATGAACTACCGCATTGTTGAAAGAGAGGCTTTCCAGGTAGTAGGCGTAAAACGGATATTTCCTTGCGGCGAGAAGGCGGAAGGTCCGGGTATTCCAGAATTTTGGGCTGAAGTGAATATAAACGGAACGGCCAACCAGTTGATTCAAATGCTCAACGGTGAGATAAAAGGTTTATTGGGGATGAGCATCTATAAAGAAGAGATAAGCACGACTGATTACTGGATTGCTGCTGAACATGTCGGAGATGTGCCGGAAGGTTTCGCGTATTTTGATTTCCCTCCATCGAAATGGGTAGTTTTTGAGGTGCAGGGGGAATTTCCGACCTCAATTGTAAATACTTGGAAACAGATCTATTTGGAATGGATCCCTTCTAACGGATATATGCTTGCTGAACTTCCGGCTATAGAGGCTTATATTAGTCCCGATCTCAATAGTCCGAATTCCACGAATGAAATCTGGCTTGCCGTTAAATAATTGAAGCAGAGACCACCGATCCAGATTGCATGGCGGTGGTTTTTACAAGTTTGTAATTGAGTTTTACCACGAGGGAGAAGTAATAATAGGGTTAGAAAGTTCAAAAATCCAAACATAAAGGCAGCCTTAACGATGGGCTGCCTTTTCTACGCTAACGGGTAGAATAGCATAATGATATTTAAGGTTTATAACACGGTATGAGAATCTACATAAGAATACTAATAGCTAGTCGACCCCCAAATCATCTAGACTCGCTGTATACTCACCGGTTTTATCGAGTTCAATCAAACTCACGTTAACTTTTTTAATCTTTAGGATCTATTGCGGCGGCAATATTTCGTCCCATGTCAGGCTTTTCCGCAATAATGAGTGTCTTCAAATCATAATCGCTCCTTCTAAAACTCTCTAAGCAAATCTACCTATCATCTTCTGCCATGATCATAACGTTTTAAGTATTCTCGTTCTGGCTGCGACAGCCCACTCGATTTTTGTCAATACCTGGCAGTACGCTTCACTCATCTCTGCTACATTTGCTGTCTCCTCTGCTTGAGTCAGCACACGCCATACGTCACTCTTGCTTTTATACCAATCTAACTCCTTTGGCGGATCATGGTGCACAGGTCTCCAAACTTGACGCAGCGTTGGGGAAAACATCCGTTTTGCCTCTGAGCGTAGCTGACAGTTCATTAGTTTTACCTGATAAGGCTTGCCAGGATCTGTATTATTCACATCGTGAAAGAGATGGGGCCAATAATCTTTTCGCGAACCTGTGTGTGGCTGTTCCAATGCCCAAGTGTACGCTGCCTCCTGCCTTTTCTGGCCCCCGAATAGCAGACTGTACAGCCTTTTTCCCAAGCTGATTCTCTCTAATAAAGAGGCAAAATGAAACACTCGCTCACCCGCGAGCTGCAAGGAGCTTCCCTGTTCATCAGCCACTGTCCGATGGGGAAACAAGATCATATTCAGTTGCAAAAGCTCCTGTAGGGCAAACGGGATTGTGCGGACAACTGAATTTTGATAGGCCGGTTCTTTCATGACCTGTTCTTCCAAGTAGTTTTGTTCATTGATAATCAAGCCAATGGTGAGCAGCTCTTTGTCGGTGGTCTTCCAGAAATGATTCCAGATCGCCTGCATGAAAGTAGAGACGCCCAGATGAGGAAGTATATAAAAAAGGTTGGTCTGTCGCCTCACACTCTCTTCATACAGTAACAATTGAGGGTACGCATCGTGAAAAATCAGCCAGTTTCCCCGCTCCAAAAACGAAAAATAATCCTGCTGCTCTTTTGTTCGTAGCAAGCGAGGCAATAATTCTCCCCGCAAATCGGTCATACTCCATCCCGCATTACGCGATACGAGATGGGCCAATAGCGCCCAATGAATTTGTGGATGCTTTTGATAAAACGACAAATAGGCGCGCGTTCTGTCTATGTTGTCACGGTTGTGGGCGAGCGTCTCCTGCCTAATCTGCTCTACCGTCTTTTGATCTTGTGCTGGCAATGGTGCTGCTGTCGCCGTACGGACTTTCCCCAGATTTTTGGCAAGCGGCAAGCGAGATGCGTATTGGTACCACGAGAAACCCACCGATGCTCTTCCCCCTCTCTTCCTCAGGCGACGTATTTTATCGGGAGGTGAATGAGTTGCGTGAAGTCCAGCAAGAAATTAACCGCATTCAAGCCTTTTTGTTACAGCGCCAACAAGAGGATGGCACTTGGCGCTTTTGTCTGGAAAGCTCACCAATGACAGATTCTCACATGATCATCCTATTGCGCACGCTGGGTATTCATGATGAGCGTTTGATGGAGAAGCTCACTGCTCACATCACGTCTCTCCAACACGATAATGGGGCATGGAAGCTGTACCCTGACGAGCATGAAGGCCATCTATCTACGACGATTGATTCGTATTACGCCCTTCTGCTATCAGGCAAATACACGAAGGACGAACCGAGAATGGCTCTGGCTCGCTCGTTTATTTTGGAAAAGGGTGGGCTGACACAAGCGAACATGCTGACCAAATTCTCTACAGCCTTGACCGGCCAATACCAGTGGCCACCGCATTTTCTCGTTCCCGTCGAGATTGCTCTATTGCCCCCGAGCTTCCCTGTCAGCTTTTATGATTTTGTCGGGTACGCACGAGTCCATCTTGCCCCCATGATGATTGTGGCTGATCGCAAATATGTAAAAAAGCCTGACGATGCGCCAGACTTGTCCGATCTGTATGCAGATACACCTATCACTCGCGGGCTATATCCACATCGATTCTTAGAGAATTTCCTCCAAGAGGGGCAAGCGTTCCTCGCCACCATTCACGATTCCTTACAGCGTCTCCCCTTTTTACCCGGGCAACTGCACAAGCTCGCCCTACGGCGCCTGGAACAATACATCCTTGCGCGAATCGAGCCGGACGGTACTCTGTACAATTATTCGACCTCCACCTTATTCATGATTTTTGCGTTACTTGCTCGCGGTTATTCTCCGAAAGACCCTCTCATCCAAAAAGCGATGCAGGGCCTTACGAATAGTGTCTACGATTATGAAAACGGCGCACATTTGCAGTTAGCTACCTCAGCCGTCTGGGACACGGCACTCTTGGCTTCTTCTCTGCAAAAAAGCGGACTTTCTACCACACATCCCGCGATTCAAAAAGCAAATCGTTACCTGCTCCAAAAGCAGCAGCATACGTACGGTGACTGGAAAATTCGCAATCCAAATGGAAAGCCTGGCGGTTGGGGCTTTTCTGACTATAACACCATGAACCCGGATATTGATGATACGACGGCTGCTCTGCGCTCTCTGCGCCATCTTGCCCGTACGGATATCACAACAGCAGCCGCTTGGAATCGCGGTCTCGAATGGCTATTATCCATGCAAAACGACGATGGGGGCTGGCCTGCTTTTGAACGAAATACTGATGCTGATTTCATTCGCCACCTGCCGATCGAAGGAGCCGATACCGTCAGTACAGATCCCTCCTCTGCCGATTTGACAGGGAGGACTTTGGAATTTTTTGGAAACTATGCCGACCGAACATTGACTGACCCCCATGTAGAAAAAGGAGTCCGCTGGCTTCTCAAACATCAAGAGTCCGACGGCTCCTGGTATGGACGTTGGGGAATTGCTTACCTATATGGTACATGGGCTGCGATTACCGGACTGATGGCGATTGGCTTTTCCCCTACGGATCCCGCCATTCAAAAAGCGGTTGCGTGGCTGGTTGCCAACCAAAATCCCGACGGCGGCTGGGGAGAATCTTGCCAAAGCGATCAGAAAAAAACGTACGTCCCCCTCGGAGCAAGTACTCCCTCGCAGACAGCATGGGCAACCGATGCATTAATAGCCGTATCATCAAACCCGACACCAGAGCTTCAACGAGGGATTCGCTATTTGCTCACTCACAATCAAGCAAATGACTGGACAACTCGCTACCCGACTGGCGGGGGACGTCCTGGCGGCACTTACTTTGCTTATCACAGCTATCGTTGGATTTGGCCGTTGCTGGCTCTCAGCCACTACCAGACGAAATACGCGAACACGTAAAAAACACCTCTACCCTCTTCGCAAACCAAGGTCTAACGGCTGGAGAGGGACCTGGGGGGAATAAATCACGGCGTGTGGCGGCGTATCAAATATAGAGTAGCAAGACAGGACATCGGTGTCCCCAATCAGCACAATCGACGACTTATTTACGCCACCAAAGCTGAAATCACCGACGTCTATTTTTTTATTCGTCACCTTCATATTCATGGAACTTTTTCTCCTTTTCCTAAAACTCGCGCCTATCTATACATCGTATGCTGCTCACATGAGTTCGGTCGCAAAAACAGGTATGAACACCCACTGGCCTACGACATACAATACAGAGAGGATCTCTCCCAAAAGGATGTGCCGAACATGCCAGCATTCGTTGGAGTCATCAATGTAAACAACGTGGGCGGCGTTTTCAATGTCGGAGACGTCCGTAAAATCGCACCTACCACTTATGCCAAAACCTTCGCGGGTGGAGGATCATTCAATTCTGGTACCAATCTGTCCTTTAAAATTCCACGTAGCGTCGTCTACGTCAATGAACAATCCGATAATGATATTCCGCTTTTTGTAGAAGAAACGAACGATTTCAGGGCAAAGGGACGAGATTTCGCATGAATTTTTTTGTGACGCAACATATCGTCATCAATTCACTCAAGATCGAAGGCATAAGCAACTCTTCGGTGTGCCAAATAGGAAGCGCAGGGATTATCAAGCCCGTTTCCAAGCTGTACAACACCGGCGGATTCACAGAGCCAGCACCACAGGTGGGACCTCTACCCTCAACCGGTGCGGAAGAATTCGTGCCCCTCATTCCATTGGTTCAGCCTTCACCTGTTCGCTCTGGCACTCTTAGATGAAGAAGGATGGTCGTCATGTACATGGATCCCGAAATGATGCAGTATATTCAACAGTTACATGACTATATACAATTGCAAAACGATAAGATCGAGAAATTGAAGCAAATGATTGAACAGCTTCAGCAAGATGTAAATGATCTCAAGGAAAAACAGATTCCTTCCGTCATCAAAAACGAGTACAAATTCGACCTGCTAAAAGTTGAGCGACTGGAAGGGACTCTCAATATCGGTTTAAACCCGAAAGGAAATGATGCAGGAATCGGTGATTTTTCCATCAATCAATCGATGGATGTCCCTAATCCGCACCAAAGCAATGCCCCACTTTTTGACCGTGTCCAGAAAGAAATTTATCAATACTTAGAGCAAGATGCCTACCTCGTTCTTGAAAGAATCGAAACAGAGTGCAACTATCCACTGGATAACAATTATCGTGCCTTTATCTTGGATGACATTAAAAAGCAGATCGATCAACGGATTAGGTATTACCTGAGCGAGCTCCCTACCGATGAACTAGAACCAGAGCAGCTCGATGCTTTCGTGCAAAATACGGTCCAAAAAGTGAAACGGGATATCAACAAGACCTGCGAAACATTCGTGAAAAATTTGCCTCGTGAGGTGAACGAACCATGATGAGGTATCAAGTGATTAACGAAGCCATTTGTGTAAAGAAGGTCTCTGTCAGTGCTCTCACTTCTGCCGCTTCCTTGTTTATTGGGGACACACAGACAGTAGACCTCAGAGCGATTTATGAAACGCCACCCGAAAAAATGATTGTCGGAGCCACGATCCCGATTGATACTGCGCTGCCTGCTTCATAAGGAGGGTTGTCACCATGTACCGAAGGACCAGTCATGTCCGTAAGCTGGATGTTCTCTCGGTCGATACCTCATCTGTTCTGCAAATAGGTGATTCGCGGCAGATTGATGCTGTCGCAAACATATTAGCTGTCCAACGCGAGCAGGCCATCTTCTATGAAAATGAATTTATGTTTGAGAATTACTCGGCCTTTTCCGTTCCTTTAACTCCCCCTAGTCTCTCAGATCCGATTTGCATCGATACGTTCCACGACTGCCCGTACATTTTCATCCGAAAAGTGGAAGTCCCTTTCTTAGCAGGATCCTCCGTTGTCCATGTTGGTTCGAACGAATCCATAAAACTCGAAACACGAGTCGTAAATATTCGTCACATTTTCCGAGAAGAGCCAAAAACTGGAGGGAGGGGGTAAGCTGTGCCTTCTGTCATTGGAGCTGTCAATATCAATAATAATTCGGGTACAGTTAACTTCGGAGATACGCTCAACATATCGCCAAAAACAGCCGCCAAGACATTCTCCGGTTCAGGAGGCGGCAACACAGGTAACGTCGTCAACACGCTCAATGGTGTCAACGCAACGAATACACTGGACCCCAATGTCGTCGATCAACCGATGTTTGGGAACATCTAATCCCGGCAGTGTTAATGTCTTTCCATTGACACTGTTTTTATTTTGGCTGAAAACGAAACAAAAAAGGAGGCACGAGGCCCCCTGACTACAATATTTCAATATACCCCTCTGTTCCATTCACGCGAATTCGTTGCCCGTCTTTTATCAGAGTGGTAGCATTTTCCACACCGACAACTGCTGGCAAGCCATATTCACGCGCGATAACTGCCCCATGGGTCATCAGTCCACCCACTTCGGTGACCAGACCTTTTATGGATACAAACAACGGTGTCCAGCCAGGGTCCGTAAAGGAGGTGACTAATATATCTCCCTCTTCAAGATCAGCATCTTCCATGTTTAAGATGACTCGTGCTCGCCCCTCTATAACTCCGGAAGAAACAGGTAGACTTACAATCGCATTGGCAGGCAGATTTTCTCTTTTGTACTCACCTGCAATGATTTCACCATCTGACGTGATTACACGTGGGGGAGTCAATTTTTCAAAAAACTTGTAATCGTCTTTTCGCTTGCTGATGATCTCATCATCCAATTTGTTTGTGCGTACGACCTCGTGAAGTTCTTCAAAAGTGAGATAGTATATATCTTCTTTGTCATGAATAACGCGATCTTGTACGAGTCGTTCGGCTTCTTTTAGTAAAGCCTGCTTATAAGCGAAGTAGCGATTCACCATGCCGTATTTTGGATATTCCCTAAACCCGATGAAATTCCGGATGAGGTCGATCATTTGTTTTGTTTCTTTTGCTTTTTGTTCACCATCCGGTAATTGCTTCAATCGCTCTACTAACTCTTGTTCTTTTTCCAAGGCTTCCTGTCGCCCATGCTCAAATTTCCGATTGCCAGCATTCGGCTCAAAGTTTTTGATGTTACCTAGAATCATCGGGACAAGTGTCATTGGCTTTTCACTCCAACGAGTTCTCGTAAGATCGATTTCTCCGGCACATCTCATTCCGTATTTCGTGAGATAAGCATAGATTGCGTCTTTCGTTTCCTGGCCACCTTCAAGCTGAACCAGTTCATCCAAAAAGTTATCTTCTTTTACATGCTGTAAAAAATCAATTACTTCTGGATAAGGACGAACGACATCTGCAACATCCATTAGCGCCAGCCCCATTTCCGAAGTAATATTGTTTGGCACAGATTGAGAAAGCGTGTCTGCTACGTTTTTTTCCCCCAACCACTCATTCATTTTTTCGTTGATCCATTTTGAAGCATTCATAGCAGCCGTTATTACACCGATGTTTTGTGGATCAAATAAAATCTTCTTTAATTGCTGGATGTCTTCTCGAATAAAATCAAACAAATCCGGTCCTGATTTCGTTTGGATGTTATGCTTCAACTCTTCGATCGATATTTGCATGCGCTTAATCAAATCAGAAACAATTGTCGGATCGTTTTCGAATTGTTCTTGAAAACCCAAAGCCGACATACCTGGATTGCTTTGACCGGGACTCTGCTCTTTTTTATCGTTTGGTAACAATTGTATAAAATCTCCTCGCTCTATTACGGTCATAAGCGCGTCTTTTATAAGCGGATCGGATTGTCCCAAAGTATCTAATATGAGTTGTCTGCTGTCAGGTGAAGCGAGCATATTTGTAACATCAACAAACAACCTTCCACCCGCTTTGCGCATAGGTGCAGGAGTCGTTAACAGGAAAAAAGACAGTCCCAATGGTTTCATGGGGTCAGTCATCATTTGTTGATGGCCAACAGATACATAGACGTGATTATCTGGATCATTCGCTTCAGGGATGGGGTATAAAGTCGTAATTGGACGACTCTGGACAATATAAAAAGTGTCATCAACCAAACACCATTCGATATCTTGTGGGCAACCAAAATAAGCTTCGATCTGTCTTCCAATGCGTGCCAGTTGTAAAATTTGTTGTTCAGTAAGTGTTTGGGTCTTTTGCTGATCAGGATCAATCTGCTGTGTCTCTGTTCCGCCTTCTTTTCGTCCATAGATAGCCAAACTTTTGGTTGCTATCCTCTTATCGACGATTTCCCCTTCCTGTACTTTATAACAATCAGCAGATACCAGGCCTGAAACCAGTGCCTCTCCAAGTCCATAACTGGCGTCGATGGATAGCAACTTCCGATTAGATGTAATGGGATCAGCGGTAAATAAAATCCCGGAAGCCTGTGAGAAAACCATTTTTTGAACGATAACCGATAAATAAACGTGACTGTGGTCAAATCCATTTTGCATCCGGTAGATTACCGCACGATCCGTAAATAGGGAAGCCCAACATTTGCTGATGTGCTGCAAAATGGCTTCTTTGCCGATGATATTTAAATAGGTGTCTTGTTGTCCTGCGAAAGAGGCATGTGGTAAATCTTCAGCAGTGGCACTAGAACGCACTGCATAAGCATGCTCCTCTCCGAATTGGGAGAGATAATGCGTAACGGCTTTCACAACATCGGAAGGAATTTCTACTTCCATAATGATTTGTCGAATCTTCCTGCAGATTTCACCAATTTGATCTCGATCTTGTACGTTTAGCATCGTTAGTTGCGCCAACAAAGCATGATACGCTTCGTTTTGTTCGATGGCTTTTTGATAACCTACTGTTGTCACACAAAATCCTTCCGGCACTTGTATTCCTTGAATTTTTGACAATTCCCCCAAATGTAACCCTTTTCCGCCAACGAGCAAAAGCTGCGTTTTATCCATTTCCTGAAAACCGAGAACCAATGAACTCATTCAATATCTCTCCTAACCATTAAATTGAGAAAAAACATTTGACAAGAGTTCGCCAGCATGATACGATTAAAGTGTAAGATGCGATATTTATGACTACATAAATAAAACAGTCGTGATTTGATTATATCATCGTGTCTGTTTATGTGCAATAAAAAAGAACCTGGTAGAAATACTCAGGTTCTTTTTTGATTTTTCCAGTACCACCCTGCTTTTACAAGCTCGCTTTAAATGTTGTTTTTCGTTCGTTCGCAGCTCCATCACGCATCAAATAGATTTCTAACACCCCATCCTGATACTGGGCCCTCATCCCTTTTGAACGAACAGAAACCGGTAGAGCCAGCTTGCGATAAAAGGGGCCGTAGCTTCGTTCCCCTTGCGTACGAAGCCCCTGGTGCTCACTTTCTTTGATGATCCCTTTGATCTCCAGCAACCGTTGGTCGGAGAGAGTAATCTCCAAACTATCGCGATCGAAGCCCGGCAGTTCACAGGAAACAATGACCATTTGCTCTGATTGGAAGATATCCGAGACGGGGGAAAAATGCGAATCGTCTACCTGCCCGAAACGCATCGATTTTTCCTTCGTCTTTTTTTTCCCCTTTTTCACGGGTGGTACATTTGGCGCGGCGGCGGTGGCCGTCTTTTGTGCTGCTTGCTTGTTGAGCGTCGCAATATTCTCCCAAAAATTCGTATCCAGCATTTGTCCCATCTGGCTCAATGCTTTCCATGGATGATCTGGGTCAAAGCCGAGCTTGGACAAACTTTCGGATGCTTTTTGCAACTGTTTCATGGTCTCTTGCAGGTTTTTCATCACTTCCGCACTCCCTTCCCAGCAAAGGCAAGACTGTCTATGTACAATAGAATATGTGCTTTTGCCTGGGGGGTGTGCTCATGATCATCCAGTTTGCCCTACATCAGCACTATCTGTCGCTGGTGCAGGCGGAGCCAAAATATCTGGTGGTGGCATGTTGCTGTCCGTTGGCTCAGGATGGGATTGGCCGACATTTCCATCTGGTACACTCGGCGATGTTACAGGCTCCTGTGTTGGTTCTGGAGCCGTATTTGGTGGTGGTGTGGCTGGTTTTTGTGTTTTTGGCTGCTCTTTTGTACCTGTCGTGGGCTTGGGATTGGGAGCTGACGTTCTCTTCTCCGCTTTCATTTCGACCTTGGCTACTTCTGCTACGGCTGCATCACTGAGCTGTTCGCTCGATCCAGCTACACCCACTTCTGTTTGCAGGGCAGTTCGAACAGCTTGCATGTTCTCCCTCGGCCACAAGGAATAAGGAGAGCTCCAGATCGCCCCATTATCCAAAGTAACCATGTTGCTTGACGAAAAGCTGGCAAAATCGAGTGCCAATCCTTTAATTTGGTCTGTCGAGAGATCGGTTTTGATATGCTTACCAACGGTATCCAGCACAGCTGTCAAACTCGTTAATCCATCCATCGACATGCTCTTTTCTGCCACGGCACGAATCACCTGCTGCTGTCTACGGTTGCGATCGAAGTCGCTCGAGTTGTAAGCGTCTCCACGTCTGTCGATGCGATGACGGACGAAGCCGAGTGCCTGCTCTCCGTTCAATACTTGTTTCCCTTTTTTCAAATTACGGTATACCCCTTGCTTCGGCAATTCATATACGAGATCGCGATCTACGTCAACCGTAATCCCGCCCAGCTTGTCAATGACCGCTGTGAAGCCCTCAAAGTCAAGCTGCACGTAATGCTCAACCGAGATTCCCAGCATGTGATTCAATGTTTTTTTGAGCATCGTCATGCCATTTTCTGTAACAGGCTTTCCTTTGATTTCCGCATCTTTCCTGATATTTTCCCCTAATGCAAATACTTCATTGACCTTGTGGTAGCCAGGATAGCCTGGGATTTGAACGCGGGTATCACGAGGCAACGATACCATGCTCAGCTTTTGCGTAACCGGATTGGCGACTGCGACGACGAGAACATCCGTGTTCAACATGCCGATGTTTTTGCGCGTATCCACCCCGACGATGACAAAGGCGATTGATTTCTTTTGTTCGTACGGCTTTTCTACTACAGGTTGATCCGGCAGCTTGTAAGGGTCTTCCGTTACGATGTCCAGTGTCTTGTTAAACTGGTTGAGGGCGAAGCCTGCTCCTACAGCCAACAAACAGAGGAACAAGCAACCCGCCAAGAGCAGATACATCCGCTTGCTTCGCTGGCCACGCTTGATCCGTTTACGCGGCTGTTTTGCAGGAGCTTGAGGCTTGTCATTCTTGGCTTGCACGTTCGGTTCACTCCTTTTTTAAATCACAGGGTCCATAGTGCTTTGGGCTTTTCATTTTCAATATATTCTGGAAAACTTTCGTCCCATTTTACCACAAAATGCCGTCAAAATGTAGAATCCTGCCGATTCAACTCGAGCGGTTTTCCCTCTGAGTTCTTGCACTTGCGAATCGAAACAGGTAGTCTAAAAATGAGGAAAATCAGATAGATGAATAAGGGAATCGGAGGGACTTGAGAGTGGAACACATACAGGTGCTGATCGTAGGTGGCGGCATCGCAGGGTTGTCCGCAGCAATATGGTGCCAACGATTAGGTCTTTCTTGTCTTCTTATCGAAAAAACGGATCGACTCGGCGGCCAACTGCATCACATTTACAACGAGATTACCGACTTTCCGCCCCTTGTATATGACCAGGGAGCTGCCCTTGTAAAGGTACTGATTGCACATCCTTTCATCCAGCAGCCAAACATACGATTGAACGAAGCCATTCTTTCCATTGATCGGGAGACGAAACAGGTAATCACTTCGAAATCCGTTTATCGTGTCGACTATCTACTCATCGCCACAGGAGTCGGCTGGAATGAAATACCGGCCCTCGCTGATTGTTCGAACGTCCTGTCGCCTTGGTTTTCTACAACTGCCCAAGCGCACACCATCGCCGGGCAAGACATCGCCGTGATTGGCGGAGGAGATCGTGCATTAGAGAGTGCAGCAAATTTGAGCTTTCATGCCCGACAAGTCTATCTGTTGGTTCGGAGCAATGAGTGGCGTGCTCGTCCCGAATGGCAAAAGAAAATCACAGGCCTCCCCAACATCCAAGTCCTGTGGGAAACACAAGTAAGTGACTATCAGGACGAAGAGGCACGGACGGTTCTGACACTCATCTCTACGCGCGCAGATAATCCAGAGACGATCGTAGTCGATTGGATTCTGCCGCGAATTGGTGTTCATGGAAACACAGCGGGTCTCGAGGGCTTGGACACGTTTGGCGATGACTATTTGCAAACGGATTCGTATCAACGCGTCAACTCTCCATGGATTTACGCAGTCGGAGATGTGAGCAACGGAGCCGCTTATGCGAGTTTGTCACTGGCAACTGGTCAAGCGATGAAGGCGGTCAAGCATATTTCCTTGCAAATCCAAAATAACAGATCAATGAGCCTGTAGAAGGAGAGCTTTGCATGTACGCTTTTTACGACGATTTTGGCTTACCTGTCAAGCTAACCTTTTCCTCCGAAGAGTATCGTAACCACCAAGCAGGTCACGTGCTGATCTTCGCTTTTTATCAAGGGAAGCTGTTATTTACTCGCCATCGTACACGCGGCGTGGAGCTACCAGGGGGAAAAGTAGAAGCGGGTGAAAACAGCCTGGCGGCAGCAGTTCGTGAGGTCTATGAAGAAACCGGCGCCATTCTGGAAGGGATTGAGCGCATCGGACAGTACACCATCGACGACTCGATGCGAAAAGATATTTATATCGCAAAGGTAGCGTATTATACAAACCAGCCAAGCGGCTCAGACGTGCTTGCCACCATTGTGTTTGCGGATATTCCGCGAAATCTAAAAGGCAAGCAGGAATTTAGCCGCATTCTCCAAGATGATGTGTACCCGCTCGCACTTGAACGAGCTTTACGTCATCCCTTTGCGAAGTCCTAACCATCATAAACAGGCTCGTCTCTGTCGCTCTCCGATATTGTATTCGGTGAGAATGACCGACAGAGACAGCCTGTTTATTGTTTTTCCTTTTCCTTCTTTCCAGACAACACACGCTTGACGAGCTCATTGGGATCAAAGCCGTACTTTTCGATGGCGCTCTCACGTTGTACCTCGTGTACCGTTTCTGGTTCAATTCCCAGTACCTCTGATATTTGCCGCCACCCTTTCGTCTCGCTGTCTTTTGCCCCTTGCCCTTGCTTCTCGACCTGCTTGGGCTTCAAGAAAAAGATCGCAAGCACAGCGAAAACGAGCGATAAACCTGCGATCGATAGAAACATGACCGTCCGAGAAATTCCGAGCAACCAGGTAAAAATAGGCGGGCCAATCGCAACACCGATAAAACGGACACCGCTATACAAAGAAGTAATCATACCCCGCTCTGTTTTTTGTACGGCCCCAACGATCATGGAGTTCAAGCATGGTAATATCATCCCCGTTCCCACGCTACCGATGACCAAAATGCCTATGAGGACATAAGCCCCTTTGACAAAGCTGGCCAGAATGTAAGACGTAGCCAGCAAAAACATGCCGATTATCACAAACAGACGCATCAGCTTCAGCTTCTTTTTGATAATGATTCCTGTCACATAGGCCGCTATACTCATCACGAGCAAGGGAATCGCCAAAAAGAAGCCTTTGATGACACCATCAATCTTATATTTTTCCTCCAATAAGTCAGACAGGTAAAACAGTACCCCAAACAACGTGAACAAGCAGATGCTCCCAATAAAAAACGCGGGGACAAGCCATTTTCCATGCTGTTTAAACACCTGCGCGATCGAATGCATGTACTGCTTAACGGGGAGCGGCTTCTTATCCTGTTTCTTTTCCTTGGTCAGAAATAAAAACATCAGGAGGACGACACCGCAAATAATTGGAAAAGCTAAAAAGACCATGTACCAAGAAATGAGAGCAAGCAAGGAGCCAAAAATCGGACTTAATACTTTTCCCATCCCGTTGGATGTCTCCAAGAGCCCCAATGCCCTACTCTCCGAAGCGCCGTCGAACAGATCCCCTACCAATGCCATCGCGATGGGCGCTGTACCGGCGGCCCCGATCCCCTGCAAGACACGCCCTCCCATGATGGCCATATAAGGTTGATCTATCCACAACGCGGCAAGCCCTGCGACCAAACCACCCAGACCATATAGAGCAAGGGAGATGATAATGACGATTTTTCTCCCAAATCGATCCGACAAATAGCCGGCAAAAGGAATCACAATACCTGCTGCAATCGAAAAAGCGGTGATCAACAAGCTCGACTGTAAAGCGGTGAGCTTCATTTCTGTTTTCATTGTAGGCAGTACAGGGATCAGCATCGAGTTGCCCAGCACCATAACGAGTGGAACCCCGACGAGCCCAATCAGGTTTTTCGCATTTTGTGCCATACGAAACTCCTTGTCTTACGCATAAGCGCTACCGTCCCAGCGCAACGCGTTAATAATCTCCCAGTCAGGTTCAATGCCTATTCCCACGCCAGTAGGAAGCGTCACTTCGCCATTTATGGGTCGCAGCGGAAACAATTGTGTAAACGGGTTCTCCATAACGTCCCATTCGACAGGCTCAATCGGATGGCTATCCATCTTGGTCCATGCCAGCAAGCACGCCTGTGCAAATAACGTATACAATCGTGCCAGTGATCCGTCAAAGGAATGTGGAGACACGCGATAGCCAAACTGACGGGCCATTTGCAGATGCGTTCGATAATCGTCAATGCCCCCCGTATGCATTAGGTCAGGCTGAGCAATATCGATGGCCCCGCCCTCATACAAAGGCAAAAACTGTGCGCAGCGAATCAAGTTTTCTCCTCCAGCAAGCGGAATGGATATAGATGCACGAAGCTTGACATATTCGTTTGTGCGATCCATGGGCATCGGCTCCTCCAGCCAAAGCCAATTGCCATAACGGGAAAAAAGCCCTTCCCACTTCCTTGCAGTCGCACAGTCGTAGCTCTGATTGGCATCTACCGCTACGTGAACTTGTTCCGGTAGCAAATTCATCAGTTTTTCGATATGCGTCTGATCCTCTTGAACAGAGCGCCCGCCAATCTTTACTTTCACCATTTTGAACCCATCGTCGACTTGCTGGCTGACTTGCTTCCATGACTGCTGCATCCAGTCTGCTGTTTCACGGTAAGATTGGAGGGAAGCATATACCGGGATGCCAGAATGAATCTGGCCTCCCCACAGTTGACACACAGATAGCCCCGCTGCTTTCGCCAAAATTTCCGTAAGTGCCATACTGACACCTGAAGCTGATCGCTGATGCCACTTTCCTATGACATCGACTATGGCTACTCTGTTATCCACCTGCTTACCCAACAAGTACGGGATGATGCGCTCACAAAAGCCCTTATGGAGCGTCGGCAGCCAATCGATAATTTCTCCCCAGCCATCGATTCCAGCCCTCGTGATTATCCGAATGAGATAACTGGTTCGATAACGCTTATACCCATTTGCATCGCCGTAAGCTTGCGATAGACGTTGTAGAAGCGGATACGTTTCCACGCGCTCAATTTGCAGGTCAAAGACCGCTACCTGATCATGAGTAGTCATCCATGCCCTCTCGTTCTGCTTGCTCTCCCTCGTAATCGTCATACGAGAGGAAATTTCCTTTCCCTTCTCCTTTTCTCATGTACTCCTCATACGTCCCGCTTCTCATAAAATGCACACTGTCCGGTCCGTGATAGCCCTCAATATCGGTATAACCGATTTCCTCTACAGCTTCTACAAAGCCATCCGGCTCATTGCTCTCGATATACATTTCGTCGTAATCCGTTTTATCGGGTTCCTGGTACGAGAAAGGCGTGCTGGATGTCCCCCATGACTCGACAATTTGCCAAGCATCCTCACCATCGAATCCGTTCTGTCCTTCTTTTTCATCCAGAGATGTACGTCCGAAAGGCGGCTGCAAAAACTGTTCCTCGATCGGACGTGACTCGTTGATTGACGGCGCTGGTGCATGCTCCTTGCACGTTTGTGCCTGAGGCAGTGCTTCCAGTCGCTCCACCGGTATTTGCTCTCCACAGACCGTACAGAGGCCGTAGGTGCCTTCCTCCATACGCAGTAGCGCCTGATCAATCTCTTTTAATGTCTCACGATCGAGACTGTCTAGGGCCAAATCTTTTTCCCGTTCAAACATCTCACTGCCGATATCTGCCGGATGATTATCGTACATGGCAAACTCTTGCAAAGAGGTTGTCATCGGTTCTCTCATGCCATAATGGTCCTGTACGCGGTCTTCCAGTTCTTTTTTCTGTTCCAGCAGCTTTTCCCGGAAGCTGGCCACCATCTTTTGGTCCACGCTGTACACCACCTTTGTTTGGTTTCCTCAACAGGTAGTATGTCTTGGTCCCGTAGGAAATATGACCACGAAACGGTCATGGCCGTTTTGGTGGTTCGCATATGGCCTATCACAGCAAAAAACCTGCCACCCCCAAAGGGAATGACAGGTTAATCAACCGATTTTTATTCTGTTACATGTGCGTAGTGTTGTTCTACGACATCTGCGCAACGCACGCAGAGCGACGGGTGCGACTCGCGAGTGCCAACATCCGGTTTCACTACACGGCAACGCTCGCATTTACCACCGTCTGCGGCCGAAACCACAGTAGCAATTCCTTCGAGTTGTACTGCTTCTGCCGGAGCAGAACCGCTGTGTACATCCACGTGAGCTACGATGAACAGGTCAGCGAGATCGTCCATTGCTGCCAATGTTTTCGCAACTTCTTCCGTTTGTGGGTACAGAGCCAGCTTCGCATCAACGGAGTTACCGAACACCTTGTTGCGGCGCGCTTCTTCCATGGCTTTGAGAACCTCGTCACGAATCGCCAGGAACGCATCCCATTTGCTCTCTGCTTCTGCTGCAAAGCTGAGATGTTGTTCATCGCCTTCTGGCATGTCCGTCAACTGCACACTCTTCTCTTCCACGCCTGGAATGAACGCCCATACCTCATCGGCTGTGTGTGGCAACAGTGGAGCAACCAGCTTCACCAGATTGAGCAAGCAATCGTACATCACTGTCTGTGCAGCGCGTCGTTTCAGACTATCTGGCGCTTCTACATAAAGGCGGTCCTTGCAAATGTCCAGATAGAACGCGGACAAATCAATGACGCAGAAGTTGTGAACAGCATGGAAAACGGTATGGAACTGATATTCATCGTACGCTTTGCGTGTACGCTTCGCGACTTTTGCCGCTTTCGCCAGAACATAACGATCCAGCTCTCCCAGCTCTTCGTACGCTACGCGGTCTGTTGCTGGATTAAATCCATCCAGGTTACCCAACAGGAAACGGAACGTATTGCGGATTTTGCGGTACACCTCAGCGATCTGGTTCAGAATCGCATCGGAAATCCGCACATCAGCCTGATAATCAACAGAAGCTACCCACAGACGCAAGATGTCTGCGCCCATCTTGTCAATAACTTGTTGAGGCACGATGACGTTACCGAGGGATTTGGACATTTTGCGTCCCTCTCCATCCAATGCAAAGCCGTGGCTCAGGACGGATTTGTAAGGAGCTGTGCCATACACGGCAACACCCGTCGAGAGAGAAGAGTTGAACCAGCCACGATACTGGTCAGAGCCTTCCAGATACATGTCGGCTGGCCAAGCAATGCCTCTTTCGCGTAAAACAGCCTGGTGGCTGGAACCAGAGTCGAACCAAACGTCCATAATATCCGTTTCTTTACGGAAATCCTTGCAATCGCATTTGGTGCAAGAAAGCCCTTCTGGAACCAGCTCATTTGCTTCACGGGAGAACCATACTTTCGATCCTTCTTTGCGGAACAGATCAGCAACATGGTTGATTGTCGTGTCGTTAATGATCGGTTCGTTACACGATTTGCAATAGAAGATTGGAATCGGAACACCCCATACACGTTGACGGGAAATGCACCAGTCGCCACGATCCGCAATCATGTTTGCCAGACGAGTTTCTCCCCAATGCGGAATCCATTTTACATTTTTAATCGCTTCGAGCATTTGTGTACGGAATCCGTCGATAGACGCGAACCATTGCTCTGTCGCGCGATAAATAACCGGTTTTTTCGTACGCCAGTCATGTGGGTAGGAGTGGGTGAAGAAATTGAGCTTCAAGAGTGCTCCGTTTTCTTTCAGCTTTTCTGTAATCACTTTGTTGGCATCTTCGTAGAACAGACCTTCAAAGCCTGGTGCCTCGTTGGTCATTTTACCTTCGTGATCTACTGGGCAAAGGACACCCAAATTGTATTTTTGACCAATGTTAAAGTCATCTTCCCCGTGTCCTGGAGCAGTATGAACGCAACCAGTACCTGCATCCAGGGTTACATGCTCACCCAGGATGAGTGGAGACTTGCGATCGTAGAACGGATGCTGCGTTTCTACGCCTTCCAGATCTTGACCTTTAAAGGTCGCGAGAATCTCTACGCCTTCCCAGCCAATTTCTTTGCTCGCAGCTTCAATCAGACCGTTGGCTACGAGGAATTTGCGGCCATCTACCTTCACTACGTTGTACTCGAGTTCAGGGTTCAGGCTGATTGCAAGGTTTGCTGGCAATGTCCACGGAGTCGTTGTCCAGATAACAACGCCTGTTTCTGTATCCAGCTTGCCTTTTCCATCTGCTACCTGGAAGCTGACGTAAATAGAAGGAGAGCGCTTGTCTTTGTATTCGATTTCTGCGTCAGCCAGAGCCGTCTCAGAGGACGGAGACCAGTACACGCAACGCAGACCTTTGTAAATATAACCCTTTTTCGCCATTTCGCCGAATACGCGAATTTGGTTGGCTTCATACTCAGGCAGGAGTGTTACATAAGGGTTTTCCCAATCTCCACGAACGCCCAGACGCTTGAATTGGTCGCGTTGCTTGTCGATGTAGGACCAAGCATACTCTTCACAGCGCTGGCGGAAATCGTTCACTTCGATGCTGCGACGATCCAGCCCTTGTGCATTGATAATCGCTTGCTCAATCGGCAAACCATGTGTATCCCAGCCTGGGATGTACGGCGCATAAAAGCCTGCCATGGATTTGTAGCGAACGATGAAGTCCTTGAGGATTTTGTTCAGTGCGTGACCGATATGGATGTCTCCATTCGCATACGGAGGGCCATCATGCAAGACAAAAGACGGGCGGTCTTTCGTACGATCTAACACCTGTTGATAAATATTTTGCTCTTCCCATACCGCTTGCATCTGTGGCTCGCGGCTTGGCAAATTTCCGCGCATGGGGAAATCTGTTTTTGGTAGCGCTAAGGTTTTGCTGTAATCCATGGCCTGATTCACTCCTTAAATAAATAAAAGCCTTCACTCATCCCATAAAAGGGACGAGAGAAAGCTCCCGTGGTACCACCCTGATTGAACAAACCCGTACGGCAAAAAGCCTTCATCGGATTTGTTCCACTTCACTCATTCGTAACGGGAATGACGCGCTCACTTACTCACCTGTTTCACCATCAAGGTTTTCTGGGCTTTCGGATATTGAACTCCCGGGTGATTTTCTGCGAAAGCAACTGGCCGGGTTTTCACCTTTTCCCGGCTCTCTAGGCAGTGCTGGCTCACGTACTCTTCCCGTTCATCGTCTATGATTTGGATAAGCCTGTTTAACTACGATAAGTGCTTTGTTTCGAAAAAGTTGTCTTTCATTATAATACCATCATTGCTCGAACGTCAATGATTTATTCAACTGTTACAGGCGAATCAACTTGTGGCTGTTCAATGCTATCCCAATCGCCATTCTCCAGCATTTCCAACTGTGCTTCCAAAAGTGTCCGAAAGCGCATTCGGTAAACCGAAGCACGTTTTTTTAATTCTTCGATTTCGATTGCGATTTTGCGCGACTTCGCCAGTGCTTCATTGACAATTCGGTCTGCATTTTTCTCGGCTTCTTTTAAGATGAGCTGCGCTTCTTTGCGGGCATTCGACTTCACGTCTTCCGCTGTCTCCTGCGCCACCAGAATCGACTTGCTCAAATTTTCTTCCAAGCTCTTATAGTAATCTACGCGTTCATTCAAAATGGCTACGCGTTCTTCCTGTTCTTTTTTCTCTTTTATCAAGAGCTCAAAATCTTTGATCACCTGATCGAGAAATTCATTCACTTCGTCAATGTTATACCCGCGAAAGCCTGTGCTGAATTCCTTATTGTGTATATCCAACGGCGTTAATGGCACATGAACCCCCCACTTTTCCCGATAATTCGTATTCAATCATTTCGACAGGATTAGCAGTGTTTCCTGCCGTATTTTACAATTTTTTGCGCCATGGTCCATCTTATGTAACCAGTCCGACAATCATGCGAAGTCTTCCGCTGCGTGTTGGACCTGCTACCTCAAGAATTTTGAACCGACCATAGCCCGCTAGAGACACCATATCACCCATCTGAAGTTGATAAGATGGGTCTTCGATTACTTTCCAGTTGATTTTTACTTTTCCCGCTCGAATTGGCACCAATGCTTTTGCGCGAGACATATTGTGTACTTCTCCGATGATCGCGTCAATCCGCGGTGAAGGCACGGTGATCGTTTTCTCTACAAACCTGGGTGCAGGTGGTGTGAACGCCTCCCATGCTACCCGCTCAAACTGAACAGATGTCCGATGAATTTGCGTCACCTGCGCACAGACAAAATCAGCGACTTCCTCTGCTACAATCGCGTAGCTCCCAGCTGAATCTGTCAGCATATCTCCGAATTTCTCCCGTTTCATCCCGACACCCAGCATTGCCCCCATCACATCTCGATGCTCCAGCACATGAAAGCGCTGATCAGCCTTGATTGCCAATAAGGTAAGGCGATAATCCTCAGGCTCGACAGGAAGGTACTCCGGATGGACGATAATCCGAACACGCTCTGCCCCCTCGTAGCCTCCATAAGAAGAAACCTTCACATCGGTTACTTGGGAAGAGAGACTCTGAAAAATCATCAACTGCCTCGGGTCTACAAAATCAGTAAGGCGCATGGCCTGCTTCCGCTCTACTTGCGTCAGCATTTCCAGCGCCCGTTCAACAAAGGGACGTTCTTCTTTTGAAAAATGGTCAAATATGCTCATCGTATCACTCGCCTACATGATTTGTTGCAAAATGGCGAACAGGCCAGATTGGGCAAAGCGCAGTGCAATCAATGCGACAATGGGGGAGATATCGATGAAGCCGAGCGGTGGGATAAACCGGCGAAATGGAGCCAAATAAGGCTCAACCAGTTTTTCCAGTAACTGTCCGATGCCTGTACCTCTCATTTGAGGAACCCATGACATCAAAATGTAAGCAATAATCATGTATTGATATACCGTAAAAACAAAGTTTAAAACCGAAAAGACAGCAAACATTTGCTCACCCTTTTAATTTCGTCTTAATTGGCTACTCTTCCAATACGCTGGAGATCGTACCCTGAATATCTACATGGTCAGGCGTGCACACGAAGATCGTGTCTCCGACCTTTTGGATATCTCCGTTTAGTGCGTAGACCGTCCCGCTCAAAAAGTCGATAATTCTTTTAGCTTGGTCTTTTTCCACGCGATGGAGGTTGACCACAACCGGTCTACGATGACGCAGGTTGTCAGCGATATCCTGTGCATCGCTGTAATGACGGGGTTCACAGAGAATCAAACGGATTCCCTCCTTTTCCCGTGCTTGAAACGGTACCACGTTGTTAGATCGGCCGATCGCTGGCTGGCGTTTTTGCGAGGACTCTTGCTCTTCTCTTTCCTCTTCCACCGTTGTTGTCTCTTCGATGTATTCCTCGTTCTCTAACCCCAGAAACCCCATCAATTTATTCATAACACCCATACTCTTCCTCCTCTCTTACTCCGTGGTTTGGTCTGTTTTCCTTTACTCTGGCTTGACCAATACCGATCCCAAACGAATATATGTAGCTCCCTCTTCAATGGCCACTTCAAAATCACTAGACATGCCCATAGACAGCTCTTCCACCTGTGCGTGTGGGAATGCCATTTCGTTAATCCGTTGCTTCCACTCATAGAGGCCACGGAACACCTGTCTGGCTTCCTCTTGGTTTTCGACAACAGGCGCCATCGTCATTAATCCGACGATACTTATATGTTTCATATTACTGGTTTCGCGCAAAAAAGCCAATACGTCATTGGGACTAAGCCCAAATTTTGTCTCTTCACCGGATATATTGATCTGCAAAAAGCATTTTACGACATGATCCAACGCTTCACCGCGTCGATTCAGCTCTTGTGCCAAAGAAAGTCGGTCCAGAGAATGGATGTACGGAAATCGTCCCACGACTTCTTTTGCCTTGTTCGTCTGGAGATGCCCGATAAAATGCCAGATCCCTTTATCGCCGTGTAGCTGGTGCTTGGGCAGGGCATCCTGTACGCGATTTTCCCCGATATTCTCTACGCCTACAGCGAGCAAGTCCCCAATGGCATCTGCATCGACATACTTGGTCACGGCAATAATTTTTACTTCCTCACGTTTGCGGTTCGCCCGATCGCAAGCAGCCTGAATTCTTGCTTCGATGGATTGCAGTCGTTCTTTTAACAATTCTTGTTCCTTGGTCATAACGAACCCTTCCCTTTCTTCTACAGGTTTTCCTTCCAGCCGATATAGGAAGCCATGCGTCCAGTCGTCCCTTGTATCCCGGCTTCCTTGCGATGAGAGAAAAACAAGTCTGTTCTGCAGCTTGTACACCAATCTGTGGATAAAATATTCCCTGATGAAATTCCTGCTTCGAGCATTATCGCTGTGTTTAGCTGACGAAGGTCCAGCATATACCGCTCCCCTGTCGAGGAGATGACTGCTTTTTCCCATTCGCCTGCACAAATGCGTACCTGCGTCATGATTCGCTCATCGACTTCATAGCAACAGCCGCCAATGGATGGGCCAATTGCGACGCGGATATCCTCTGGCTTTGCTTGATAGTGCTTCGTCATGGCCTTCACCATTTCCTCGGCAATACGGCCTACTGTCCCTTTCCAGCCTGCGTGCGCAAGTCCGATTGCTCCCGATTGGGGATCCAGAAAATAGAGGGGAACACAATCTGCATAAAACGAGGTCAGCATGACTCCTTTTTCAAGGGTAAACAAACCATCCGTTGCAGATATGACGTCCTCCAGACTTTCTTTTCCCGCACCGCCTGCTGTGACCTGACAAACCCGATTCCCGTGCACTTGATCGGCGCATGTCCACGCCGTAAAAGACATCCCGACTTGTTCTGCCAGCTTGCGTCTATTGGCTACTACGTTCGTAGATTCATCACCCACGTGCAGCCCCATATTAAAAGACCCGTACGGTTGTTCACTTTCCCCGCCTGAGCGAATGGTAAACCCCGCCACTAATCCAGGAAATTGTTGCTCCCACTCTGTTAACGATAAGATTGACTTATCCTCTACCCTGACAAATGGTTCTCTCATGCTGTCACCTTCCTCATATGGCTAATCATACCATAGCCGAAAAGAAAAGAAAGGCTATCCGTGCCTTTCTCCCTTAACGCGTTAGTATTCATCTCCACCAGAAGTTTTCGATTCAACTTTAAGTGCTTCTTCCATCCGAACAAGCACCACATCTTTCCCGATCTTCACAATATTACGCCAGGGTATAACGTAATCGTTCCCGGCAGAAAAGAAGCCGAGAAACTTGCCTGGTCCCGGTACGACGATTGCCTCTACACGACCGTGACGCAGATCGATCTCCAAATCTGAAACTTGCCCAAGACGTTTCCCATCGAGAATATTTACCACTTCTTTGGTCTGGAAGTCAGAGATTTTTACCATTCTTCCTCACCTTCTTTTCTCCGTTACTTTCAGTATATGAGTCCAAAGAGGAATATGTCCGCTTCTTTGCCAAAAAGTAAAGGCGAAGGAAAACTAACTTTTCTACTCGTACAAAAAACCCGAACGGTACAAGACCGCCGGGTCGCCTATGTCGTTTCTCCTTACGATTGAACGTGCTTTTGCATATGGGCAATTGCCGCTTTTTCTAATCGAGAGACCTGTGCCTGCGAGATACCGATTTCCTCTGCTACTTCCATCTGCGTTTTTCCTTCGTAAAAGCGCATGGATAATATCATTTTTTCTCGGTCACCTAGCCGCTGCATTCCCTCACGAAGCGCAATTTCCTCTACCCACGTGACATCTTTGTTCTTCTCGTCACTAATCTGATCCATGACGTAAATCGGATCGCCGCCATCCTGATAAATCGGTTCAAACAATGAAACCGGATCTTGGATCGCATCGAGTGCAAACACGACGTCTTCTTTGGCTACGTTCAATTCCTGAGAAATCTCGATAATGGTAGGCTCTCGCGAATGTTTGTTGGTCAGATTGTCACGCACCTGCAAGGCCTTGTACGCGATGTCTCGCAAAGAGCGGGAAACGCGAATCGGATTGTTGTCCCGTAAATAGCGTCGAATTTCTCCGATGATCATCGGTACGGCATACGTAGAAAACTTCACATTTTGTCCGAGATCAAAGTTGTCGATCGCTTTCATCAATCCGATGCAGCCCACTTGAAACAAGTCATCCACGAACTCTCCGCGATTGTTGAACCGTTGGATTACGCTAAGCACCAGTCGCAAGTTGCCGTTGACCAGCTTCTCGCGAGCAGCCAGCTCCCCACTTTGCAGGCGCTCAAACAATTCCCGCATCTCTTTGTTTGTCAACACCGGAAGCTTGGAGGTATCTACCCCGCATATCTCTACCTTATTGCGCGTCACGTCTTTCCCTCCTCGAAGCAAGAAAAAAGTCCCTAACCCGGTTGTCTTGAAAGGCCGCGTAACTGACGCGTAGCCGACCAAGAAGGTGGCAAAAACCACCATCTGTTTCGGTTTAGGAACAGTATCCCCCCAAGCTGGGAAAATATGCGTTAGACCATCTTGTTGAATTCTTTTCGCAACCGTTTTATAATTCGCTTTTCCAAACGCGAAATATACGACTGTGAGATTCCCAACAAATCCGCTACATCCTTCTGTGTCTTCTCCTCTTCTCCCGCTAAGCCGAAGCGCAGCTCCATGATGATTCTCTCTCGGTCAGACAGCTTATCCAGTGCTTTTTTCAGCAGCTTTCGATCCACTTGATCCTCGATATTTTTATAGATCGTGTCATTTTCCGTACCCAAAACATCTGACAGCAACAGTTCATTGCCATCCCAATCAATGTTAAGCGGTTCATCAAAAGATACCTCTGAACGAATTTTATTATTGCGACGAAGGTACATGAGGATTTCGTTTTCGATACAACGAGAAGCATAGGTTGCCAGCTTGATGTTCTTGTCTGGATCAAAGGTGTTCACTGCCTTGATCAAACCGATGGTGCCAATGCTGACCAGGTCCTCAATGTTAATTCCCGTATTCTCAAACTTGCGGGCGATGTATACGACCAGACGGAGATTGCGTTCAATTAGCATTCCGCGGACAGCCGGATCACCAGACGGCAGCCGTCCGAGCAGCAGCTCCTCTTCTTCTCTGGTCAACGGTGGAGGTAATGCTTCACTCCCGCCAATATAATAGACTTCTTCGGCGCGTACACCAAGCCAGAGCAAGATTCGGTACCAGGTCAATTGGAGTTGTAGGCGAAGTTTTACATACATGATTAGCCCTCCTGTTTGAGAATAAAGGTTGTTTCATTTGTATCATTTTCCATCATCGCTGGGTGCACGATGGCCTGATACTTGCCGTCAGCGGCCAACGGGATGGGGTTAAGCCCGATTAACACCCGTTCTGTTTCAAAACGAATCCCGTCTTGCACGACCATGACATGGTCTGGTTTGATTGCGAGCAAAAAATCCATACCTCTTGACACACTGCGATACGGGATCAAGCGTACCCGAGACTGCCATTCCAGCGGCAGATGGTCCCAAGATCCGTCCAGCTTCTCCCACACTCCACCGTTTTCATCGGCTTGTCGGAGAAGCGACGGCGGAAGCAAATGTGCGAACATGCGATTCTCCATAATCATGACGGGTATGCGTGTAATCGGTTCGTGGAGCTGGTTTCCTGTATCCACAAGTCCACGGCAAATGACTTTTTCCCCTGCCAACGTAACGACGACATCGACGAGAAAGGTTTCGATCCTTCGCGGCTCCTGGATTGCGCGGTAGCTCTTTTTCCCGAGAAAAAAGATCAGGATAAAACCAATCAGGACAATCCCCAAAGTAGGCTTGAACCCAACGCCAAACCCATCATTATGCGTGACCACCAGTCCATTGAAAATTTCACTCTGCGGTGCCAAAAAATACTGTAGCCCAAGCACTCCCCCTCCGAACACAAATGCGACGAAGTAAAAAATGATCAAGTTTTGCGCAAAGGACAACAACCTCCTGTTCCCAAAAGCAATCCACAGCATGATGACTGAAAAGAGCAGTTTGACCCACCATTGATACATGGAAGAAAATACAGGAAAAAAGAAAAAAACCAGATACACGGAGCCAAACAGAGAGGCAAGTATCATTCTCCACCACACCATGCGCTCTTTACGAAAATAAGCAGTAAACCAGAGTAACAAGGTATCAATAGCCACATTCAGGAGTAGAATGATATCAAGATACACAACCACTTGCTTTCCCCCTCATCTTTTGACCGACTTGGCAGCAAGCATGTGTCCTAGCAAAAATGGTAAATAGTAGGACGACTTCTATCAGTAAAAGCAGTATATATCAATGTGTATGTAAAGTCTGTCAATTCTTGACGGTGTTTTTTTGGTTTTTTTGTCTAACATTTTTCATCCAATCAACGAAAAAAAGCCTTGTCCCCACTGACGGGAACAAGGCTTTTGACAGTCGTTTTTCGCTTTAGTTTTTGTTGCGGCGGCGATTGCGCAGAAATGCTGGAATATCCAGATTATCCAGGTTGCCCATGGAGAAGAAAGACTTGTCTTCCTCTTCTTCCTTCGGACGGCTGTTATTCGTATTGGAAACTGGTGTCGGACGATTGCCAGGCGTATTGATCGGCTGTTGTTGACGGCGTGGAGCTTCCGCCGCGCGTTGACTATGCTCGAAGCCTGTAGCAATTACGGTCACTACCAATTCATTTTTCAGATCCTCGTTAATTACCGCACCGAAAATCATGTTAACATCTGGGTCCGAAGCAGAAGATACGATATCGGCTGCTTCGTTTACTTCGTACAAGCTCAGGTTGGTACCGCCTGTGATATTCATGAGAACACCGCGTGCACCATCAATCGCAGTCTCGAGCAGTGGGCTGGAAATAGCGCGACGAGCTGCTTCAGCCGCACGATTTTCGCCGCTGCTTACACCGATTCCCATGAGAGCAGAACCGCGCTCAGTCATGATTGTCTTCACGTCAGCGAAGTCCAAGTTGATCAATCCAGGTACCGCAATCAGGTCGGAAATACCTTGAACCCCTTGTCGCAGTACGTTGTCAACTTCGCGGAACGCTTCGAGCATTGGCGTATTTTTATCAACGATTTCCAAAAGACGGTCGTTAGGAATCACGATCAGTGTGTCTACTTTTTCTTTCAGAGCAGCGATACCGATCTCACCGTGCTGGGAACGTCTACGACCCTCGAAGGAGAATGGACGGGTTACTACACCAACTGTAAGAGCACCCATTTCCTTCGCGATCTCTGCAACAACAGGCGCTGCACCTGTACCCGTACCACCACCCATACCAGCAGTTACGAATACCATGTCAGCTCCACGCAGAGCGTTTTCAATCAAATCACGGCTTTCTTCCGCCGCTTTTTTACCGATCTCGGGATTCGCACCAGCTCCAAGTCCACGTGTCAGCTTTTCCCCAATTTGCAGCTTGATATCTGCACTAGAGAGCTGGAGTGCTTGCGCGTCGGTGTTCAAGGTGATGAATTCTACACCCTTTACTCCACCTGCGATCATGCGGTTTACTGCATTGCTACCTCCGCCCCCGCAACCAATGACTTTAATTCGTGCAAAGGATTCCAAGTCCATATCAAATTCCAGCATATTGCTAGTCCTCCCCAATTCAACATAAGAAAACTTCGTGGCTACAGAAGCCTGTCAACTAAACACAATGGAACGAATCGACCTCATCATCGTCATTGTAGTTAAGCTCGGTAAAGCGAACACCATTAAATAAATTCGCTAAACCAGTTTTTTACTTTTTCCATCAAACCGCCGCCTTCTTTTGGCTTAGACGAGACGGTTTGCTTCTGAGTGCCCTTGAATGAGGGGGTCACGCGAATGCTGCGGCGCTCCATCAACTGCAAGGCATATTGAATCAAACCTACCCCAGTGGTGTAGGCAGGATCTCGCACTCCGATGTAATCAGGAATCGCAATTCGAACAGGTGCGTCCAATTCTTCTTTTGCCAATTCCAACATGCCAGGCATGGCTACGGTACCACCCGTAAGAACATAGCCCCCTGCAATTTCGTCGCGGTAGCCCAATTTGTATACAGCATCCTCGACTAATTGGAATATTTCCGCAGCGCGCGGCTCGATAATATTGGCCAAATCCACTTGCGTAAATTGCTTCTCGACTTCGCTGCCAATCCGGTTCACCTTGAACTTCACATCTTCAGATGCTTCGTCAATAAGGGCACAGCCATTCTTGGTTTTCACACGATCTGCCACATCTGTATGCGTGCGCAGTCCCAGTGAGATATCGCTCGTAATGTGGTCGCCACCGATGCCGATCACGGTGGTCGCTGCCAGTTTCCCCTGTTCGAATACACCGATCGTGGTAGAACCCGCACCGATGTCGACAAGAACGACACCCATATTTTTGTCATCTTTGGAAAGTGCAACAGTGCTAGCCGCAAGCGGTTGCAAGAATATTCCAGCTACACGCAGATTGGTTCGTTGAGCACAGCGAACGATGTTATGTACGACCGTTTTCAACCCGGTCACAATGGTCCCTTCCATTTCCAGTCGGACACCAATCATTCCACGCGGGTCCTTAATGCTCCCTTGTCCATCAACGATGTACTCCTTTGGGACTACCTCGATGATTTCACGGTCTGGAGGAATAGCCACGACCTTCGCTGCCTGAATTACGCGTTGAATATCTTCTTCTCGTATCTCACGGTCTTCGCTGGATACAGCGACAACCCCTTGGGTTTCATGCAGATCGATATGGTTTCCAGTGATCCCCACATACACTTCTTCGATTGAAACGCCAACCATGCGCTCCGCATGATCAACCGCTTCTCGGATGGCATGCACGGTTTGGTCGATGTCTACAATCACGCCCTTCTTGATGCCTTCTGAGTGTGATTGTCCGACGCCGATGATGTTGATGGAACCGTTGTTGATCTCGCCGATCATGACGCGTACTTTGGATGTTCCAATGTCTAGGCTGACGATGAATTCATTGCTTACCAAACCTGTGACACCTCCCCTGCTACGTCTTTTTTCTTGCTAAAGTGAGAACACCTGCATAAATTATTCCACACAGGACAACCATTCCCTTTTTTTCTTATTGATTTTTTGTAAAAAAATGACCATCTTCCCATTTTTCTTCGCGTTATTCTTGCTGATTGATCCATTTGGATAGAACAATTCTCCTAATGACAGCGAGATTGTTGAACAAGCGAACCCCGAAAGCCACGATCGCAGCCAAATACAGATCAATCCCCAAGAACCCTCCGATGAAGGCCAAGCCTGCTGCAAAAAGTGTGTTGAAAAAGAATCCAGACATGAAAATACGAACGTTAAAAGTACGTTCTAAAAACGAACGAATCCCCCCAAAGATCGTATCCAATCCAGCCAGGAGGGCTATTGACAGATAGCTGCTATACTCCTGGGGCACACGCCAATCCAGCAGGAAGCCGACAACAAGACCGACAATCAGTCCGATAAGCGGGAGCCACATGGTTACGAATCTCCTTTTTCTTTCACAGGTTTCATAAATTGAATGACACGCGTTTCGTTATTCGCTGAGATCATCAGCTTGTCCCGTTTTTCGGCCAGCACCTTCTTATTCGCCAGCTGAAAGTTCTCCTCTACGCCCTCCAGCTTCAATGCGGACAACAATACTTCAGGTTCCCCCAATGCTTTTATCTCATACGGAGCCCTGATCGTCCTGGTATCGATTTGGATGACGTCTCCCACATTGCGAATCGCAGTGGTAGCAATCAGTCGATGACCATTAATGGAAACAGCTTGTGCTCCGTTTGCAAACAGGATATTTACCAACCAGCGCAAATCTTCATCGTCAATCGTATAGTCTCCTACAACTGGCACAGGCATATGTTCATCCATAGCTGGTTCTGCAGGCGTATGGGCATCGACAACATCAATAACGATGCCTTCTCCCTCCATCCCTACCATACCAGCCATTCGGCGAGTCCGTGCCAACTCCTCTTTCATAACGGAGATACTTTCATCTTCACTGAGTGAGGTTTCGTATTGGTAGTACAGTTGATTATACTTTGAAATGTCTGCGAGCAGGTTTTTGTGTTTCTCCAGTTCTTTTTGCAACGTGGTCCGAAGTTCCGCGATGCTGCGAGACTCTTTATGAACAGGATGAAGACTGCTTCGTAATTGCACAGTCAACATCACACCTATGATAGCACTAATAATGGCAAGAATAAATGTGATTTTACGGCTTTTTTGTAACATAGGTAAACGCATCCTTTTATTTAGGAGTGTTTCGTTTTCGCATCACCAACAAAGGCAGGCAGTTCGACCCGCTCTTTTTTGGCTACGCTGATTTGGACAAAATCTTGCAAGGAGTGCAAAACACCTCCCGGCAAGTTCAACGCACTGTCTAGTGTGTCGGGATTTCCGATCGCTGTTACGACGAATGGAGCGGCCGACTTGATGCCGTTTACGATGATCGTGGGTCCAATGCAACGGATCTCGGAATTACTCACCACTCGCTGTCCGTTAATGCTGATCGCCTCTGCTCCTGCTGCACGCAGTTCATTGACGACCAGGCGCACATCCTGCTCATGTACGATGTAGTTCGCGATGTCTGCGCTGTTCGCTGCATTCTGGCTATCCTGCATCGTTATGACGATACCCGGCCCTTGGACAGCGACTACCCCTGCCAGCATCCGCGCCGCATCCAGTTGACCGAGTGTCTCTGCAGCCTCCGATTTACGCTCCGCCATCGCTTCTTCCACTTTGCCCACCTGACGCTGCAAATCGAGCAGTTGATTTTCAAGATGCCGATTTTGCTCCTTCTCAGCCAAAATTCGGTCATTCAATTGCGTTTCCTGTTGGAACAGCTGATCATTCATCCGCTCTTTGCGCGTAAGCTTGTTCGTTTCGAAGGAAGTGGCCACTAGAAAGCCGGTAGAAAACGTCACGATGGTTAAATACAAATGAAATTTGCGACGACGACTCATTGTCTACTTTCCCCTTTTTCATTTACTGCTGTGGTTGCTCTTGCCCTTCCTGAATAGGAATAGCCCCTTGAGCCCCGTACGGAATAAACCATGGCTGCTCAAACAAAGAGAGCACCCCTTTCGTATCTGGCGGCAATTCTTTCACGATCGTCGGATACCAGTTCATCATCTTGTCCAGCTTGTAGATAACGCTTCGTACTTCATTCCCGTCTCGCATGTACAGCGTGACGCGTTGCTTGTCGTAAACCGTTGGCGTCAGTGTAATATCCGAAATCTCCGCGAGTACATCTGGCGATAATTTCGATAGCGACTTGGCGAGATGGGGAAGGAGCTCAGGTGAGGCCCACGAGCTAATCAATGGCCTGTCCACTACGCGCTTGGCGAAATTAACCTGTTTGAGCACATAGCCATTGTCCAGTAAAGCATAGCGGCTTCCGTCCTGCCCACTCCAAAATGCGACGCGCTTTTGTTCAGTTATATGTAGCGTGATCAATCCGGGGAAAGACCGGCTCACCGTCACATCTTTAATGGCCTCTAATGGTTTCAAGTTATTTCGTACACTGTTCTCCCATACGTTTAGAAACTGCATGTCCTTTGTTAAGCCAGATTGTGCAATGATTTGCTCCGTCGTATAAATATCATTACCAATCACTCGAATCTCTTGCACCTTACTGTAAGGGGAACGGATAAAAACGATGATGAGAATGGTAAGAAAAAACAACACTAGCAGAATGACCAGCTTGCGGTTGCCCCTTCTTCTGGGGCGTTGTTGCTTGACTTGCGGAATGCGTTCCTCGTATACCGCCATGGCCGTACCCTTCCTCATGTTTTTTAGGCTCATTGCCCAGAGCGAAAAAGTAAATTACTGGATGTCTTTCGAATAAATGTCATTCAACAAAACAGGGAAAGCGGCATAACATTATGCCGCCCACTCTCCCCCGGTTAAATCGATACGCGTGATATATCGGCCCCTAATTGACGCAACTGCTCTTCCAGCCGATCGTATCCGCGATCGATATGATGGATCTGGTTCACCGTGGTAATACCTTCTGCAGCAAGCCCTGCGAGGACTAAGGCAGCACCTGCTCGAAGATCCGTAGCTTCGACATTCGTAGCGGTCAATTTATTGACACCCCGAATGATTGCGGAGCCAAGATCTACGTATATAGAGGCGCCCATTCGCGCCAATTCATTCACATGTTTGAATCTTCCTTCAAAAATGGTCTCTTTGATGACACTTGTTCCCCTAGCCTGTGACAGAAACACCATCAGCTGCGCCTGCAAATCGGTTGGAAATCCGGGATAAGGCGAGGTAATGATCCGGTCGTAGGCACGTGGACGGGAGGTGCTTTTGATTTCCATTATATCATGGCGGGTCTTGATTTCAACACCGCAGCTACGGGCGACCTCAATCAATGCCGTCAATTGCTCAGGCAGAGTATTGGTCAGTTCAATGTGTCCCTGTGAAATACCGACAGCCAGCATATAGGTTCCTGTCACAATTCTGTCCGGTATGATCCGGTAACTAACGGAACGCAAGCGAGGTACACCACTGATCTCAATCGTATCGGTGCCTGCCCCTCTGATCCGCGCCCCCATTGCATTCAGGAAATTTTGGAGGTCGATGATTTCCGGTTCTCGTGCTGCATTACAAATTCGGGTCGTGCCTTTTGCCAGCACAGCCGCCATCATGATATTTTCCGTTGCGCCCACACTAGGGAAGGAAAGAAAGATATTGGACCCACGTAATTGTTTGGCCCGAAATGTAATGTAGCCTTCCGTTTCTTCGATTTTGGCTCCTAGCGCAGTCAATCCAGCCAAGTGCAAGTCAATCCTGCGCTCTCCAATGTCACATCCACCTGGCCTAGAAATTGTGACCTCACCCAGACGTGCCAGGAGTGGTCCCGCCAAAAAAATCGAAGAACGCATTTGGCTCATTAAATCATCCGGCACCTGCGGGACACAGACAGACGTTGTATCCAGATCGACACATCCGTCCTCATGCTTCGTATTCGCCCCAAGCAACGTCAAGATTTCGAGCATGACTTTAATGTCTTTTAGATGGGGGACGTCATAGATATAGAATTGCCCTTCCGCGAGCACAGCAGCGGCTAGAATGGGAAGAGCAGCGTTCTTAGCACCTTGGATCCGAAGCGAACCGGACAGAGGTCTTCCTCCTTCGATCGCAAAAGTCTCCAAACTTTCACCTCCGTGTTACCCCTCGCCCACCACCAGGACTTCCGGATGCAGGTCAATCCCATTTTTCTCGAGAATGGTGCTCCGAACGTGATCAATCAAGGTGAGGACGTCGGCAGCCGTTGCTCCTCCGCAATTCACGATGAAGTTGGAGTGTTTTTCTGAAACCTGAGCTCCTCCGATCCGATAACCCTTCAACCCAGCCGCCTCAATCAGACGACCTGCGTGGTCATTTGGCGGATTTCGGAACACGCTGCCGGCACACGGCATCTGCAGTGGCTGCGTATTGCGCCGTCGTTCCTTATTGGCAGCGAGCGTGCCCGCAATCTCTTTGCGATCTCCCGTCCTCAATTGAAAACGGGCCTCTAGCACGATCCCTTTTTGCTTTTGCAAAAGAGAAGTCCGATAACTAAAGCTCAGTTCCTCGTTACTCAACACTTTACTTTCGCCGTTTTCGAAAAGGATCTCGGCATCAATAAGAATACGTGAAAGATCAGATCCGTGTGCCCCCGCATTCATATAGACGGCGCCGCCTACCGTACCAGGAATCCCTCCTGCAAACTCCATACCTGTTAATCCCATCTTGCCTGTCTCCACCGCCAGGCGGATCATGGAATATCCGGCACCCACACACACCTCTTCGCCCTTGAACTCACAGTGGCTCAAGCCCTCGGCCACTTTAAGCACGGCTCCACGTATCCCTCTGTCCCTCACCAGAAGGTTTGAACCGCGCCCGATTACACTCCAAGGAATTTCATGACGATGGAGGATCTGCAAGGCTTTTTGCAAGGATGCTTTATCCTTGGGTTGGATTAACAAATCAGCAGGACCCCCGATCCGCCACGTTGTATGATTAGCAAGGGGTTCATCGGTCCACACTTTTTCGATTCCTGCTTGCATGAGTTCATCTGCGATCTTTTTCATTTGTGAACCTCCTGATACGTTTGCTAGGTCGGACCTAGTCTTCTCACGTGTTTGCTCCATACTATGCGTTCGCCCAGATCGGCGTGACAATCGCCCATCTGATCATTTTTTTCGTGTAATCGCCTCTAATTGACGGACAATTTCCGTCGCAGCCTGCGGCATCCCCAAGGAAAGAGAACTGTTTTTCATTTTTTCCCATTTCGCTGGATTGGCAAGGATATTTTCCAAGGAAAGGAGCAAGCTCTCTCCGGTAAGCTCCCGCTCTACAATGACATGAGCTGCCCCTGCGCGCTCCAATCCCCTTGCATTTTTCTCTTGATGGTTGTTCGTGACATACGGGGACGGAATCAAGATCGAAGGCACACCTAGTGCTGTTATTTCTGCCAAGGTCGATGCCCCTGCACGACCAATCAATACATGCGTTGCCGCCAAAACATCCGGCATATTATGGACGAAAGGAAGCACAGAAATGTTACTTGGAAGTGTTCCCAGTTCACGAAGCTGTGCTGAAATCGTTTCAAAATGAACGTCGCCCGTCACATATACAAAATGAATATCGGTATAATTGCCCAACTGTGTAACAACCGAAAGCACGGCCTCATTGATTGCCCGCGCTCCCCTGCTCCCCCCAAAGATCAGCACGATTTTTTTGCTGTTGTCCAAGCCCAAAAAGCTACGTCCCGCCTCTGCATTACCGTGCATGACTTCCGTTGCACGAGGGTTGCCGGTCAGTACTGTTTTAGAAGCGGGGAAATGGGCAAGCGATTCTTTGAACGAGACGGCCACCCGAGTAACGGAACGAGAAAGAAACTTGTTGGTCAAGCCCGGCACTACGTTTTGCTCATGGATGAGAGTCGGAATCCCCAATCGCGAAGCTGCATATACGACTGGACCACATACGTATCCACCCGTCCCAATTACGACATCCGGCTTGAACTCGCGCAGCATTTGCTTGGCATCGCCAACTGCCCGGACGAATTTCCACAAGGTCTTCAGGTTGTCCAACGACAGCTTGCGCTTCAACCCGCTAATTTCCACGGATTGGAAAGGAATATTTGATTTTGGAACCAAACCTGCTTCCAAGCCTTTTTTACTGCCAATATACAAAAAGGCAGCCTGCGGATTTTGGCGGGAAACTTCCCTCGCCACCGCAAGCGCCGGATAAATATGTCCACCTGTGCCACCGCCTGTTAAGACGACACGCATACGTTCACACCCTTTTTTGAGAAGGAGTAGCAATAGGCTGATTTTCTTGCTTATTGCATACTCCCTGTTGAGGTTTCTATTTATCGAGAAAAACGAGAGATGTTCAACAAGACACCTACACCAGTGAGCATCAGTGTCAATGATGAACCACCGTAGCTTAAGAACGGCAACGTGATCCCTGTCACCGGAAACATCCCTGTCACCACGCCAATATTGATGACCACCTGGATGGCAATCATGCCGATGATCCCTAGAGCAAGCATGCTTCCGAATAAATCTGGAGCCGTAATCGCCGTCCGCATTCCCCTCCACAACAAGAGGAGGAAAAGCAGGAGTATGAGCGTGCCTCCGATAAAGCCAAGCTCCTCCGCGACAATCGAGAATATAAAATCATTGTAAGGCTCAGGAAGATACAAGTGCTTCTGTCTGCTTTGCCCCAGACCAAGACCCAACAAACCGCCGGGACCTATTGCGTAAAGGGATTGGATGATTTGATAGCCGGTATTGAGCGGGTCAGACCACGGATCGAGGAAGGACGTAATCCTTTTAATTCGGTAAGGTGCTGACAAAACCAAGCCGATGAAGCCAGCAACTCCGATCATTCCTAATCCGACAAAATGACTGATCCGTGCACCTGAAGCAAAAATCATGACAACTGCTGTTCCCATCAAAACCGTTCCTGTGCCCAAATCCGGTTGTAGCATGATCAAGCCAAAACAAAGAACTGGGATTCCCAAGGCAGGCATAAGACCTTTTCGGAACAAGACAATTTGCTTCTGATTATCTGCGAGCCACCTCGCCAAGAATGCAACGACGCCAAGCTTCGCAAATTCACCCGGCTGAATACCAAAAGCTCCAAAACCAAGCCAGCTTTTCGAGCCATTTACTTCAATCCCGATGATCAAAACCAGAATCAACAAACCGATGCTCATCAAATACCCTGGCTTGGCCCATTGCTTCCACACCCAGTAGTCGATATTCATCGTAATGTACATGGATGTAATCCCTAACAGAGCGAAGATCAGTTGCCTCTTGGCAAAAAAATACGGATCAGAAAATGGCGGCTTTTGCGCCACGATCGCGCTGGCGCTGTACACCATCACGATGCCAATTCCCAATAAAAAAAGTGTTGCAAAAATAATTACGAAGTCGGGGGCAGAGCGTACCTTGCTCATTGTGCCAGGTCATCCTTTCTCATGCCGTCCCGCTTTTGTCATATTCTTGATGGTACAGTGGGACGTTATGCTAGGCTTGTTTTAAGTCTATGCACGCCGTCCTTAAACATGCTCCCCCTTGTCTCAAACGAAGGAAACATGTCCCAACTCGCACAAGCAGGGCTCAGTAAGACCACATCACCTGATTCGGCCAACCGGGAAGCAGCAAGAACGGCTTTTTCCACAGTATCGACATGGATACGCTCATTAATCCCTGCTTCCTGAGCACGTTCCAGTAAAATTGGAGCCGTTTGCCCGAGAGCGATGACTGCTTTTACCCGACCTTGGATCACAGGTAGCAGTTCCCGAAAATCAACACCACGATCGAGCCCGCCGCAAATCCATACAACCGGCTCCTTGCACGCTTGCAAGGCACGCGATGCCGCTTCCGGGTTGGTCGCTTTTGAATCATTGAAGTATTTGACACCGCGAATCGAATCTACGAACTCCATCCGGTGCTCTACCCCTGGGAAGGTAGTAAGAACTTGTATAATCGATTGCTTGTCCGCGCCCGCGAGCTTCGCAACTAGAATCGCCGCCAGAGCGTTGTCCAGATGAGGAACGGTAATGTCCGCTATCGCTACGATTGGCTCTGTATTCCCATTCCCATCCGCAAGCAGGATCAAACCATCCTTGACAAAAGCTCCCTTTGGAACCTCTTTACTCTTGCTAAAGTAGTAGATATCTGCCGGGAGGTCTTTACATTTTTCTACGATCTCTGGTTGGTCATATGGCAAGATAGCTGCGTCATCTGCCGTTTGGTTCGCAAACATTTTCAGTTTGGCTGCCAAATACTCTTCCATGGTGTGATGGTAATCCAGATGTGCAGGATACAGATTGAGCAAAACACCGATATGCGGGCGGAATTCCCTTGTCCCCATCAGTTGGAAGCTACTCAATTCGGCAACGAGCCATTCATCGGGACCAGCTTCCTCCGCCAGGCCGCACAACACGGTACCAATGTTGCCTCCTACCTTCGCATCCAGACCCGCTTCTTTAAAAATCAGTCCGACGAGCGTAGTGGTCGTGGTCTTGCCATTGGAGCCTGTAATGCCGATAATCGGTGCCTTGGCAATCTGGGAGGCCAGCTCCACTTCCGTCACCACAGGAATACCAAGTGCCTGCGCCTGCTTGACGGGTGCCGCTTCATACGGAATCCCCGGATTTTTAACCACAAGCGCTACTCCTTCATGAATCAGATCATCTGGGTGATAGCCGCAAATGACCGGAATCCCCAACGATTCCAGCTCTTCTATCCCCACCGCTTCTTCACGTGGTTTTTTATCATTTACGACGACATGAGCACCAAAGCGGTGTAGCAGTTTTGCCACTGCGACACCGCTCTTTGCCATACCAATAACGACGACATGCTTATCTTGAAAACGCATCATCTGATTGTCACCACCTCAAGGTATACACCCAATCCAGCAAAGAACATACCGACGAGCCAGAACGTGACAACCACGCGCCACTCTGACCAGCCTGTTAATTCAAAATGATGATGCAGGGGACTCATACGGAAAATGCGCTTTCCACGTGTCTTAAAGGAGACTACCTGCATAATAACAGAGAGCGTCTCGACAACAAATACCCCACCGATAATAGCCAAGAGCAATTCCGTCTTGGTCATGATTGCAATTCCCGCCAGCGCTCCACCAAGTCCGAGTGAACCAGTATCACCCATGAACACGCGTGCCGGATGTGCATTGAAGACGAGGAAGCCAAGTAGCGCACCTACAACAGCCGCACTAAAAATTGCGGTGTCATAATCTTGACCAAACCATGCGATGATCGCATAAGCACCAAAAGCAATCGCTCCCGTCCCTGCTAAAAGTCCATCCACGCCATCTGTGATGTTAACGGCATTCGTTGTACCCACCAAGAGGAACAACAGGAATGGGAAGTAGAAATAGCCGAGCTCCAGCTTCCACGGTGTACCTGGCAGATGGATAGACGTGTCATGCCCCATCATGAGCAGCAAAATATAAGCGCCGATTGCCAAGACAATCTGACCAGCAAACTTCTGTTTGGCGGTCAACCCGAGGTTGCGTTTTTTCTTGATTTTGATGAAATCATCCAGAAACCCGATTAAACCGTATCCGAGAGTCACCAATAACAGGAAGTAAATTTCCATTTTCGCATTAGCAAACTTCAGCACGGTAAATATGAGTGCCAAAAGAATGATGGTGCCTCCCATGGTGGGAGTTCCAGCCTTCTTATAATGGGATTGCGGTCCTTCCTCACGAATTGCCTGCCCAAATTTCAGGCGGCGAAGGAATGGAATAAACAATGGGCCAATGAGTACGGCGATGAGAAACGCAGCGACGATCGTGACGATTAGGACGTTGTCAACGAACATGCCCGAGCCTCCTTTCTTTCGATGCAGTGTGTGGCATCTGTTTTATTCTTGGTTGTACCGGGCAATCGCTTCGCGCGCAACTTCACGGTCATCGAAGGGCAATACCTGGTCTTTTATAATTTGATACGTTTCGTGTCCTTTTCCGGCGATCAAGATCACATCATCCGGCTTTGCAAGCGAAACGGCATGCGCAATCGCTTCGCGTCGGTCTGCCAGTGCCGTATAACGATCAGGTGCCACTTCTGACAAGCCAGCCAGCATGTCATCGAGAATCGCCTGCGGCTCCTCTGAGCGCGGATTATCTGATGTTAAGACGGTCAGATCCGCATATTTCGTTGCAATTTGCGCCATGATTGGGCGTTTGGTTCGATCCCTGTCGCCTCCGCAGCCAACGATGCAAAATACGTTGCCACGCGCAAATTCTTTGACTGTCATCAACGCATTTTCCAAGCTGTCTGGCGTGTGGGAATAGTCGACGAGTACGGCAAACGGCTGACCAGCATCTACTGCTTCAAATCGCCCATTTACGCCCGATACTGCTTCCAGGCTCGCTTTGATTTCTTCTAGTGGAATACCTTCTGCGAGTGTAACCGCGATGGCTGCCAAAGCGTTATACACATTGAACTTTCCCATCAGCTTCAAGTTCAGACGCGCACTGCCAGCGAAGCTTTCGACTGTAAAAGAAGTTCCTTTACTGGTGATTTCGATTTGCTTTGCCCTTACATCTGCCGGTTGATCAATGCCGTATGTAATGACTCGCGCCGGTGTAACGGTAGCATATAATTCGGACGCCTCATCATCCGCATTCAGTACAGCTGTTTTTAAACGGTCTGTGTCATAGCTGTTGCCCAGCTGGGAAAACAACAATGATTTGGCGTAGCGATAGTTTTCCATCGTTTTATGATAGTCGAGGTGATCCTGCGTCAGGTTGGTGAAAACCGCTGTATGGATTTCGCAACCGCGGACTCTTCCCAGCTCCAGTGCATGAGAGGAAACCTCAATAATCGCATAGTCTGTGTTTACATCGCACATGCGACGAAAGCTTCTTTGCAGATCTATGGCATCCGGAGTCGTATTTTTGACTTCCTCCGTTACGTCTCCAATTCTCATATGGATCGTTCCGATTAAGCCTGTTTGCTTGCTTTGATCGCTCAAAATTTTGTCGATCAGATGCGTAGTGGTCGTCTTGCCATTTGTCCCCGTTACGCCAATGACTTTTACTTCTTTCGTAGGAGATCCGAAAATACGATCAGCCAGCATAGCCATTGCCCGCCGGGTATCCGGTACTTTGACAATAGTCGCTGGCACGTCCAGATCTTGTTCGGATAACACGGCAACGGCACCATCCTTCACCGCCTGGGCCGCGAACGTATGTCCATCCACGGTATATCCAGTCAGACAGACAAACAAGTAGCCGGGCTTTACCTGGCGCGAGTCTGCTGTCAAACCCGTAATCTCCATGCTGTCATCCCCCGAAACCGTTACTGGCAACAAAGGCATGAGCAGATCCCGTAGAAACATGAAACAGGCACCCCATTCTCCAACTAGTATAGACAGAAATTTGAACATTTGTACTTGGCTACGCCGATCATTTAGGCGCAGTCTTGACGAACAAAGGCAGAGCGAACGTAGACAAGCCTACTCCCCTCCGCCTTCGAAATCTCATTTTATAGCTAATTGGTCAATTTGTCACCAAGGTATATGCGAATTTTTCCGCCCTCATCAATTTTTACTCCGGGTGCAGGGGACTGCTGGATGACGTACTGACCTTTACCCGAAACGACTAGCGGCAGAGTATCATACGTCGTCACTACGTCTCTCATGGATTGTCCGACCATGTTTGGTACTTCGATTGGCGCCCTTTCTCCAAGTGCTTTGTTAATTTCCTTGGGGATGCCATCTTTTCGCTTCGGTACATTCAAATGTTGAAGGGAGGATTCCATGATACTTTTTACACTCGGAGCGGCAATCAATCCACCAAACGCCAGTGCTTTCGGATTATCTACGGCGAAATATACGACGAGCTGTGGATCATCAGCTGGCGCAAAGCCGATAAACGACACGATGTATTCCCCGTCAACGTAACGGCCATTTTTTACTTTTTGCGCAGTTCCCGTCTTTCCTCCTACCCGATATCCTTCAATATATGCCTTATTACCCGTTCCTTGAGCGACTACACTTTCCAGGGCATGCCGAACTTTGGCGGAGGTCTCTTCCGTAATCACCTGTCGAACTTCCGTTGGCAAGGTCCTCGCTACGACATCGTGTGTCACACTATCCCGCCATTCTTTGGCGACAAACGGCTTCATAAGTTTGCCACCATTGATAGCAGCCGAGACCGCAGCCATTTGTTGAATCGGCGTTACCGATACGCCTTGACCGAAAGAAGTCGTACCCAGCTCTACCGGTCCCACTTTATTCAAGTTGAATAACAGCCCGTTTTCTTCGCCGATCAAATCGATCCCTGTCTTTTGTCCGAAGCCAAATTTTTTGATGTAGTCAAAAAGTCGTTCTTTTTGCAGTCGCTGGCCCATCGTAACGAAGCCAGGGTTACAAGAATTCTCTACCACTTCCAGCATCGTTTCCTGTCCATGCCCCTGCCGCTTCCAGCAGCGCAATCGCTTCCCGGCCACGTTTATGAATCCCGGATCGTAAAAGCCCTCGTTCAAATTGATGACACCTTCGTTTAAAGCAGCTGCCAATGTCACAATCTTGAATGTGGAACCAGGCTCGTATGTTTTCCAGATAGGGAGATTTCTATTGTACACCTCGGAAGGATAGTCTCTGTACGCATCCGGTTGAAAAGTCGGGCGACTTCCCATCCCCAATATTTCTCCTGTCTTTGGATTCATGGCGATCGCCAGAACATCATCTGGCTGATACGCGACGACCGCCTGATCCAGCTCGCGTTCGATAAACGATTGGATGGTACTGTCGAGTGTTAAATACATGTCCATGCCGTTCACGGGTGCTACGTAGTCTTCGGTTCCACCTGGCAGTACGCGCCCTTTGGCATCTGACGGAAATGAGATATGCCCCTCAGTCCCCATCAAGAAGGGATCATAAATTTTTTCAAGCCCTGTCAGCCCTTGATTGTCAATGCCTGTGAAACCAAGAATATGGGCTGCCATATTACCGTTCGGGTAAAAACGCTTCGTATCCCCTGCCAAGTATATACCTGGCAAATTGAGTTCTTGTATTTTTCTCGCCTTTTCAACAGACAGTTTTCTTCCACCAGGAATCTGGTTGTTACTCATTTCTTTTTTCGTAATGGCGCGAAATACATCTTCTTCTTTTTGCTCCAAAATGACGGCGAGCTGTCTCGCTGTTTCTTTAGGGTCTTTGATTTGAGCCCCTACCGATACCAATGTGGGGACGGTCATATTCGTCACGAGCTCATTGCCACTTCTGTCTAGAATGCGACCGCGATTGGGTTGAAATTTAATTTCCCGCTTGAGCAGTTCATCTGACATTTGCGAGAGTTTTGGTCCTTCTATCAATTGGACATAACCCAAACGGGTGACAAGTGCCGAATACAAAACGACTCCTACAATCAAGATGATAAAAATGCGACGGCGTACAGTAGCATTGGATACCCGCAAAGCGAGTCCCCCCTCAAATAGGTTGTCTCTTCTTAACCTTATTCGCAGGGGGGACTAGTTAGAACTATGGAGTTGTCGGTGTTTGCGTTGCCTGGTCTCCTGGTTTGTCTGGAGGAGGTGCCTGTCCAGATGCTGGCGGCTGTGCTGCTCCACCTTGCCCAGTTTGTTGACCAGAACCAGTTTGCTGACCGGAAGATGGTGGAGCCGGATTATTTCCACCTGTTGGATTTGTAGTAGCATTCTGCCCTGGATTGTTTGGTGTTGTTGTAGCAGGCACTGTGCTGCCCTCCTGACCTGAAGGAGGCGTGGTCGGCACAGGTGGTTCCGACACGGATTGCAGCGTCACCTGAAGCAGCTCTGTGCCCTGGAGGATCGTTCCCGGAGGAATACTTTGTTGGGTGACGAAGCCAGTTCCAGTCGATTTCATTTCGAGATTGATCAAAGAGCTGAACTCCATGACGTCCCGTAATGATTTTCCTTTGAAATCAGGCATCTTCGTTCCTTTTACCCTGTCAGTTACGAGGATGATCTGTTCACCTGGAACGACCTGATCATAGGCTTCCGGATACTGTTTGACGATTTTCGTACCTGTCCCGGCTACTGTTACCGTCAAATTGTCCTGCTTCGCTCGCAATTGAGCAGCTGTCGTGGACATCCCTTCAAACTTAGGCAATGTCTTCGGTGTAGCAGGCGAGGATGCCAGTGCTGCCTGCGCTTCTTTTTTCGGCTTCGCCTTATCAATCTGTTTATTCTTGACTAAGGACAAATCAGGCTGCTGCTGCAAATATTGAAGACTGCGTTCCATAATGGATGTAAACATGGGAGCGAGCATCATCTGCCCCCACAGCGCGTACCATGCATCTGTTTGCGGATCGTCAATGACGACATAAACTAACAGCTTCGGGTTGTCTTTTGGCGCAAAACCGATGAAAGAACCAACGTAACGGCCATCCATAATTTTCCCTGTGTTGGGATCATATTTTTGTGCCGTTCCCGTCTTTCCTGCTACTTGGTACCCTTCGATCTGATAGAGTGTACCAGTCCCGGGCTTCTCTGAGACAACCTTACCCAAAATGTCGCGTGTCTGTTTCGCAGTCGCTTCACTTACTACTCGCTCCACAACCTCACGTTGCGTGCGATTGACGACTGCTCCCGTGTGAGGATCACGCATTTCTTTTACAATATGAGGCTTTAGAAGCTCTCCTCCATTCGCGATCGCCCCTACAGCGGCAACCTGCTGGATCGCCGTGACCGTCGCTGCTTGTCCATACGTTGTTGCGGCCCAGTCACGTGGTGACCGAGGTTTTTCCAGGTTGATCAAACTTCCTTCTTTCTCGTAGGGAAGCTCAATTCCGGTCTTTTCACCCATCCCGAATTTTTTGAAGTATTTCTTCAGACCTTCCAGCTTCAACCGTTCATAACCCAACTTAGCGAACAATACGTTACTGGATCGCTGAACCCCTTCCAAAAAGGTGATGGTTCCCCAACCGGCACCATTGTTGTGGTCACGGATCGGAATCTGCCCCTTGATGGTATAAGCACCTGATTGATAGGTTTCATTCTGATTAAACATTTTTTCTTCAATCGCTGCGGCAAGCGTAATAATCTTAAACGTAGATCCCGGCTCAAACATCGTGGTGACAGCATGGTTATTGTAATTAGCAATCCCGTTGTAGTACGTATTCGGATTAAACTGCGAGCGGTTGCCCATCGCCAAAACCTCACCCGTTTGCGGGTCGGCTACAATAACCGTCATGCCCTGTGGCTTGTACTGCTGCTCCACCTTGTCAAGCGCTTGTTCAACATAATCCTGTATTTGGCGATCAATGGTGAGATAAACATCCAAGCCATCTTTTGCAGGAATGTACTCCCCTTCTCCGTCTGGGAGCTGGTAGCCTGCACGATCCCTCTGGTAGGAAATATGTCCCTTTTCGCCAGCTAATTGTGGGTTCAATTGCAGCTCGATCCCCATTTTCGGTTCATCATACAAATCAAGATAACCGATCACATGGGAAGCGAAGGCGTTATTCGGATAAATCCGGCGAGTCGTTTCAGTCAAATAGATGCCTGGGAGCTGGTTCTTTTTAACTTGCTCTCCACTAGGAAGCTTCGGATATTGCAATTCCAGAATGCGGTTCTTTTGCTCTTCACTGATCTTTTGACCGTAGCGCCCCAATTCCACTACTTTGTTCTGCTTGGTCAAATTCTTCACCAATTCCTGAACAGGCGCATTCAAAATCGGAGCCAGCATATTCGCTGTGTAGTAAGGGTCTTTCACCACATCTTCGTCTCTCGCATCAAGTGGCTTCAGCCTTGCATTTACCGTATATGCCTTACCCTCATACGCCAAAATCTCTCCGTTTCGATCATAGATCGCTCCACGCTTTGGCTTCAAAACATGTTCTCTGTCCCACTGCTTTTGTGCAGTTTCCATAATTCTGGCAGCCTCTGCCGTTTGGATCCAATAAATTCGAAAGCTCAACGTAGAGAAGATCAAGATCAGGCATAAGGCTACCACGAGAATTCGCCAATTTACTTTTCGTTTCCATTCCATCTCCATTCAACTCCGTCGCATCAAAAATCGCCCGGCTCCCAAGAAAGGCTTAGGGGAACCGAACGCAACCTAGCCGAGTCAGGAGTAGACTCGGGTTCATCTAAGAAAAAATGTTACCGCACGTCAGAGCAGTAACATTTAAGGTTTTTGGGGTTGTGTTTGAGGCAGAGAACTCGCTTGTACTCCTGGTTTCCCAATCGTATGTACAGCTGCTGGATTGTATACCATCCCCTGCTTCTCTGCTTCTTTTTGCAGGCGATCCCGGTTGGTCATTTGTTCAATTTGCAATTTCAATGTTGAATTTTTTTCTGCCGTCACACGATTTTCATGTTTGGTGCTTTGGATTTCGTAATTCAACTGAGAAATTTGCGAGTAGCGGACACCCACTAGACCCAAGCCGACAACGGTTAACGAGATAAATAAGAGATACAGCAATTTTTCTCCGGTCGGAATCGTTGGCTTGATTCGAACCGTGCGCTTTGTTGTTTTCGTTACAGAGCGGGATTTTTGTTCCAACTCCATAGCTAGATTTCCTCGGTAGTAATAACTCATCGCTTCTCCCTCCCCTTCTCGTCGATCCCGGTCTACAGCTTCTCCGCTACCCGTAGTTTAGCTGATCGTGCACGCTTGTTTGCTTCTAATTCTTCTTCTGATGGCAAAATCGGCTTCTTTGTAATGACTTTGACTACCGCTTTATTTCCGCATGTGCAAATCGGAAAAGCTGGCGGGCACGTGCATCCTTTTGAAAAGTCTTGATAAATTTGTTTGCAGATTCTGTCCTCTAATGAATGAAACGTGATGACACTTACGCGACCTTCTGGATTCAAAACCTCAATAGCATCGACGACGGCCTCTTTGAATGCATCCAGTTCATCATTGACTGCGATCCGAATTGCCTGAAAGGTGCGTTTCGCCGGATGGGGTCCGGTGCGACGCGCAGCAGCAGGAATTCCTTCCTTGATCAACTCAACGAGTTCACCTGTTGTTTGGATCGGCTGCTTCTTGCGTTGTTGTACGATTTGCCGGGCAATTCGCCGGGAAAATTTCTCTTCTCCGTACAGCCAAATGATCTTGGCAATCTCTTCTTCATCCCACTCATTGATAATGTCATAGGCGGACAAAGACGCTTGTTGATCCATTCTCATATCCAAGGGCGCATCGGCATTGTAGCTGAAGCCACGCTCTCCCTCGTCCAATTGCGGAGAGGATACCCCGAGGTCAAACAATACCCCGTCCACACCTGCCAAGCCTAAATCTCTCACAATGTCTTTGATATGGCGGAAGTTGCTCTTTACCAGCGTGACTCTATCCATATAGGAAGCGAGTCTTTCGCGGGCATTATCCAGTGCCCAGTCGTCCTGATCGATGGCGATAAGTCGACCGCCCTCCGTCAGCTTGGAAGCAATCAAGCTGCTATGCCCAGCTCCACCGAGTGTACAGTCTACATAAATGCCTCCAGGACGTATGTTTAGCCCTGCGACAGCCTCATCCATCAAAACGGTTACGTGATGAAACGACAATGTCGTCACTCCTGTTCTTCTCGCTGCTACAAATTAAAATCAACCAGTTTTTCGGCAATTTCTCCAAAAGAGCCTTCTGACTGGGCAAAATAATCTTCCCAGCGTTCCTTGCTCCATACCTCTACACGGTTTGACACCCCGATGATCACACATTCTTTTTGCATGCCTGCATGCTCACGTAAATTGGGTGGTATGTTTACCCTTCCCTGCTTGTCCCACTCGCATTCGGTGGCACCTGAAAAGAAAAATCGTGTAAATGCGCGAGCATCTGCTTTTGTAAATGGGAGAGACTTGAGTCTTTCCTCTAGTTGTTTCCACTCATCTTGCGGATAAGCAAACAAACATTGGTCCAGCCCGCGGGTAATTACAAAGGAAGTGCCTAGCCCTTCACGGAATTTGGCTGGGATCGTCAGGCGGCCTTTTTCGTCGATGCTGTGCTGATATTCCCCCATGAACACGCCCTGGTCCCCCACTTTCCTGTCGCTTGGCTCCACTTTCCCCCACTTTTCCCCACCTGGTACCTATTTGTTATTATAAAAAAAAATCCTGCGTTTGTAAGCAGGATTTTTTCGCTTATTTTTTTGCCGGGAAAAGACGGGATTCGAGGGACTATTCGACCCAGCTTTCCAGGTAAGATTTTTGCTCATCTGTCAATTTGTCGATTCCGATGTTCAGAGCTTCCAACTTGTACTGAGCCACCATTTGATCCAACTCGAATGGTACGTTCAGCACTTGCTTGCCAATGTTTTTGTACTGTTCATTGACATAAGCCAAGGATACCGCTTGCAGAGCAAAGGTCATATCCATGATTTCAGCCGGATGTCCGTCGCCAGCAGCCAGGTTCACGAGGCGGCCTTCTGCGAGCAAATACACTTTTCGACCATCAGCCAGGACAAATTCTTCAATATCTTTACGCACAATACGGGAAGATGTCGACATTGCAGTCAGATCGACCTTGTTTACTTCGACATCGAAGTGACCCGCGTTGGACAAGATTGCGCCATCTTTCATCACTGCAAAATGCTCTTTGCTGATGATATCGCGGTTACCTGTCACTGTTACGAAGTAGTCACCATGCTTCGCAGCTTCGAGCATTGGCATTACTTCAAATCCATCCATGTAAGCTTCTACCGCTTTGATTGGGTCGATTTCGGTTACGATTACTTTTGCGCCCAAACCTTTTGCACGCATCGCTACACCTTTACCGCACCAGCCATAGCCAGCTACCACAACCGTTTTACCAGCTACTACGAGGTTTGTTGTACGGTTGATACCATCCCATACGGATTGACCCGTACCATAGCGGTTATCGAACAAGTATTTGCAGAATGCATCGTTTACGGCAACCATCGGGAATTCCAGCTTGCCTTCTTTCTCCAACGCTTTCAGACGCAGAATACCTGTTGTCGTTTCTTCTGCACCACCACGTACTTGAGACAACAGATCACGGCGCTCGCTGTGCAAAATCGTGATCAGGTCGCCACCGTCGTCAATGATCAGGTCAGGACGAGTTTCCAGTGTTTTGATCAGATGCTCTTTGTATTCAACAGGATCTGGGTTGTATTTCGCAAATACGCGAATACCGTCTTCTACCAATGCTGCGCAAATGTCATCCTGCGTGGACAGCGGGTTGGAACCAGTAATGGTTACTTCAGCGCCACCAGCTTGAACTACTTTTGCCAGATAAGCCGTTTTCGCTTCCAAGTGCAAGGAGATCGCAACTTTCAGGCCTGCAAACGGCTGCTCTTTTTCAAAGCGCTCACGAATGCGGTTAAGGACAGGCATGTGTTCTTTTACCCAATCAATTTTCAGATGGCCGTTGTGTGCCAACGACATATCTTTTACGATGCTTTCAGACACTGTGTTCATGTATGGATGGACCTCCTTTTATCTCATAAAGCAACCTTACCTATCATATCATACGCAAGTTCAACCATCACCTGTTTTTCCTATTATCGGCAGTTTACGGCACTGCGCTTTCTACCGTTAGCAGCTCCAAAAAGCGCAGCAAAGCCTGTGGCATCCACTTCTTTTTATGGTAGACCAACTGCCGGAAAACACGGATATCCGGATGGGAAAAGGGGAGTATCACAAGTGTACCATTTTTCACTTCTTCCTGTACGGCAATTTTCGGCAGTAATGCAATTCCTAAATCATAAGCAACACACTGTTTAATCGCTTCCAGACTGCCGAACTCAAATGAAGACTCTACAGTGGCCCCTGTTTCACGCAGCACCGATTCCATCATCCCTCGGTAACTGCATCCCTTTTCTGTAAAAATCCAGGTTTCCCCTGTAAAATCGAGAGTTTCTACCTTCTCTTTTTTCGCCAGCGGATGGGTAGGTGCAGCAACAACAACTAGTTTTTCCTCACCTAAAACGACATTTGTCAGCTCAGATTGATCTTGGAGCCAATCGAGCACAAAGGCGAAATCGAACTTCCCTTCCTTTACCCCTTGTCTCAAGTCTTGGCAGATACCCGGCGCAAGCATGATCCGCATACGCGGCTGCTCCAAGCGAAATTTTTGCAAATAAGGGGGTAAATAAAAGGCCGCCAATGACTCCACTGTTCCGATACTCAATGTTCCCGCCAGATGTGCTTGCTCTGACAGATTCGCTTTTGCCTCATCTAATACGGCTTGTAGCTGTTCACTGTAACCGAGCAGCACTTCACCTGCGTGGGTAAGCCTGATTTTTTTGCCCCAACGCTCGAATAGGCTGACACCGAACTCCGATTCCAGATTTTGAATTTGGGCTGTTACACTCGACTGCGCGTAGCCTAACATTTCTGCTGCACGTGTAAAGCTCTGGCATTTTGCTACTTCACGGAATGTTTGCAAATAACGAGTATCCAGATTTCCCCCTCTTTTCATCGAAAAAATCGATTTGAATTATCTAATATTATAGATAACTCCGATGATTAAGTCTATGCTACACTTCAGTTACCAACGACATGGTAAGTAAAAAAAGTGAGGGATCTACCCATGGGGAAATTATCCACGCAAGCCCCCGGTCTAGCCAAAACACTGCGACTTCCGCAAATCGTCGCCTTATACATCGGGGCGGTGATCGGTTCCGGCGTACTGCTCATCCCCGGACTCGCAGCCGAGAAGGCTGGTCCTGCTTCCATTTTAGCTTGGCTCGTCATGTCTATTCTCGTTCTGCCCATGGCCATTACGATGGGGCTGTTATCTGCTCGTTATCCGAGCTCAGGTGGCGTCTCCACATTTGTACGGACAGCGTACGGAGATCAATTCGGAAACATGGTTGGCTGGTTCTTTCTCTTGTCTGTCCCGATTGGCGCACCGATCCTGAGTGTGACAGGGGCCAACTACATTGCGATCCTGCTGAACTGGAGTGAGTGGCAAGTATATGTGGCGGCTGCACTGCTTCTTCTCGCTGTCCTTATGATGAATGTTGTAGGCTTGCATGTAGCTGCGCGTGTCCAAACGTTTGTTGTCTCGCTGATTATCACGATTTTGATTTTGGCTGTCGTCGCAAGCATTCCGCATGCATCTGTCACTCACTTTACCCCTTTTATGCCAAACGGTTGGTTGAGTGTCGTGCAAGCAGCAGGTTTGATGTTCTGGTGCTTCATTGGGTGGGAAGCCGTGACGCATCTCTCAGAGGAATTCGTCGATCCTGCGAAAAACGCGATTCGCGGGGTTTTGTGGAGTGCAGGAATCGTCGCTCTCTTGTATTTTGCCGTTGCCTTTATGACTGTCGCTACGCATAGCTACGGGGTCGGCATCTCCGCTGCCTCGCTCAGTGTCATGGTTCAACTCTCCCTGGGTCCGATCGGTGGATGGATTGTAGCCGTAACTGCCTTGTTCATTTGTATCGCAACAGCCAACGCTTACATTGGTGCTGCTTCCCGCATCGCCTATTCGTTGGCGCAAGAAAAGATCGCTCCTCGCTGGTTTGGTACTCTTCACGCCAAATACCGGACACCAACCGGAGGGCTTCTGTTTCTCTCTCTTTGTTTTGTCGTCGTTCTCGGTGTACTCTATTTCGACGTAATCGACTTGTCGAGACTTATCGAACTGCCCAATGCTACCTTTTTTGCAACTTACATCGGCGGGTGTCTGGCTGGGGTCCGACTCTTGCGCAATAGTCGCGTAGGACGTACCGCTTCCTGGACTTCACTCGTTTGTACAGTAGGACTCTATCCTTTTTTGGGGTGGTCCGCTCTCTATCCGCTCTTGATTGCACTCGTCCTTTTTATCTGGCAAAAACGTCATGCCTGACACGAAAAAAGGCTGGGGACATGTCCCAGCCTTTTTTCTTATTCATCTTTTCCAATCAGTCGAAACGTTTTGCCATCGCTCGAGGAAAGGTAAAACGTGCGATCGACACTTCCTCCCAAATCTCCAGCGTAATATTGAACAGTCATTCTGTATTTATTCATTCCGATTTTTGCAAAGTACATCAGCTCATTAAATTGCGGAAACCGGACATAATCATACACTTCATACTGCATAAATGAGAAATGCTCACGTAAAAACGATTCGCTGACAGGCAGATTGTTTTTCTTTACATACGCGACCAAGTCATCAAAACGACGAATCTTTTGCTGATCCATCACGTCTCCTACAAATGACGAGACCGCTTGTGTCATTGCCTTTTTCTCGCTTTCCGATACATTGCCAGGGTACAGCTCATCAATTTTTGTTTCCAAACGATTTAACAAGACGACTGCCTGTGCTCTGTTGATTTTGTCATCTGGACGGAAGCTTCCATCTGGAAAGCCAGCCAAAATCCCCATTTTATAGGCAGGGTAGACCGTCATCACCTGTGCTTCATTTTCGACCGAAAGATCCGTGAAAAACTTCGCTGTCGTTCCCCGATATTTTTCCCCTTCTGATTGATGCCCGATAGCTGCCAGCAAGGTCCTTGCCGCTTCCAACCGCGTCATGCTTTCCGTCGGTTTCCCAGATGGCATGATACCCGCTGAAGCCAAATGATGATAGGTTTTTTCCGACCAACGTCCCGCAGCAGCCTGCAAGTAGGTCTCTTTGATAAAGCTGTCAGGCTCATGACCTGTAAAGGAAGGAATGACGCGTTCAATCAGGGATAAAAACTGTTCTTGCGTCACTGTTTGCTCTGGCTTAAAGGTTCCGTCGGGAAAGCCTTTAATCAATCCTTTTTTGGTCGCAATCCCTATTTCTTTTGCTGCCCAATGTCCATTTGTGTCGATAAATGCAGGGGAATTGGCTACGTATTCTTCCCGTGCGTCAGCCGTTTTCAATCCTGCAGTTGCAATGCCCGTCAAAAAAACCGACAAGCTAACAACTAGTAGAGTGGCTTTTTTCCCGATTTGTTGTAATGTAAACTGCATCCCGAGTACCACCTTTCCCCTAAAACAATCCATTACTACTAAGACGCAGAATTTGTCGGAAAAGTTTCGGCATAATTGGAAGAAAAGTTTTCCATCAGCTTAAACAACAAAAAAATAGCCGGGTCCACTTCTAGGACGATCCGACTATTTTGTGCTGCATTTTACAGGTAATAAAGTTGATGAGTACCATCATGCGCGAATGGCGCATTTACCAATCGGTCAATCAAGCCAAGACCATACTTATTTGCAAACGGGAAAAACGAATGCTTTCTTTCTTGCAACCCACCTTCAGGCAACAAAGCGGTCTCAATTCGTTGGACGCGCACATGCTCCACGTCATCTTTTTGCTGTAGCGAACGAATCAGACGCTCTTCCAAAAAGGATACTTGTTCTAGCAGCAGCTTACTATTTTTCTCAGCCAGGCCACGCAATCCGCCATCCAGAGAAACAACCTCCTCTACCAACGGACGATAAATCGACATGATCGACTCCCGTGCCGATGCGAATTGCTGCTCCAACGGATGTGGCCCCTGGTTTTTCGACCACTCGGTTTTCCAAGCGGTGAAATCAGTCAAAACTTGTTCAATAGAAAGCCCCAAGCTCTCCAGCAGTCTCTGTTGAGCACCTTCTACAAGGGTAATGGACATACGAGGCAATACGATCGGCATCTGCATCCCGAATAGCTCGAATACCTCCCGATAAAATGCCCAATAAGCAATCTCGCCCGGACCTCCAATGAAGGCAAGCGTAGGAAACAGATGCTCCTGCATCAACCCACGGCTAACGACATTTGTGCTAAAACGCTCCGGTGAATCCGCAACCTGCTTGAGCAATTCATCGCGACTGTAAGAACGTCTCCGATTGATAAAGCGCTCCCCGTGACGTTCTAGCAGCAATCGATCATTGCCCTCATAGACGAACAAATTAGCTTGATGCTCTTCCACTTGCAATTGAAGCGGATAGCCAGCCGTTGAAATCCGATCCGCTGCCCGTAGCAACACCTTTGCCATTTGCTCATTGTTTTCAATGATCTGGGAAAAGATGGGTTGCTGTAGTTCACGAACAAACGGCAACGAGGATTCAACCAGAACAAGACCGTGCTTGCCAAACAGTTTTGCCATCAAGCGGGCAAACCACTCTGCGACTGTACGCGAATCTGCCGCAGTCTGCGTCAGCAGCTCACGAATCTGTTTGGTTTCGGCAGTCTCTGTCTGTCCCTGGAAAAACTTTTCCAGGAACTGCGTACACAGCTCAGGTTCCAAGGGGAGCGTACTTGCCGATTGGCGGCCCTTTTTGTTCAGAGCCAGTCGCTCTTTTTGCAGGCGCTTCCCATCGTCCGCTGCCCAGTACACATGATCGATCTCATCGATGTCATGGTCTTCGCCAGCAATCCAAAACACCGGAATGACGTTCGCCTGAAGCTCGGCAGACAACCTCTTCGCTGCCTGAATCAGATGAACAGCTTTGTTGACCGTATAGAGTGGTCCACCCAGAACTCCTGCTTGCTGACCGCCGATAACCACATAGGTGTCAGGCTGTTTGAGCAACTCGATATTATTCAGTGCTTCAGGGTGAGTACCCATCTCTTTATTAAAATGATATAAGCCTTCCACGAGCTGGTTCCGGTGAGGATAGGATTGACTTTGAAGCCATTCCACGCGTTCTCGGTAGGACTGTTCACGGTAGGGATTATGTGCAAAAAACTGTAATGCAGAGGCATTTTGCTGCTGGTACTCCTGTGCCAGCGGATTCGCCAATGGAAGCGCGAGACATTCAACATTCATGCTAGCTCACCTTTCTTAGGGCCATGGTCAACCAAAATTATAACATGCTCCACAGCCACAAAAAACAAGACAACCCACTTTAATGGGTTGTCAAAGTGTAATACAGGCTTGTTCGCGCTTGCATTAAAATTGCGGAGGGGTGACGGACCAGATTAACAAAGCTTCCGTTTCTCCTGTATTTTCGATTGAGTGTGTTTTGCTGCTGTCAAATGAAATACTGTCTCCTGCTTCCAATACATGCTCTTCATCGTTGAAGCGCGCTGTCACACTACCAGTAATGACCGTGAAGCACTCTTCTCCCTCTGACTGCACGAACTTGTCGACAGCCATTTCTCCAGGCATCAGTCGCACTTCTAGCATCCCCAGCTTGGCACTACCTCCCATCGAGAGTAGCGAATAAGTGCCCGTCGATTCAGGAAAGACCAGTTGTCTGCGTTTTTGCAAGCGAGTCACATGCACCTGCTTTTGATCAATATCTTCGAAAAAATGAATAATCGGTGACTCCAGAGCTTTGGTGATTTTCCACAGCGAATCCAGCGACGGCTGCGAAATTCCACGCTCTACTTGGCTCAGCAAACCTTTGCTTAACCCTGTCTTGCCTGCCATAATTTCCAAGGTAAAGCCGCGTTCTTTCCGAATCATTCGAATCTTATGACCGATGGTCTCGATGGGAAGTCGCATAGTTCCAACCTTCTTTCTTATCGGAATAAATACGATATGTATCAACAGTGCTTTACACGACACCCATCGTTTTGATAATTCCGGTCGTAAACAGCACTATGTAGACGATTCCAAACCAGAGAAACGACAACCGCCAAGCCGAAAATCCTACCTTTTTGAGGGAGAGCCGTCCCTTCCACTTCATCTGTACCCACCCAAGGAGCACGATTACCACCAGGTAAAAGCAGAATACCCACCACCAAGCGGAAAAAGCCTCTGGCCAGATCAGTTCGTAAGCGGAAACGGCAGAACGAATCACCAAAAGATTCGTGATATTTATCGCGAAGCGGCCTGCCAATTTCTTGTTCCGCGTCATTCCATACAAGCTGAAATAAACGATCGGAAATCCGAGAAACGGCACAACCGTCAGCGTCCCCCACAAATAGGCCCAGACATTCGCCAAAAAGGTCATCTACTGTCGCCTCCCTCCTTCCGTATTCCCATGTCTGACTTAAGAAGGATAACGCGAAGCAAGGTTTCGTGCAGCGGAGTCGGAATCCCGGCCTTGTGTCCCACTTGGACGAGATAGCCGTTGATAGACTGCACTTCCGTCGGTCTGCGCTTCTTTATATCCTGCAGCATGGAGGAAAGATTACGGGAAGTATTTCGGCAAATGGAGACAATTTCCTGCAAGTCTGTATCCTCGATTTTTTGTCCGGCATACGCAGCCACCGTAGCTGCTTCCACAAATAAAGCACGCATGAGTTGTTGCGTATGTGGATTTTCGAGGAGAGCACCATTTGGGATTTCAAAAAGCGCGGTTAACGGATTGATCAGCGCATTTGCGATGAGCTTGCGCCAAGCGAAGGGCTGTATTGTCTTTTCATAGACAGCCTCCATGCCTGTTGATAACGCCCACTCGACAAATGAGCGAATCAGTGGATCACTGCAATCAGAAGTCTCCCAAGAACCTACGCGCAAAGTACCTGTACCGGTATGCACGACTTCTGTAGGCGACAATCTCCTTGCTCCTTCCGTATTAATCGCAAAGAAGCACTGTGTCTCCGTTAGAACGGTTCGAAGCAATTCGTAATGACCCATGCCATTTTGCAAAGCGATCACCCTTGCCCCAAGGTCTACCCTTTGTAAAGCTGGAAGCAAGCTGTGCAAATCTGGCTGTTTTACAGTTAACAGATACAGATTCCCTTCAGGCAATCCTTCATCAATGGAGCTGGCAGTGACGGGAACAGTGACTGTTTCGCCATTCAGCTTTTGAAAGCTGAGCCCGCGTTCATTTAGCTGATTCGCCTGGAGTGAACTGCGTGTAACAATCGTAACAGGTTGTCCAGCAAGTGCGAGCCTTGCTGCATACAGCAGCCCGACAGACCCTCCACCTATGACTACCACCTGACACGTCCTTTGTTCTAGCAGCATTTGTTCACCCACATTAATCAATGCTTATTTTTCAAGAATAACAGAGTTTTCGGGATTGTTCAATTGATTGCCACAAAAAAAGATCGAAATTATCGAAATATTCCTAGGTTCTTACACATTTTCTGTAAAAAAAATCAGGCTATCGCCTTTTGACGACAGCCTGAACCCTGATCTATACGGGATAAACTGCATGCTTTCTGTCTGAAAAAACGTGACGCTTTTCCTTGTAAACCTCGTAGCGCTGGATTAATTCCCTTCTCAGCTCGCTTGGAGGCACAACAGCATCAACAATCAAGTTGGATGCCAGTAAGTACAGATCGATATCTTCCTGATACTCTCTACGTTTTTCCTGAATAAACGCTTGACGCTCTGCCGGGTCCTCAATCGCCTGAATTTTGTTGCTGTAGACGGCGTTGACCGCTGCCTCTGGACCCATTACGGCGATTTGGGCACCAGGCAGTGCGAGGCAAGCATCTGGTTCAAACGCAGCGCTGGCCATTGCATATAAGCCGGCCCCATACGCTTTGCGGACGATTACAGATATTTTCGGTACCGTGGCTTCCGCCATGGCGGAGATCATTTTGGCCCCGTGTCTGATGATACCTGCCCGCTCTACTGCTGTCCCGATCATAAAGCCAGGAACATCCGCCAGGAACAGAAGTGGGATCGAAAACGCATCACACAACGTAATGAATCGAGCCGCCTTGTCAGCCGAATCGACAAACAGGACTCCTCCCTTCACACGCGGTTGATTAGCAATGATACCGACAGGCTTGCCATCTAGTCTCGCCAAGCCGGTAATCAGTTCTTGGGCAAATAATTTTTTGATTTCAAAGAACGAATCCTCGTCGACCAATGCTGCAATCACATCATGCATATTGAAAGCTGCATTTTGGTTCTCTGGCACGATGCTCGTGATTTCCTTTGCTGTAGGCACAGGGGCTTTCGCCAGTGCAGTCGGCGGCGTCAACGTATAGTTCGCCGGGAAGAAACGCAGATAGCTACGAGCTGCTTGAATCGCTTCTTCTTCATTGGCAGCCAGCACATCGCCGCATCCGCTGACGGAGCAATGCATGCGTGCGCCGCCCAACTCTTCCAGGCTCACTTTTTCTCCAATCACCATTTCCGCCATACGCGGAGAGCCCAAGTACATGCTCGCGTTCTTGTCGACCATGATGACAATGTCACAAAAAGCTGGGATATAAGCGCCACCAGCAGCAGAAGGTCCAAACAAAATGCACACTTGTGGAATTTTGCCGGAGAGCTTCACTTGATTGTAAAAGATTCGCCCAGCCCCCCGTCGGCCTGGGAACATCTCCAATTGATCAGTGATACGCGCTCCTGCTGAATCGACGAGATAGAGAAGAGGAACACGCATTTTTTCAGCCGTCTCTTGAATGCGAATGATTTTTTCGACGGTTCGCGATCCCCAAGACCCTGCTTTCACTGTCGAATCATTGGCCATCACGCAGACAGTTTGACCATTTACCTTGCCGATTGCGGTCACAACTCCATCCGCTGGCAGATCACCTGCCATGACATTCGCGAACAGACCATCCTCAACCATGAACTCGTCATCGAACAATAGCTTGAGGCGATCGCGGACGAATAGCTTGTTTTGCTCCTTGAGCTTGTCATGATACTTGGCATCGCCCCCTTGCACTACTTGGGCAATTTTTTCGTGCAATGTGTCTTCCAAATGTTTGGTCATCAGCGTAATCCCCCTCGTCACTCTCCGCGGTATATCGGTTTTCGTTTTTCTTGAAAGGCTGCGAGTCCTTCTAGGCGGTCTTTCGTCGGGACGAGCAGCTTGTACGCGTTGCTCTCAATTTGAAGTCCACTAGCTAGCTCGACTTCCACTCCACAATCGATGGCAAACTTGGCTTGGGCTAGGGCAAGTGGAGCATTCGCTGAAATTTGCTCGGCCATAGAAATGGCTGTCGCCATGAGCTGATCAGCGGGAACAATCCGATTGATCAACCCAATAGACAGTGCCTCTTCCGGAAATACACGCCTTGCCGTAAAAATCAGTTCCTTGGCGACGCCTTTTCCAACCAGTCGAGGCAAACGCTGTGTTCCGCCAGCACCCGGAATAATCCCGAGCGATGTCTCCGTTAAACCCATCTGGGCGTGTTCACTCATGATCCGCAGATCGCACGCCAACGCCAATTCTGTACCGCCCCCCAGTGCCAGCCCGTTAATCGCCGCGATGACTGGTTTCGGTAGCTTTTCCAGCTCTGTGAACGTATCCCGAATCGTTTGGATATAGACTTCGACCTGTTGTGGTGACATGGAGCGCCGCTCTCTTAAATCCGCACCAGAGCAAAACGCCTTGTCACCAGCACCTGTAACAATGACCGTCCGAAGGTCACGATCATGGCTGATTTCACTGATCAAGCCACGCAGTGTCACGAGCGTTTCAAGATTGAGGCAGTTAAAAACTTCTGGCCGTTGCAGCGTTAGTACGCCAATTGCACCCTCTCTTTGCAGGGAAACCGTCATCTTCTACCCCCTCTTTGCGAATGTGTGGAACATACCGATCATCCAGCTGGTTTGCTTGCAAGCGATGCCCGCAGCACTTTTGAGGGGAGCTCTTTGTCCAACTGCTTCCCAATATACGCACTAGCCTCAATCAACTTCTCGAGATCAACGCCCGTTTCATAGTCCATTCCATGCAACATGTAGACCAAATCTTCAGTCGAAATGTTGCCTGCAGCTCCTGGGGCATACGGGCATCCGCCAAGGCCGCCGATTGAGCTGTCAAAGATCCGGATTCCTTCATCTAGCGCTGCTGCTACGTTCGCCAATCCAGTTCCTCTCGTATCGTGGAAATGGGCGGCTAAGCGCTCGTTCGTAACATCTTTCACAAGCTCTCTAAAAACCTCATGAACCTGCTTCGGCGTTGCAACCCCTATCGTATCCCCGAGAGAAATCTCGTACACTCCCATTTCCAAAAGAGCCTCTGTCACCCTGCGGCTATTGTCCAGCGGTACGTTTCCCTCGTACGGACAACCGAACACGGTTGAGATATATCCGCGAACTTTCATCCCGAGAGCCAGCGCTTCCCGGGCAACCTCCCGCAGGATCGGAAACGTGTCTTCTATCCGTTTATTGATGTTTTTTTGATTATGCGTTTCAGAGGCAGACATGAACAGAGCAATCTCTGTCAGTCCGCATTGGCGCGCCCGCTCCAGACCACGAATATTTGGAACCAATGCGCTAAGCGTTACCTCTTGACTGCGATTGATCCCCTGTAAGACCTCATCTGCATCCGCCAATTGCGGTATCCATTTCGGATTCACAAACGAACTTGCTTCTATTCGCTTCAAGCCTGCTGCCATCAGCTTATGAATCAGCGCGATTTTTGCTGCTGCCGGAACGATCGCGCTCTCATTTTGCAGCCCGTCACGAGGACCGACCTCCACGATTTGCACACGCACAACAAGTCACCTCCTTGCCTAGCGGTCGCTCAGTTTAGAAGTATTCTAATCCTATTCCAAAACGACAATGATATCGCCATCGTTGACAAAATCTCCAATGTTCGCCTTTACTTCCACAACTTTTCCTGAGGCTTGAGCCTGTACAGGAACTTCCATTTTCATCGATTCCAGTACAAGGACGTCTTGTCCTTCAGTGATCTCGTCTCCTGGCTGTACCAGGACATTAATAACAGTTCCTGCCATATTGGCTGCTACTTGTTTCATGGATGGTCTCTCCCTTACATATCATTTTTTTCGCTTAGCGTTTTTCCGTGCTTGACGCAGCTCCGCGCTCAGTAACGAACCATGTCGTATAGTTACCTGCTCGGAATTGTTCGTCCTGTAATACTTCTTGTAAAAACGGAATGTTCGTTTTAATGCCAGTAATCAGAAAATGATGCATAGCGCTCTGCGCCTGTTGCACAGCCTCTTCTCTTGTCGCCCCAGATACAATCACCTTTGCAATCATCGGGTCGTAAAATGGAGTCACCTGTGTCCCCGTCTCTACCCCATCATCAATTCGTACATGTTCGAATGCAGGTGGCTGGTACAATGTAATCGTCCCTGGCGATGGCAGGAAGGTGACAGGGTCTTCCGCATAGACACGCAGTTCAATCGCGTGGCGCAGAGCCTTGACGTCCTCTTGCTTGATCGACAGCGGGTGACCATCGGCAATGTCCAGTTGGAGCGACACGAGGTCAATACCCGTCATTTCTTCCGTCACGGGATGCTCTACTTGCAAGCGTGTATTCATTTCCAAGAAGTAAAAGTTTTTTTGCTCATCTACGATAAACTCAACCGTTCCAACTCCCGAGTAGCCCACTGCTTTCGCTGCTGTAACCGCTGCATTGCACAGAAGCTCTCTCGTTGCTGTGTCCAAAAAGGGCGAAGGGCTTTCTTCGAGCACCTTTTGATGTCTGCGCTGTATGGAGCATTCCCGTTCTAATAAGTGGATGACGTTTCCATGCTGATCGGCAACGACCTGCACTTCGATGTGGCGAGGACGTTCCACGTATTTCTCCATGTACATCGCATCGTTACCAAAATACGCTTTTGCCCGACCTTTCGCCGATTGGTAGGCTTGGCGCAGCTCGGCCTCGTCCCGACAAATGTGCATCCCGATTCCTCCGCCGCCAGCACTGGCCTTGAGCATTACGGGATACCCGATGGACAACGCGATGACCGCTGCTTCATCTGGAGAATCGATTGCCTGTTCGCACCCTGGAACGACTGGTACTCCGGCAGCCTCCATAATATGGCGGGCAGTCAGCTTGTCACCCATTTGACCGATGACCTCAGGGGTCGGACCAACGAATAGAATACCTTCCTCCAGAACACGGCGGGCAAAAGATTCGTTTTCTGACAAAAGACCGTAGCCTGGATGAATGGCATCGGCACCGGTGCTTTTCGCTGCTGCAAGAATGGCCTCTACGTTCAGGTAGCTGTGTGGCACAGGTGGTGGACCAATATGGACGGACTCATCTGCTTCACGTACAAACGGCAGATCCTTGTCTGCATCCGAATAGACAGCAACCGTAGCCACACCTCTTGCCTTGCATGTACGGATAATTCGTCTGGCAATTTCACCACGGTTTGCGATTAATACCTTATTCATGGCAACGCTCCCCTCTTTGACAAACCGACTACAATCGTAAGCGCTTCCAAATTGTTTGCCTGGTTTGTATCATGTGATGCTACTTTCTATTTTGCCACGAGAATGATCATAGTTCTAGGATGAAATTTTAAATTTTTCCAAGGAAGCGAAATCATTTCCTGACAATCCCTCCAATAAAAAAAGAAAAACACTTCGGAAAAGCCAATCATCGTGTATAATAAAGGGGCGGGGCCAAAAGGTGGCCAAGGCAAAGAGCTGTGAGAGGAGTGGCTAACCATGTTTGAAGTAAGACGTTTGCAAATCAACTATAAGACACTGGAGGAATTCCAGAAGTTTCGCGAATTTGGCCTGGAGGAGCTTTCTATGAAGGAAGACCTGGAGGCGAACATCGTGGAAAACGATTCGGAATCTCCATTTTACGGTATTTATGATAACGATCTTCTGGTAGCACGTATGAGCCTCTACAAAATTGACGGGAAATACGACCGTTACTTCCAACCTGCGCAAGACTATTATGAGCTGTGGAAGCTCGAAGTCCTGCCCGACTACCGTCACAAAGATTACGGAACTGCTTTGGTCAACCACGCGAAGAGCTTTGGAGCTCCTATTAAAACCAACTCCCGCTGTCGCGCAGACGATTTTTGGTTGAAAATGGGCTTCACGCCTGTGAAATACAACCTCATGCGTGACCGTGGTGAAAACCCGTACGTATGGTTGCCAGAGAGCGTAGAGCTACAAGACTAGCTCTCCCTTTCCCAACACGAATGACAAATGAATGCGTAAACAAAAAGAAGCGGATTAATGTCCGCTTCTTTTTTCATGCTTTCTGCTTATTTTTCTACGCGCTCCAAGTTTCCGTTTTCATCCATTTTGAAGATCGCTTTGTTGGAATCCTCTTCCTGTAAAAAAGCAAGCTTGCGTGCACGTTCCATGATCTGTACCAAGGCACGGTAGTCATCATTGACACCCTGAACCTGATCCAGCTCTTTTCTAGCGCGTTCATGGGCTTCTTTCAATTCTTTTAACTCCAATTCTTTTCCTTCCAACTCTTGTTCCAATTGTCGCAAACGACGACTCATTTCTTTTTGATTCACGAGCATGCGAATGACTGCTTCAATCTGCTGCTCCTCTACATCCGCGTACTTTTGCACCTCTGCTACTGGTGGCTCAGAGCGTTTGGTGTGCAACGTGACGACCTCGACCTCAGCCACCACAGGAGGCGGCGCTTGAATCCTCCCGAGCTTTTTCAGCTGCTGCCTTTGGCTTTTCGCAATCGAAATGGCCGCATCGTACCGTTTGCGCACGCAACTGTTCCAGCGGAAGCCGCACGCAGCTGCTGTCCTTCCTAACCTTTGACCCACTTCTTCAAATGCAGCAAGCTGTGTGCCGCCTTCGCGTATGTGGCGCAAGGTGACTTCCGCCAACACTAGATCGTCATCTTCGGTCCATGCGTCTTGTCTGGAAGCTACCATATGAGTCCCTCCCGTTACCTTTAAAAAGGATGATGTAATTCATCCTATGCTTTTCCCTACTCTTGTAGAATCGCTTTCTACTAGAAAAAGTATGTCCAAGCAAATAAATGTTTAAACGAAAAGGACTACATCGATCACGATGTGGAGCGCTTTGTCAGGAAGCTTTCCACTACGGCGACATGTTCAGGGCTACCCCAAAGATGCGCACATTGACTCACTTCGCGCCGAATTCGTTCTTCTTGCGGAAGGCCCATACGCTTCCACTGCAAGACCTTCATGTACGCCTCAATGCCAGCTAGCGGCTGGGCAGCGATTTTTCGAGCGAAACGATATACTTCCTCATGCAACTTCTCTTCTGTGTATACCTCGTCAACAAAACCGTAGGACTTGGCTTCCTCTGCACGCAATCTGTCACCTGTCAACAGGAGTGCGAGTGCTTTTGACTCTGGCAGCAAGTCCAACAGCCGACTTCCTCCACCCCAGCCCGTCGTGATATGCATGCTGATTTGTACAAACCCGAAAGTCGCCCGGTCAGTGGCAAAACGGAAATGACACGCGCCCGCAAACTCACAGCCACCTCCGACCGCTGCACCGTTAATCATGGCAATCACCGGTTTGGAATACTGATCAATGGCGGACAAAAGCCCCGTTACTTTACTGAGCAAAGGATGCGCCTGTTCAAAGCCGCGCGCTGCAATAAACTGATTCAGATCGCCTCCGGAAACAAAGCTTCTCCCTGTCCCCGTCACAATCAAAACCTTGACCTCAGGATCGGCTTGGCAATCTTGCAAGACCTGATGCAGTTCATCAACCAGCTCCACGCTGATCGCATTATGTACATGCGGTCGATTTAATGTGATCGTGGCGATACCGTCCTGTTTTTGTAAAAGCAAGGTCTCCATAAGAACTCCCACCTTTTTATCAGCTTGTGGCTTTATTTTACCTTTCGATGGACAAACAAAAAAGAGGAGGTCTTTCCCCCCTCTTCATTAGGACAGTAGATTTTTCATGGCGGAAGAATTGAATCCGACGATCAGGTTTTCACCGTCAGTCAGGATCGGACGCTTCAAAAGCTGAGGCTCTTCGCTAAGCATTTCGAGCAGTTCCTTCACCGACATATCATTAATATCGACATCCAGGTTTTTAAAACGCTGACTTCTCGTCGACAGAATCTCATCCAGGCCATTTGAAGTCATTTTAATAATATCAAGCAGTTCTTCTGCTGTTGGTGGATTTTTGAACAAGTGACGCTCTTCGTAATTCACTCCGTTTTCTGCCAGCCATGCCTTCGCTTTGCGACAGGATGTGCAGCTAGGATAAGTGAAAAACGTCAATTTTTGTGTTTGTGTACGTTCAGCAACGGCCATTGGTTACCCCTCCATCTCATCTATCACGAATGATTTCATCTATAAAAGTCTTACTATTTGCAGTTCTTGATGTTTGGTTCAAGCTCTTACAAAAAGTTAGTCAATAAAATTTCCTTCCTTACTTTGGATTTTAATGCTTCATTAACACTATGTCAATAGTAGTTAATTTAAAAACTAGATGAAAATTCGTGTGATCTGCTGTTGTAGCACACTGCTACCTTAACAAGTAACACAAAATGGGATACACTTATGGAGATTGTTTTGAGAAAGGGGTATCGGCATGGACCACGATGCGCAAAAGTTAACCAGTGCTTTAGCTGACCCCACCCGTTTTTCCATTTACCAATTTGTCGCCTACAGTAAAGATCCCATCACGGTTCAGGATATAGCTGATCATTTCTCTATCCACCCTAATGTGGCACGCTTGCATTTGACGAAGTTAGAGGACGTGAATTTACTCACTGCTGTTACAGACAAAAGTGGTAAGGGAGGACGTCCCAGTCGGTTGTACTCACTGTCTGAACAGGTTGTGAGTCTACAATTCCCTCCTCGTGACTATCAGCTGTTGGCCGATATCGCGATTGAAAGCCTGCTCTCGCTCGGCGAAGCTGGCGAAGCCGCTCTAATTAAAATGGGACATCGCATTGGAACAGAGATGGCAAAACGGGCGGTTGTCCAAAGCGGAATCAATTTAGAAATAGCCTCTATGGAAGAAAAATTGGACCTGGTCCATCGGATTGTCGTGGCTCAGGGATTGAAACCAGACATCGAAGCAATGGATGAAGGAAAACTGCGTTTTCGCGTAAATAACTGCACCTTCTCTGATAGCGCAAAAAAATATCCGAATGCCGTATGCCAGATGCATAACGCTCTGTTGATGGGAATATTCGAAACGTACTTGGGGAACATTGAATTACGTGAGGATGATTCCAAAATTCGCGGATGCCAATCCTGCAACTATACGGTGATTCAGTATTAGCACCGCAAGTCCAGTCTCTCCTCCCCGGGTGACAACAATCCGTCATACCTTTATCGTTTACACGTGTTCACCTGTCCTATATAATGGGGGAGGAATCTTGTAAATCTTACCGGTCGAGGCAAAAAGGGGGGACAAAAATGGATCGTATGTATCGCGTTCTTGGTTTCTGGACCATCGTGATCGCGTTGATGGCGTTTTGGGCAGAATTGTACCCGATGGCGCTCATCTTCTTCAGTTTGACTGCTTTCTTCGTAGCGCTGAGCTACATGAACCTGACTGAACGAGTATACCTAAACATTTTCTTCGGCTTCATGTTCCTGTCTTTTGTTGGATTCACGTATTACACATTCTTCGTGATGCCTGTTGGTCCACAAGAACACGCTTTGCTACAATTGATCATGTAAGAAAAAAGATGCTCGCCTTGAGCATCTTTTTTGTGTTCTCCTCTTTTTTACTCCCCGGTGTCTTTCTCTTGGACCATGACCCAGAAACGTCCACCCAAGCCAGCAGGATCAATCAACTGCTGAATCGCCCGATTCCGTTTCATCGCAACGCTCGTGAAAGGGTCTGTATCCATATGCGCGACCGCTTTATGAAGCAAGCCATTCCGTATCAAAAACCGATCCTGTCTCATATAGTCTATTTCCCGTAAACCCGCCTTTTCTCCATACTGCTTCCACGCAGAAAAATTCACATGTGTTGTCAAGTCTTGTTCGCCTATGTTGATATACGGATTTGTATGAGCCTGATGACGATGGTAGCACATCAGTGTTCCGTTTTTTCGACTGGGATGGTACAGCTCTTCTTGCAGGTCGCCGTAATCAATCGTGATGACGAACCCTTTTTTCAATAGGCTGGAAACTTCTTGTGCAGCTTGCTCCATCGCCATATTTATCTCCATCCGCATGCCGATTGGCAGCTTCAAGTTCAGCCCGCGCAAATATTCCCCTAGCGCTGGTGACATCTCCCCCAGATACTCTTCTAACCCGCCCTCGCCAACACGCACCCACACTTCCTGCCAGCCCGATCTAGTTTTCTCCACAATATGTACGGGAAATGCGTCCAGCCATTCATTCGAGAAAATAACCCCTTCTATTTTCTCATGCTTGGTAGCTTCATTCACGGAAGAATACCAACGCTTCGGACCCTCGTGCCACTGGAGCGCCTCCTCCTGCATTTTCCTGTGATACGGACTCGCCTCTATTAAAATGACCGTCAACTGTTTGTATACCTCTGGTTTGCTCTCACGGATGCGCTCCAGCATGTGACGGCAATTGGACCCGGTTCCACCACCGATCTCAACGAGCACAGGCGAAGTGATATTCGCCTTCTCCCATAATGCCAAGACTGCATCTGCGATTGTTTCCGCAAAGACAGGATGCACCGATGCACTCGTATAAAAATCTCCCGCTTTGCCTACTTTGGGTTGTTCCACCATATAATATCCATAAGTGTCATGATAGAGGGCCAACTCCATAAAGCGTGCGAACGTAATCGCTTTCCCTGGTTGGCTTGCTATTTCCTCGTGAATCAGTTCGATCATCGTCATAAGCTCTTCTCCTGCTATCCAAATTCAACTAGATAAGGCTATAATACGAAAAGAAGCATACAATATGGAAAGGCAAAAGCAAAAGGTGAAATCATGCGCAAAATTCTTCTCGTCTTGTTCCTGCTTGTATGTCCACTGACGGTATTCGCCCAGGAAGAGCCCTCTACTCCTTTGGAGCAGCTCATCCTGCAGCAGCATTTTACACAAAAAGAGCTGGAGCGAACCCTCACCTTACTCAAGGAAGAAGAGACGCGGACATACGGGGAAATCGCTCAAATGGATCTCGATTTGCAACGACAAAAGCTGGTGATGGAAGCGACACAACGCCGGGCCGGTGAGGTAGCGCGGGCCTATTACATGGGCGAGCGTACTAATCTTCTGACGTTACTATTAAATGCGGAAAATTTCAATCAGTTCTTATTGATGTACGACTTCTACGAGATCTTGTACGAGCGTGACATGTCTCGACTAGAGTCCTATCATACTGAGCGCACCAAGCTCACCGCGATGCAAACCGACAAAAAAAATCGATTGGACCAACTTCAAACACTGCGAAAAAAATACGAGCTTCAATTGTCGGAGATGCTCGCTGTTGCCGCTGAAAAAGAAAAAAACGTACAAAAGCTGGACGACCCGACGGTTGTGGAATCGATGATGAATCACTTGATTTTAGATTGGGAAAAACGTGGTTTGCCCGCTTTCCAGACCTTCTTCGGAATGCTCGCGCAGGTCATGGTTAAAGTTCCCGAGTTGGCGACGCCGGATCGAATTCAGTCGGAAGGTCTCCTCAAGCATACGCTGACCATCAACCAGACTGACTTCAACAATTTTTTGATAGAGAAAGACGCCTTGTTTAAACAATCCCACTTCTCCTTTGAGGATAACAAGCTGACCGTGGAAGGCACGTATGATCAGATGGAGCTAAAGCTCGTTGGTAACTATGAGCTCGTCTCTCCTACCCATCTCAAATTCCACATTACCGAGCTGTACTTTGACGGCTTTGCCTTGCCTCAATCGACCGTGGAGGAAATGGAAGAAGCTTACGATCTCGGATTTTATCCGGAGCTGATCTCCCCCAATATCCAAGTACAGGGCATCACGCTGATGGACGAAGAATTAAAACTCCAATTACAATTCAATCTTCCATTTGGATTCGGAAAGAAGTAAAGCCAGCTATTCGTTAGCTGGCTTTTTTCTTGGAGACAACCTTATTAACATGAGCCGGCATTTCCTTCTGCAATTGTGTCATGTATTGGATCGCTTCTTTCGTCAGCGTAGGATATTTCTGCCCCTGCTTCAGCTTCTCCAATGTTTCTGACACCGGGTAAATAACATAGTTGCGCTTGTTATTTTTCCGATAAAAATGAACGTAGGTCGGAATCATTTCAGCACTTTCAATGCTAGCCTCTCCTGACTCATTCTTGTACAGCACTAGCTTCAGGATTGCGCCAACATCCTTGTAGTCCCATCGCTGCGCAGAGATGAAATTGCCTAAAGAGTAAGTGATTAGTCCTTTGTGTTGCCGTCCATCTTCGAGGGTAACCGTCTTCCATTCATAAGGTTGTACCACATGTGGATGCGCACCCAAAATCAAATCCGCTCCAAATGTTAGAGCTTGCTCGGCGGTCTTGATTTGTTCAGGACTGGGCATGCGCTGATACTCATTTCCGAAATGAAGCGCCACTGCAACCAGATCGGCTCCTTTTTCTCTTGCCCGTGCGATGTCTTTTTTCATCAGTTCAGGCGAAATCAGATTGACCAGGTACGGCTTGCCCTCTGGGATTGCGATGCCATTCGTCCCATACGTATACGCTAGCAAGGCGAGTGTGAATCCGTCCTTGGTCAACAACAAGGGCTCATCTCGTTCCTCGGGACTCGCAAACGTTCCCGTGTGCGGCAGACCAGCTTCATCGAGATATTTGATCGTTTGCAGAACCCCTTGCTCTTTGCGGTCCATCGAATGGTTGTTCGCTGTCGATACCGCAGTGAATCCAATTTCCTTCAACGTATGTGCTAGCGACTCTGGAGAATTAAACATCGGATAGCCTGAGTATTTGGCCTCGCTGCCGCTCATCGTTGTCTCAAGATTGCCGATGACCCAGTCTGCCTCGCGGAACATCGGAATGACATTCGGGAAGAAACGTTTAAAATCATAGCTTTTCGTCGCTGGGTCCCAGACGGCATCCAACTGCTCCTGATGCATCATGATATCCCCAACAGCGAGAAGGGAGATACGCTGTTCCGGAAATCTTGATGGCAAAGTCGGAGGTTGTGTCTCCTGTCGATCGGGCGCTGTCTGCGGAGGTGTTTCGGGATCAGGCACTTTCACGTTGGGAGCTTGGTTCGTCCTGTCTGCTTGGGCGACGGGTGCCGCACACCCAACCAGACTCGTGCAGGCGATAACGAGAAGGAGTGCCCATTTCCATGTTCGCTTCATAATGAATAGCTCCTTTAGTAAATGGTGACCCCTTCCTTTTCTCCACCACCTGACAAAATCCTCTCCCAACCTTTATAAAGAATGATGAAGTAACTAGCGAAGCATGCCTGTAACAAACGGATTGTACGTTTTCTCGTAGTCGATCGTCGTCTTCGGACCATGCCCTGGATAAACAATGGTTTCATCATCGAGCTCAAACAGCTTGTCTTGGATGCTGATCATCAGTGTCTCGTAATCTCCTCCGAAGAGATCCGTACGCCCGATGCTCTGGTTAAACAGAACGTCGCCACCGAAGCAATGCTGGCCAATTACAAATGAACAGCTGCCCGGTGAATGACCTGGCGTATGAAGCACCTGAATGTGAAAACCTGCCAGTTCCAGAGTCTGACCATCCTCTAGCTCGTGCTCCGCCCGCTCACATACGATGAGTTCAGGTAGATTCCAGCGTCGAGATCCGTTGAGATCCGGGTTTGTGAGCCATTCCTGCTCCAGCGGATGAATGTAAACCGGTGCTTTTGTCAATTCTCTTACTTGGTTGAGACCACCAATATGATCCAAGTGGGCATGCGTCAAAAGAATGGCAACGACGTTTTTATTCGCGAGGGCGTGGAGCAACTGATCTGGCTCCATGCCCGGGTCAATCACAATGGTTTGATTGGTATCGGTGTTTGTCACCACATACGCATTGGTTTGAAATGCTCCCAACGCATAGGATTCAATGGCAAGATTTTGATTCTCCATAAGAAACCTCCTTGATTTTTTGATACGATAGAAAAAACACGCTTGCAAACATGGGGGTATGACATGCGCCATATGTACGGAATTGAACTGAATGTACCAGCCGGGAAGCTCCCTGGCTTCTATGCTCAAGTCATACATAAAATCGGAGATCATGTCAATGTCTTTGATCGGGACAAACTGCTTTTTATTGTAGAGAATCAAGCTGAACAGGAGAAGCTGGTAACCATTTTGGAGAAGTCCAACATGTTAGGTGATGCCTTCTCTCTATTGCTGCTCCCGTCAGCAACCACAATCGATCAACTCGATGATATCGGTTTTGTCTCCCAAAATGAACATTTGTATGTATATGCAGATCAAGTTGCCATCGTAACGCTCGGAGCTCCATCCCACTCTGAAGATCAGTGGGCAGCCAAGGAGCAACTCCGCGAGCATGTTCTAGGCGTGATACCCGAAAATACACAACAGCCCGAAGCCTACCTGATCGATCAAAGCTTGATTCCACTGGCAGAGGGAATCGCGAAGGCTTATCAAGTGAAGCTCGTTTGGCTCCATCCGACTACATAAATCCATGACACGCAAAAAAAGGGAGCTCCTGATAAGCGAACTCCCTTCTCCTTTTTACGATGATTTACGATCAAATCGGAACCACGCAACTTGATTGTCCACAAGACCAAAATTGGCGGTGTATTTGCTGCCTTCATATATCACTTCTTGTTCGCCTTTTCCTTTGCCGTACAGCTTCTCTAGCTGTTCCGCACTGTCAAACATGGCGAGTCCTCGATATGTTTTGAATTTTTGCGCGTCCTCACGTGGTACTCCTCCCAGCATGATCGATGTCAATTCACCTTTGTGGACTTTGAGCATCATCTGGGTCTGATCCACTAGCAGCATCCCCATCACGGCATCTCCCGCACCCTGCGCCATCTGCTCTACCGTGTAGCTTTGCCTTGTCACCATATCCATAAAATCAGCTTTTGTCGGTTTCAAAATATCCATCGCTTCTTTTATGTTCTGCCCGAGATAGACGCCGTTTACTCCGTATTCCTTTTGATTTTCGGGGTCAAATGTAGCAGTTGGTTCCGACTGGGTCGAACACGCGGCCAAAACTACTATTGTTACTACCCAAAACGCAGTCATTCGCAAGCATTTCCACATCATTCACCTGTGCCCACCTTTGCTACCGCTCTTTTGGTTATCTTAGCGTATTCGGCAAGCATCGGGCAACCTTAGGGAGACGAGCTTATTCTCGTGTTCCGCTGACTTTGCGGCGAGGTCGATTTGGTGGCAGATTGTTGTCCACCGATTGTTTGAAGCTCTCTAGTATTTTGAGGAGTGATGCGAAAAAAGGCGAGCCAAATACCGCAACAATTCCCCACATCCAGGTTCCTAGCTGCCACGAATTTTTTACATAAGCGGATTGGGCACCAGTTAAAATAAGAGCCGGGTCCAGCCCAAGCATGCCAAAAATGACACCCGCAGCCAATACGGAAATAAGTAGATTGAAAAAACGCTTGTAGTGCATCAATCGAGCTGCGTGATACTGATCCTCCCAGCAATTTTCTTTCGCCTCATAGTCCGTCGCCAAAAAGGGAATGACTGATTTAAAAGCTTCGGTAACGCCTGCTGCCGCGCTGGACACCGCTGTTATATAAATCAAAAAAGAAATAGATGAATCCAACGTAACCATCATTCTTCCCCCCTTTGTACATATGTATGGAGTTAGAGGGACAACTTGCAAATTTTTTTGCAGTTTGTATATTTCCCCTTTTCTGTTTATGCGGTAACATGTTGGTGCATGTAAATATGAGGAAGGGCAGGGATTGCTATGCAGGACTTTTCTTTTGTATGGAATCAGTACGACTTGATTCGCGGAATGTTTTTGAAGAGATTAACAGAAATAACCGAGGAAGAAGCAGACGTGGTTCCCGATGGCTTTAAAAACAACATTCGCTGGAATATTGGTCATCTTCTCCTGACACAAGATTACTTGCTCTTCGGACCAGAAGGAATGAAATGTCCTCCGTATTACGCAGCCATGTTTTCTCCAGGAACCAAGCCTGCTGATTGGCAAAAAGAAGGACCTTCCCTCGAGACTTTAGCTGCCGAGCTAAAAGAACAGCATGTGCGTATCAAAGAAGAATTGCACTCCCGCTTGAATGATCCATTGCCAAAACCGTTTGAACTAGGAGACAGAGGTACTATGCATACTTATGGGGAAATGATGGTCTTCACTCTTTTCCATGAAGGTATGCACATCGGATGTATTTCGTCTTTACGAAATGCGATTGCAGCTGCTAAATAAGGAAATTTGGACAAAAACGCGGAGATTTTTTATCCGCGTTTTTTTTTGCCTCCGAATCTCAAAAAAATGAAAACCGCTCCAATGAGGAGCGGTCCTTGTCGAGCCCGAATTGCTTATGGGGTTCTACCGGTTATTCTCTTTGGCTCTTCAACCTCCATCGTAGAGAAAAGTAGCTAAAGGAATCGGTTTATCTCCATACGACTTTCGTCGATTGCTTGATCATGATTATCCACGGATCTTCGCCTCCTGCAAGGCATTTCGCCGTTTACTTACATGAATCATCGGGCTCGACAAAAATAGTATGACCTCCTCGCAGTTTTTCATACATCCATCTTTACAATAAATCTGCGGCCAGCTGTGCGAGCACACTCCGTTCGCCTTTTTCCAAGCGGATATGCCCAGCCAGCTTTTGGTCTTTAAATACTTCTACCACGTAGGTTAAACCGTTGTTGCTCTCATCCAGATACGGATGATCGATCTGCTCAGGATCACCCATTAGCACAATTTTCGAGCCGTCCCCCACCCTCGTCAGGATCGTCTTCACTTCATGCTTTGTCAAGTTTTGGGCTTCATCAATGATAATAAATTGTTCGGGGATGGAGCGCCCCCGTATATACGTCAAAGCTTCCACCTGCAAACTACCCATGCCTGCCAAAATTTTATCCAGATCTCCTGGCCGCTTTGTGTTAAACAAATATTCCAAATTATCATAAATCGGTTGCATCCACGGTCGAAGCTTCTCTTCTTTTTCGCCGGGCAAATAACCGATGTCTTTTCCAAGCGGAACAATAGGTCTTGCCACTAACAGTTTTTTGTATTTTTGCTGGTCCTCGATTTGCAGCAGGCCCGCTGCTAATGCCAGCAAGGTTTTTCCTGTACCGGCCTTACCGGTCATGGTTACTAAAGGAATATCATCACGTAACAGCAATTCGGTTGCCATCCGTTGCTGCACGTTACGGGCTCTGATGCCCCAAATCGGATCATCATCTGAAATAAGCATTTCTAACATTTTTCCGTCCGGGTCGACTTTTCCAATAGCTGAAATAGATGGGTTGCATTCGTCCTTCAGCACTAAAAATTGATGAGGGTAAAAGCGATAGCGCGGAAAACAGGAGGCCAGTTGCAGCTTTCTTGTCGCATAGTAAGTCTTGATGATGTCGGACGCTACCATCATCTTCTGATACCCCGGGTAAATACTGGAGAACTCTCCCACAACTCGATCCGAAAGAAAATCCTCTGCGGAAATATTCAATGCATCAGCCTTGACTCTCATGAGAGCATCCTTACTTACCAAAATGACTGGTCTTGGCTGTGGCTTTCCGTTTTCCTCCTCCTGTAAGTTTAGTGCGACCGCCAAAATGCGGTTGTCATTACTCATTTCCGTAAATTGTTTCTGAAGGCGGTGGAAAGAGGAATGATTCAATTCCACCCGAAACAACCCACCTGTTTCTAGGGTAATGCCTGTGTGCAATTGCCCCAGCTCACGAAAACTGTCAAAGAGCCGAGATACGTACCGAGCATTGCGGCCAATTTCATCCATGTACCGCTTTTTGGAATCGATTTCTTCTAATACGACGGCTGGTATGACAATTTCATTGTCAGCGAAAGAAAACATCGCCCTTGGATCTTGCAGGAGTACGTTGGTGTCCAGTACGTAGATTTTCTTCAAAATCTCGCCTCCTATTACCCTTCTTATATACCCTATGCAATTTTTGGAGGGATGCTCAAGTGCGGCGACGTGATGTACTACAGTCTATGTTCAGGTAGACAGAGATAGACGACCCATTGGCAGAATGAAAATGGACAGCCCAGAACAAAATACTTGTAACCCTGCCCTCCTCACGAAGGACGGCAATACTGGGAAAGGGAGAATGCCTGTGAAACGGATCATGATCTGCTGCCTCGGTTTTAGCTTGTTGCTTACAGCATGCATGTCGGGAAATAAACCACCGGCGAATCAGGCTGCACAGCCGAAGCATGCCACTCATACGCAACGCGTTCAGCAAACAACTCCTGAGCCTGCTTATAATCAATCTTCTCAAGCCACCGCTGACCGTCTGGTCCAACTGGCAACACGTGTGAAAAGGGTACACAGCGCGACTGCTGTGGTCTTGGGCAAATATGCCGTAGTCGGTATTACGGTGGACCCGAATCTGGATCGCCCAGAAGTCGGCGTCATTAAGTATACGGTTGCGGAAGCACTGAAAGAAGATCCTCAAGGAGCGAACGCTGTCGTAACGGCAGACCCTGCCATCGTACAGCGGTTACGTGAAATGAGAGATGATATTCGTCGCGGCCATCCTGTTGCCGGAATTACGGAAGAGTTGGCAGATATCGTAGGTCGGATCATTCCCCAACTGCCGCGCAGTGTGCAGCCTCGCGAAGAAACCCCTTCTCAGGTAAAAGAAAAACGCATGCACAAAGAGCCGCAAGGACAAAACAAGATCAACGCAAATCGTACAGGAACACCTTAAAAGAAAAGAGGTATCCCCCCGGATTAAGCCCGGGAGAATACCTCTTTTTCTTTATAGACTGGTGTTTCAGATGGTAAATGATCCAAAGCTTGCTTCAAATCTGCCACCAAGTCATCGAAATCCTCTAAACCAGCTGACAACCTGATCAAACCATCTGTGATTCCCCTTGCTGCTCTTTCCTCAGCAGGCATGGCTGCATGTGACATCGTAGCTGGGTACGAGAGAATCGTTTCGACTGCCCCGAGGCTGACAGCCACAATCGGCAATTTTACGCGATCAAACAACGCTTTTGCTCGCTCGCGGTTCCCTACATCAAAAGAAAGAACAGCCCCATGACCAGTCGCTTGTTGTGTTTGAATCAAATGACCGGGATGATCCGCCAGTCCTGTATAGTAGACTCGGCTTACTTGTGGATGCGAAGACAACCAGTCAGCCAAGCTCGCGGCTGTTTTCGTGCTCACATCCAATCGGGCTTTCAATGTTTTGAGCCCACGCATCACGAGCCAGCAGTCCTGCACACCCAGAATCGCTCCCATGCCATTCTGGATAAAGTAGAGCTGCTCCCCCAACGCAGCCTCTCTGGTTACAGCCAGACCTGCCACGACGTCGCTATGCCCTCCGATAAACTTCGTTGCACTATGAATGACCACATCCGCGCCAAGCTCCAATGGTCGCTGGTAATATGGGGTAAGGAACGTATTATCGACTATGACGAGCAAGTTGTGATCCTTCGCGATACGAGAAACTGCTACAATGTCTGTCACCTTTAAGGTGGGATTGGAGGGGCTCTCCAGGTATACCCCTTTCGTTGCCGGTGTAATGGCCGCACGAACAGCTTCTGTATCTGTTGCATCCACGAACGTAACGGAGATGCCCATTCTTGACAATACCTTTGTCAAAAACCGAAACGTGCCACCGTAAACATCCTCCGCTACTACAACATGGTCTCCAGCTGAAAACAACATGAACACGCTGGAAATGGCAGCCATGCCAGATGAGAACGCGAAACCGCGTGCGCCTCCCTCCAGAGACGCAATGGCTTCCTCCAAAGCCTGCCTGGTCGGATTGCCTGATCTGGCATAATCAAATGTACCTGGCTGATCAATATCAGCCTGATGAAACGTGGAAGCCTGATAAATCGGAACCGACGACGCACCTGTGAACGGGTCAATGCAAGTCGAACCGTGGAGGAGCTTGGTTGCAAAATTCATCGTACACTCCCCCCTACGACCAAACTAGCATTTAATGCCTGAAACAAATCGGCTACGACATCATCTGGATGCTCGATGCCAACCGACAGTCGTAACAATCGATCACAAACACCGACATGCTCTCGTACTTCTTGCGGGATATCGGCGTGAGTCTGCGTCGCCGGATACGTACACAATGACTCGACGCCACCCAGACTTTCGGCAAAGGACACGATTTGCAGATTTTGCAGGAACAATCCCACCTGCTCTGCATCACGTACACGGAACGATACCATCCCACTATGCCCAGTCGCTTGATTCACCTGGATCTCATGCCCCGGATGCTCGGGCAAACCTGGATAAAACACCTCCGCAACTGCTGGATGCTCACGCAGCTTTTCCGCTACGATCAAGGCATTGGATTGATGGCGCTCCATCCGCAATGCCAATGTTTTCATCCCGCGCACGAGGAGCCAACAATCTTGTGGTCCGAGCACAGCACCGATTGAATTGTGCAAAAACCGGATTTTTTCCGACAACTCTTCCCCTTTTGTGACGATGAGTCCAGCCAGCACATCGTTATGTCCTGCCAAATACTTGGTTGCACTATGTAGGACGATATCTGCGCCAAGCTCTAGTGGGCGTTGACAATACGGGGTTAAGAATGTGTTGTCTACAATCGTCAGGAGCCCGTGCTGCTTCGCCAATTGCGTTACTGCTCGAATATCGGTAATCTGCATGAGTGGATTGGTTGGTGTCTCAACAAAGATAGCCTTTGTATTTGGAAGAAGCGCATTTTTGAGTGCACCAATGTCACGCAAATCCACGTATGAAAACGTCAGACCGTAGCGAGAGAGCACTTGCTCGAACAATCGATAGGTTCCCCCGTACAGATCGAGTGAAACGATCAGATGATCCCCTTGGGAAAACAAGCCCATGACAGTATGAACAGCAGCCATTCCTGAGGCGCAAGCGAATCCTGCATCCCCTGATTCCGCTTCAGCGATAGTCTCCTCCAATATGGTGCGAGTAGGATTAGCAGTGCGCGTATAATCATATCCAGTGCTCTGGCCCAAGGCAGGATGGCGATAAGCCGTTGCATAGTAAACAGGAAAGCTCACCGCCCCTGTTTTTTCGTCTCTGCCTACTCCCGCCTGAATCAACTTTGTTTCCAATTTCATGTCTGTTTCTCTCCCTCCAATAGTGTACGAGGGCATCAAAAAAGCCCTCTTTCCTCTGAAAGAAGGCTTTGTTTACGTCACCGTAAGCAAATCCTTCTCATCTTTCAGAGTTTGATAACTCTGCAGGAATTAGCACCATTATCTCCCTGTTAACATACAGGTGATTGGTTGCCGGGCATCATCGGGCCAGTCCCTCCGCCGCTCTGGATAAGAAGATTGCTATTCAATTCGATTGAACCTAATACTAATGGATCGGCAGGATTCTTGTCAACAATTTATTTCCACCTGTTAATTTGCATCTTTCAAGGCGGTCATAACTTGATTGTCCAGCTTCGCTGCCGCGTTTTTGTCATACGTCTTTTCATATTGTGGTTCTACGGAAATACGGGAACCATAAAACATAATATCACGAACGGCCTCAATTTTGATTTCTGCCATGGCCAGCTTGAGCGGAACACCTTCCAGTCGGTCTGTTTTGACGGTAGCACGACCATTAATGGCAAAAGATGAGCCGGCACCGATTAAATGCAGGACAACTTGCGGTTCCTTCGCAATATTAGCCAAAATACGTGAGCGATTATCCACGGCAAAACGAATCGTATCGGCGCTGACAGCATACGTCCAGGACAAGGAGCTGAGCGATGGTGCCCCTGACTCATGATCTACTGTGCCCAAGGTAACAAAACGCTCCTTTTGCAAGAGCTGGAATAAATCTTCGGAAAGAGATTGGGAAACAGTTTCAGCCATTTCAAAGCCTCCTAACAAACGTTTTGTACGTTCATTTTACCCTTCGCCTAGCGGATAGGCAAACGTTTCCTCTCCATCTTGATTCTGGTTGTCTTTTTCCCTAGACTGGTAGGTAACGATACCGAATGATGGAAGGGGATGGACAGCTTGTCGCCTACAGACCGCCTCATGCAGCAAATTGACCAAGTTCTTGAAGAGCTTCAGGAAGTTCGGAAGGTAAATGAGCGGATGCATAAAATTGCAATGTTCCTGGAAGATATTCGACTAGCAGATGTGATCCAAAATTACACAGCCCCGCGCAAGCTGCTCTGGATCAATTTCCTCGCAGGTCTTGCCCGGGGTCTGGGATTGACGATTGGTACTGCTATCGTTTTGGCTTTCCTCGGCTCCCTCTTGACGCAATTTCTATCAATCCCCATTCTAGGGGATTACATCAGACAATTGGTGGAGTACGTCGAGACTTACAAGCAGCGACCTTAACGTTAGAGACTAGTCTCTGTCGTCGTCATGATCTTCGTCGTCGTCATCGTCCTGGTCATTATCGTCATCATGATGTTTGTCGTGCTTTTTCCAATAGCCATACGCGTTGCCGTTGGGATGCTTATCTTTCTGCTTCCCTTTTTCTTTTTTCTTTTTGTCATCATCGTCGTCTTCATCCTCGTCTGTTGGCTTCACAGGCTCGACAATGACTTTTGTGCTTAATGCAACGTCAGCTTTCTTAACCAGCTTATCGTCTTCATACAATGCGAATTGAATCGATTTGGCGCTAAAGGAACGATTCTTGTAAGACAACGTCAAAGAAAACTCACCTTTGTCATTCGGTTCAATTTCTTTTTTCTGACCGTCTGGAGCGATCACAAACAATTCAGTATCGTCCTTTTTATTCCAGCCGCTTACTGTCCCCTTCACCTGGATGGACTTGGCGGCAGGATTGTTTACAGCAGTTGCCTTGATGGCATATTCGGTCGCTTGATCCTTGTCAGGAGCGTTAACAATTTCTACCTGAACGGATTCGGAATCAACCTTCTTGCCATCCTCGTAAACCTCGATCAAGGCTTTTTGATCTTTTGCTGCTTGTACATCCTTCACTGAAACCGTAAAGCTGCCTACGCCATCCCACAGCTTCTTCACGCTTGCGTCTTTTTTCACGCCATTATAGGTGACAGTTACTTTGTCTGCCCCCTGCTTGACAATTCCTTTTACTTTTAATTCCTTTTTCTTCGCATCCAATACAGACATCGTATGGATGATCATTTCCTTATCTTCTTCTGCTTTTGGAACGATCTTTACCTTTTCGCTATCGACCAGCTTGCTGCCTTCATAGGCACTCACGGTTACATACGGCTCATAGGATGCATCAGGAGCTTCAAAGCTGACTGTGAAAGAGTGCTCGTCGGTTGGAACGACTTCAATGATATCGGAATTCGGCTTTTTCACAACCACCTTGGTGACATCCGAAGTCACAATCCCCTTTATGTACACCTTGTTATTTTCAGTCTTGGCATTTACGCTCACAATTTCTTCATCGTTGTCTGTCAGGCGCACTTCCAGCCAAATATCGCTGTAGTACTCGTTGTAGATACGCTCCCACTCCGCTTTGTTTTCTTCCATAAACGTTTGGAGCTTCGTATTCAAGTTGATTTCTTCTACAATGATGTACAAGTGATCCGCTTGATTTTTCAAGAGCATGTTCAGTGTGGTTGGATCATTTTGGGCAAGTTCTTTCAGATTGTAGCGTGTAACTTGCTTACCCTCGTCGTTCATGACTACCTTTGTGGCACTTGGACTTGCAATCGAGCTTGCATCGGCAAAAATTGGCGTCAAACAGCCAAGAATACCTGCCGCAGTCACCACTGCTAATACGGGCTTGGTCATGTACTTTTTCAATGGTAGTTCCCCCTTCTAGTCTGCCAAAATCCCCCTGCATGCTTGGGGCATGAATATTGACGGGAAATCATTTTCAAAAGTTGCATCTTCCAAGAAACCGCGTCTTATTACCTATAAAAAACGCTTGATACAAAAAAACTCCACCCAACTTCCGAATCATTTCGGCAAGTAGAGGGGGAGTCTTTGTCCCGTTAGTTGCAGTTGTACTTGGGTTCACTTTCAATCGCGACCAATAAAGCTTCGACTGATTCAGCAGGGTATCGCACTTCCATGGACTGAGAGTCAACGCTCCCGAATAGCACGTACCAACTGCCTTCCTGTCGATAGCCAATATCACTCATTTGATGATCCTCTTGCAGCAATTGCAAGAAAAAAGCAGCTGTATCCAAAGCAGAGCGGTCTTCTGGTCGCGCATCGGCAACCACTTGAATTTGCAGCCAATTAAAAAGTGCATCTTCACGCTTCACGCGGTTCTCCTCACTTTCGCCCAGTTTGCTCCGGCTTGATCCGTACCTTTACAATCACGAGAATCGCGATCGCCACCATCATTGCACTTTTCACAGGAAGCTGCACATCCAGAATAGCGAAAATGAGAGCTCCGGCAAATAAAAGGATGTACAAGAGCACGTTTTTCAAAATAGGCATACGAATACGGGTAGCAAAGCCAAGATAATAGACAATAATTAATTCCACAAACAAAATCCAAGCCCGATATTTATCAGCCCATATGCGAAAGCTGTCATATGCTGTGAGCTGATCTGGATTCGTTGGCACATAGGTTGATGCGATTTGTATCCAGTCCATCACTTATCTCTCCTGTCTTCAAGCGGTGAAACCTCTACCGCTTCACATGCCACCTCATAGGCGGAATGAAACGAATAGTCACTCCTTTTTTCTTAGGAAAACGCTATCTTTCTTACTTTATCAGGTGGTGGATTCTGTGTCAAAAAACGGTAGGCTCTTCCATGTAGCTAGCATGAATTTCGCGGTACATGCTATGATGAGGATATGTCAGTAGAAAAAGGTGGGAATAAGATGAGCTTGTATGATATTGCCGTCAAAACGATTTCCGGTGATGAAAAGACATTAGCCGCCTTCAAAGGGCATGTCCTGCTAATCGTAAACGTCGCCAGCCAATGCGGCCTTACCCCTCAATACAAAGGGCTACAGGAGCTGTATACGCGTTATCAGGATAAGGGTCTCGTCGTTCTCGGCTTCCCTTGCAACCAGTTCGCTGGGCAAGAGCCAGGAACAGAAGAAGAAATCGCAACGTTCTGCGATCGAAATTACGGCGTAACGTTCCCGCTGTTTGCAAAGATCGATGTCAATGGTCCTGGTACTCACCCGTTGTATCAGTATTTGAAGGAGCATGCCCAGAGCGATGAACATTCAGATATCGAATGGAACTTCGCCAAATTCCTCGTGGATAAAGACGGTCATGTCGTAAAACGCATCAGTGCTCGTACTCAACCGGAAGAACTCATCTCTGATATTGAGAGTCTGTTGTAAGAATAAGCCCAAACAAAAACGCCACTTCATCCCCAACAGGATCAAGTGGCGTTCTTTTCTTTCTATCTTACGCTTGCGGTTGTGCTTCATAGCGTCTTTGCTTCTCATAGCGCTCACGATCTGATTTGTTCAGATATTTTTTGCGCAGACGAACGGATTGAGGTGTTACTTCGCACAGCTCATCGTCGTTCAGATATTCCAGTGCCTCTTCCAAGGACAACATGCGAGGAGCCTTCATTTTGACAGTCTCATCCTTGGTCGCAGAACGTACGTTGGTCGCATGCTTTTCTTTACATACGTTAACAACAAGATCGTTGTCACGGTTGTGCTCGCCCACGATCATGCCTTCGTATACTTCTGTACCTGGGTGAATGAACATGGTTCCGCGATCTTCAACGGACATCAAGCCGTACGTGGTAGCTGTTCCTGTCTCGTGGGAAATGAGTACCCCTGCGTGACGTCCTCCTACCGCTCCTGGTACAAGTGGACGATAGCTGTCGAAGGAGTGATTGAGAATACCGTAACCGCGAGTAATCGTCAAGAACTCTGTACGATATCCGATCAAACCGCGGGATGGAATAATGAATTCCAGGCGAACTTGTCCAAAGCCGTTGTTGATCATGTTAACCATCTCGGCTTTACGTTGACCCAATGTCTCCATTACTGCCCCTGTGTATTCTTCAGGCACATCAATGATCAGCAGCTCAGCCGGTTCCATTTTTTGTCCATCGATCATACGAATGATAACCTCAGGCTTGGACACACCTAGCTCAAAGCCTTCACGACGCATGTTCTCTACCAAGATGGACAAGTGCAATTCACCGCGTCCAGAAACCACATACGCATCTGGCGAATCTGTTTCATCTACACGCAGAGATACATCTGTCTCCAGCTCAGCCATCAGACGATCACGCAGCTTGCGGGAAGTCACGTGCTTACCTTCGCGACCAGCAAACGGGCTGTTGTTCACAAGGAACGTCATTTGCAGGGTAGGCTCGTCAATTTTCAAGAGTGGCAATGCCTCTGGATGGTCAACGTGGCAAACGGTTTCCCCTACGTTGATATCGTCAATACCCGAAATCGCTACGATATCTCCTGCTCGTGCTGTTTTTTGCTCAACACGTTGCAATCCGGAGAAACCGAACAGCTTTTGAATCCGTGCTTTTTTCACTTCGCCTTCGCGGGTAGTGACAGATACCATTTCATTCAGGTTCATGGTTCCGCGATAGATGCGGCCAATCCCGATACGACCCAAAAAGTCGTTGTAATCCAGCATGGTTACTTGCATTTGGAGCGGAGCAGATTCGTCTGCGTCAGGAGCAGGCATATGCTCTACGATGGTGTCAAACAGTGGGCGAAGGTCGCCTTCCAGCTTATCTGGCTCAAGTCCTGCAATCCCTTGCAGACCGGAAGCATATACGATTGGGAATTCCAACTGGTCTTCCGTCGCATCCAGATCGATGAACAGGTCGTACACTTCGTTGATAACTTCTTGAGGACGTGCATTGTCGCGGTCAACTTTGTTCACGACAACGATAGGGGTAACTTTTGCTTCCAGCGCTTTTTTCAGTACAAAGCGCGTTTGTGGCATACAGCCTTCGAAGGCGTCGACGATCAACAGAACGCCATCCACCATGCTCATGATACGCTCAACCTCGCCACCGAAGTCAGCATGGCCTGGTGTATCCAAGATGTTAATTGTGAAATCCTTGTATTTAACAGAAGTGGTTTTCGCCAGGATCGTAATTCCACGCTCGCGCTCCAGGTCGTTAGAGTCCATCATTCTCTCTTCTACCTGTTGATTCGAGCGGAATGTGCCCGATTGGATCAAAAGTTTGTCAACCAGCGTTGTTTTTCCGTGGTCAACGTGGGCAATAATTGCAATGTTGCGTATGTCAAGACGCTTCATGTGAACCTCCTCTATTATGCATACCTTCCATATTAACAGGTAGTGAAACGCGGCACAATGGGCAGTTTTTTACGGGAGCCACTTCCTGAGTAAGAGACTTTAATTTCGTCATACTAAGGAAAATGGAGGTGGCAAACGTATGGAACGGTACGGCCCAAAATGTTTGGTTGGCTTGCTTATGATTGCAACCATGATGAGCGGATGCGCAAGCTTCAGCAGCCATCCAAAAAATCAAGCGCACACACAAAGTACCACCTATCAGCAAGCCCCAGGTGCTAGGACAAGCCTCGCTCATGATTATCATGCCTACACTGGCGGAATCAATGCCCGCAATTATCGAAACGGATATACGGTTAACGGTTTTAATCAGGATTTGGCTGAACAGCTCACCATGGTCGCAGATGACGTGCCTGGTGTGGAACGTGCTACTGTTCTCGTGAGTGGCACCGATGCGGTCATCGGAATTCGTGTTCGGAAAAATTTTGGCCCTGAACAAACGCGCATAATCGAACAGCAAGTCCACTCCGCCGTTCGTTCACGCGTTCCCAATTTCTCGATCCAAGTAGCATCCGACGCAGCCACATTTGACCGGATTCGTGCCATCCATGCAGATATTTATGAAGAAGCGACGCATCGGACCAATCAAGTTGATGTGAGACCCGACATGAAAAGCCAGATCACCAATACATCCACGGAATTTCGTTCTCTGCTCCACGATATTGGCCGCAGAATTCCTACTGTCACTCCATAATGACAAATATGAATCGAAGTTCCATATAAAAGAGGTGCGGAATCAGCCCGCACCTCTTGAAAACTTTTCCATTTGTTACTTACTTTGTCGCTTCAACCAGTTTCATTTCTGGCTCAACAACTTGCAGTTCACCCAAACCACGAACTAATTTCTTCGCGTAAGTTTTTTCCGGCTTCAGCACGGATACCAAGTAGTCGATGGCGATTTGCGGATCAACGGTTTCCCCACACGTGTAGCAATCCAGAGCAGCAAAGCCGCGCTCAGGATACGTATGAATGGACAGGTGGCTTTCCGAGAGAAGAACCAGTACGGTAGCACCCTGAGGAGAAAACTGCTTCGCTTGCACACTCAGTACCGTAGCACCGCATGCCTCAGCAGCCTCAATCATTTCCTTTTTCAAAAATTCTGCGTCGTTCAACAAATCAAACTGAACTCCCCATGTGTCAACAGCAACGTGTCTTCCGAAAGTCGAATATTCCATCTTTCGGTTCCCCCTTCCTAACGAGTGTAATGTTAAACATCGCTAGGACCTGCGTCATTCACTAACGGGGGCGGTTTCCGTTGTTATCCACCCTTTAAAGTGAATCCTGGTTCCTAATCCTGTTTCCAACGAAAACAACAATACCATGCATCGGCCTAGTTTGACAATACCCTTTTTCAATAATCTATTAAGAACACTATAAATAGGCTGACGGCTATTCTACAGGATGGAGAGCAACCACTTGCTACAAGTGGGCTTTCACATGCTGTGAGTTATGTTACACTTTCAGAAATGAACCAGAATGGAGAGGATCGCAAAGGAAATGATTACTATCCGTAATGCCAAAGCAGAAGATTTGCCAGCACTGATCGCCATCGAGCACCTTTGCTTCTCACCAGATGAGGCTGCGACCCAGGAAGCATTTGAGAAGCGTATTCGATTGATTCCTGACAGCTTTTTTGTAGCGGAAGCGGATGGGGTCATTGCGGGTTTGGTCAATGGACCCGTCGTCGAATCCACCTTCATTACCGATGATCTTTTTCAAACGATTAAAGAAAACCCGGCATCTGGCGGCCATCAAACCATTTTAGGATTAGCGGTTTCTCCCGCTTTTCAAAATCGCGGCATTGCCTCCAAGCTCCTCGCACACCTGGAAGCATCCGCAAGAGAGTCCGGCCGTGAGACGATCACGCTTACTTGTAAGAAAAATTTGATTAGCTACTATGAAAGTCATGGATACCTCAACAACGGTGTTTCCAGCTCAGATCACGCTGGTGCAATTTGGTACAATATGAGCAAACCATTACAATTGCGCTAAGTGAAGCAAGAAACAACAAAAGCGGGAACCTCTTGTTAGTAGGAAACCCGCTTTTTGTTATTTACATAAAAAAGGGCGCCCAAAGCACCCTTTTTTCACTAAACTTCTAATTCATATAACCGCCGCGATAACGTTGCTAATCGAACATCAATTGCTGGAAGTTTTTCCGGGGCAGTTCTCTTTGCCCAATTACGCAAATCCAGCCATCGGTCCGTTTCTTGGCGTATGGACTCAATCTCCTGCTCGCTGCCATCCTGCTGGAACAACGCCTCCAGCTCATTGGTCATGTGCAGAGAGTTATTTTCAAAGATGGACACTTCCTCGTCTCCGGTTAGCTCCTGAATGCTCACAACCGATCCTTGATCGTAGTGATACACCATTGTGAAGCCGTCATAAATCCGGTGGACGATTCCATAGCCTCGGAACGCTTTCATTGCTTTTCTCATGGCATTTGCCAGTTGCCGATCTTGGATCAGATACGAGCTGTCGCATGAGTAGCGGCTGCCAACCCGACAAAAACTCAATTGAATTTCGCCGTTCTTGTCATTCAAGATTACGTCACGATCGCCATTGTCACACACTTTGACTTGGACTGAAATGTGTTCATTGGTGAAAAGCGAAACGAACTGGTTCAGCTCTTCTTCATTCACCGTAAAATAGGCCTTGGCGTAATTAGTTGCTAAACGCTGTGCCATAAATATCTCCTCAATTCTTTTGGTTTGCATGGGCCGAGTACGACCGAACAGTTATCCAAATCAGAGGAGATACGCTAAGTGTCAACAAAAGAACGCTGTAGAACCTGGCCTTGCCCCGCGAATCGAAAATCGATTTGGGTAATGAAGGCGGATCACCTACTTTTTGTTTTTCGCAAAAAAGCCATTTTTGACATCTTTATTATACCTCAGATGCCATCAAAAGTCTTGAGGAAAATGGCGATGAATTTTAGCAAAAAACCGGAATATCCGCAATCAGACGCAGAGAAATGAAAAGAACTCCCTGATTCATTCATATGCTTGCTGTTTCATTGAAATTCAGAGGGACTTATATCCCTGCGGTTGAGGTCATCGCTTTTTTGATCGCAGCCTGTTCTTCTTCAGACAAATGGTAGCTCGATGTCCCTTGCTCAAGCGGCTTGGCATACACACGAGATTCTTCTCGTCCAAAAATGCTGGTGATCACGACGCCGTTCCCAGCGTCATCTGTTACCGCCAACGAAAAGCTAAGATCACTGCCGACATCCCCGAAAGCATTGTAACGGATAATCGCTATTTTGCCGCATTGCGCTGCCATTCGTTGTGACAGACGATTGATGGCAAACTGCTGATCACTGTGCTGCTTTTTCATTTCCTCTACCTGATCCAGCAGTCTGTGCAAGCCTTCCTCGAGATTGGCTCCTCCCGTCCCTGTCATAATCCGGTTGATTGATTTCCTCAATCGACTAATCCGGACAGACTGCAAAATCACGATCCATAACAGGATCAGTGTCAATGCGATGACGGCTAAAAGCAGGATCGCTACATTGGGGATTTGTGATAGGAATGCTTCCAAAACTTTTCTTCCTTTCCGGCGTGTGCGTAAATATGCTGTCAAAAACCTTCTTTATTGTACAACCGCCAGGCCTCCCATTCAAACAAGTCTTTTATAAAAACAACAATTACTAATAAGCGACTTGCAACCAAAAAAAGCGACACCCTCATTTGTTGAGATGTCGCTTTTTCATTCCGTATTGGTTTGTGTCAAACTCATCGTCCTTTGGCTATCCTCCAGTCTGCCTACGCTTCCAAAAGCAACATTTCCCGACGGAGCTGTTTTAATCGCTCTGTGGACTGTTTCATTTGACTTTGGTCTTTGGCTTGCATCGCGTCATACAACGTCGCCAGTTCATAATCCAACTCCAGACGGAGCACCGGGATGCGTTCTTCCGAGTCACGTCGTTTCATCGCGGCAATTACCTGATCCATCGTTACATTGCAAAATTTTTCATAGATCACTTTTTTCTCAGCTCCTTTTAATTCCACTATTCTGATAACTTCTCCGTACTGGATTTGCTTCAGCAAGACGCACTCTTCAAAAGTGACCTTGATCATGGCATGCCCTTTTGCCCGCTCTACGAAGTGGTACAGTACGAGTGCCACCCGAGAATCATTGACAGGAATGCCTGCAATGTGCAGCTTATAGGACCCGTTTAAACGCTGCATTTTCCAGTCGGATCGGCCATCTGTGGTGTTCACGAGGAGGTGAAACTGCTCGGGAGATTCTTTCCACGTGACGCTCACCCCTGCTTCCACCAGGGCCTGCACCATCGCGTGCAATGTTTTGCGGTCAAACCAAACTGCCAAATGAAAATACTCCAACTCCATGCCGAGATTCATCTTCTACAGGCTCCTCCCGTTGACAGAATACTCAGATATCACTTTTGCCGCAAGGGAGTGAGTGGTATATCATATTATTCAGGCTTTGGTTTTGCTATTCATAAAACTCGGCATGTATTTTTTTCCTGGATGGTATGATATCATATGGAGGATTCCAAGCTCCCTTGACGGGGACGATCGCCCTTTTCTTTCCAGTGGGGGTCGATGATGCTTAAAAGAGGTGTTTGTTACATGCCAACGTTTCCAGGCTTTCGTCAAGAAGATTTTGATGTTTTTGCCATTGATGGACTGGATGCTCGGATGGACGCGATCAAAACCAATATCCGTCCCAAATTCGAAGTACTCAGCCAGCACTTTGCGCCTTTTCTCTCCGTAGCAACCGGGGATGAAATGTTTACGCACATAGCAAAACATGCACGCCGTACGGTGAACCCACCAGCTGATACGTGGGTTGCCTGGGCTAATGATAAACGCGGTTACAAAAAACACCCGCACTTTCAAATCGGCTTGTGGGGAACACATTTGTTCGTTTGGTACGCAGTAATCTACGAGTCTCCTTCCAAAGAGCTGATCAGTCATGCGTTTAACAAGCGTTTAGATGAGGTCATCGCGATGGTTCCGGAGCATTTTCACTGGTCTCCAGATCATATGCAACCAGCAAGCACGTCTCAAAAAGAGCTGGGCACGGCTGGCGTGAAAAAGTTGGTGGACAGGCTGGCACAGGTAAAAAAAGCGGAATTGCTCTGTGGAATTACTATTGACCGTCATGATCCAATCCTTGCAGACGGAGAAGCATTGGTGAGTCGTCTCGAAGAAACATTTGGCGTATTGAGCAAGCTCTATTCATTAGGAAATTCTCGTGGATAGACCGCCTCCCGCTTTCTTTAGTTAAGTTATATGCAAAAGAACAGGTCCGCTTTCATTTGAAAAACGCAGGCCTGTTCTTTTGTTTTAAGAAAAAGACTGCAATCGGTCCAACGACTTGTTCACATCGCCAAACATGCGGTCAAACAATTGTTGGACACTTGGCACATCATCAATCAATCCAATAACCTGACCAGCCCAACCAAAGCCACGCTGGCTGTCGCCCTCATAAATAAATGTGCAATTGTTCGCTCCACTGATAAGACTCTTTAACTGCTCGTAGCCTGCCCCTTCTTTTTCCAATTGAAGAATGTGATCAGATCCTGGTGTGCGAACGACTCTCGCAGGTGTTCCCAGTGTGCGCTTGATAACTGCGGTATCGTGCTCGGTTCCAGCAACCAACGCCTCTTTGTAGGCCGAATGTGCATGAACACATTCTTGCGTCGCAATAAATCGCGTCCCCATCTCTACACCTTCTGCACCAAGTGCAAGCGCTGCCAAAATTCCCCGACCATCACCGATGCCACCGCTAGCCAATACCGGAATTTTCACGGAATCTACCACACGCGGAATCAAAACAAACGTCCCGATATCATCTCGTCCCAGGTGCCCCCCGCCTTCTTGACCGACAGCCATCACAGCATCCGCACCAATCGATTCTGCTTTTTGTGCTTGGCGAGCAGACGCAACCAAGACAAGCTTTTTGATGGGATGACCATCGAGTCTGCGCAGCAGCGGCTCTGGATTGCCTCCTGTTACCGAAACAGCCGTCACTCCTTCTTCAATCGCCACATCCAGCATTTCTTCATACGGCCGACCGTGTTGACCAATTGCATAATTCACACCAAATGGTTTATCCGTCAATGCACGGACCTTGCGAATCTCCTCCCGCAGTGCATCAGCCGATGGCAACGACATAGCCGTAATTTGTCCGAGTCCCCCGGCATTTGACACAGCCGCAGCCAAGTCTGCGTAAGCCAAATAAGCCAAGCCACCTTGAACTACCGGATATGTAATTTGAAGTAGCTCCGTTACTCTCGTTTTCATCCTTATTATCACCTCGTGTAAATGACCTTCTCGGCTTACAGGCCAAACTCCTGCCACCACTCGCGGACATGAATAAAAATTCGCTTGCTTTCCCCCCCTATTTTGCTATACTCAATTTGTTTGTTTTTCCCCTTATTATTCTTGATTAGTAAAGTGAGGCGATCGTAGTGAGACAAATGAAAACTCCTTTGTTCAGCGGGTTGTTGGAGCACGCCAACCGGAACCCGATTCAATTTCACATTCCGGGCCATAAGAAGGGTATGGGTATGCATCCGGCATTTCGCGAGTTCATCGGGGACAACGCTCTTTCGATAGACCTCATCAACATTGCGCCATTGGATGACTTGCATCACCCGAAGGCAATGATTAAAGAAGCACAAGATTTGGCAGCCGAGGCATTCGGCGCTGACCATACATTTTTTTCCGTGCAAGGTACAAGCGGTGCCATCATGGCAATGATTATGGCGACCTGCAGTCCTGGTGACAAAATTATCGTACCGCGTAACGTACACAAATCGATTATGTCGGCGATTATTTTCGCTGGAGCAATCCCAATCTTTATTCACCCTGCCATGGACGAGCGTCTGGGTATTTCTCACGGGATCACAGTGAAGGCCGTACAAAAAGCATTGGAAGCTCATCCTGATGCTGCTGCCCTGTTGGTGATTAACCCAACGTACTTCGGTATTGCAGGTGACCTGCGCGAGATCGTGCGGGCTGCGCATAACTATGAAATTCCTGTCTTGGTAGACGAAGCTCATGGTGTGCATATTCATTTTCATGAGGAACTGCCGATTTCGGCCATGCAAGCAGGTGCCGACATGGCAGCGACCAGCGTACACAAGCTGGGTGGCTCTTTGACCCAAACCTCGATCTTGAATGTACGGGAAGGGCTCGTCGATGTCGATCGGGTGAAAACGGTCATGAGTATGCTCACGACGACTTCGACTTCCTACATCTTCCTCGCGTCTTTGGACATGGCGCGTCAGCATCTGGCCCTCAACGGGAAAATGCTCGCGGATCAAGCGATGGAACTGGCAGCAAAAGCACGTGATATGATTAACGAAATCCCGCGCATCTACTGCGTTGGCAAGGAAATTCTTGGAAAGCCTGCGACTTTTGCGATGGACCCAACCAAGCTCCTCATCCACGTACGCGATCTTGGAATCACTGGATGGGAAGTCGAGAACTGGCTGCGTGACAAGTACAACATTGAAGTAGAGATGAGCGATTTGTACAACATCCTCTGCTTTGTTACTGCGGGAGATACGGAAGAATCCATCCGTACGCTGGTAAATGGCTTGCGCGATCTGTCTGTTGAATTTTCGCACGTACAAGCAGAAGATAAGCCTACCATCTCATTGCCGAATATCCCTGTGCTGTCCACAACTCCTCGAGATGCATTCTATGCAGAAACAGAGACGATTCCGTTGGTGGAAGCAGCAGGTCGAGTCATCACTGAGTTCATCATGGTGTATCCTCCAGGCATCCCGATTTTCCTTCCTGGAGAGGTCATCACTGAGGAAAATATCGCGTACATTCAGGAAAACATCCGAGTCGGATTACCCGTACAAGGCCCTGAAGATGAGACACTAAAAACGATTAAAGTCGTAAAAAGACAAACCGCCATTTCTGGCTAACCGATCTGAACCGAAAAACGGCTGCCTCTTTCACGAGAGAGCAGCTTTTTTTATTTTTTATGCAAACATTTTGAGATAAGATGGAATTAGGAAAAATCAGGAAAGGTGGGTGGTGCTGCCATGCCAGACTGGTCGTATCAAACGATGTTTCGGCCACTTCTCTTTCTCATGCCACCCGAGCGGGCCCGGTCTATTACCTTGCAGTCAATCGGGACTTTGGCAAAAATTCCGGGTGGTTCGCTCATCATCGAATGGATGGGACATATGGAGCCTCCCTCCCAGCTCTCCCAAACAATTGGTCCAGTCACGTTCCCTACTCCAGTCGGGATGGGTGCCGGATTAGACCTGGATTGCATCGCCATTGAAGCGCTGTCCAAATTCGGCTTCGGGTTTCTAGAGCTGGGACCTGTGTCCAAAGAACCGATTGATTCTCTCGGCACCGTTCAACGTGACATTGCCGCGATGAATATCCACTATTCAAATCCATTGGTAAATAATGGTATATATACCCTTCAGAGGCGCCTGGAGGGAGCTACTGGCATCAAAATTCCTCTCGGAGTCAGATTGGCCTGCCAACCAAAAGCCAGCCTGAGAGAAGCCACAGAAGAGCTTCAGGAGCTAATCGACAGTTTGGAGCGTTTTTGTTCGTTTTTCACTATTGATTCGCGGGCGAATATGGGACAGCCAGAATGGAGCCATACAGCGTGGAAGGAACATTTTTCCTGTTTGCGTAACCATACGGATATGCCACTCTTGCTGGCGCTCCCCCCGAGCCTGACAGATGCGGAAGCACTCCCGATTCTTACCGCGGCAAAAGAAGCAGGACTAAACGGTCTAGTTGTCGCAGGAGGCACGATTCAGGAAGATTCACCATGCGCGAATAACTCTGTTTACATCACGGGGAGGAGTTCACACGAGCAAGCTGTCAAATTTGTCTCCTGGGCACGGGAACAGTGGTCAGATGCCCTTATCATTGGATCAGGCGGCATTCTGGAGCCACATGATGCTTTGACCCTTCTTGCCGCGGGTGCCAATTTTGTGCAATTGCACAGTGGCTTGGTCTATTCTGGCCCTGGCTTGCCAAAACGAATTAACGAAGCCATTTTACAAATACAACCAGGCACTGACCCGCCTCAAGAAAAACGATCTACTTTTTTATTTTCTTCTTGGATATGGGGAATCTTGTTGGGCGTGGGCATGATGTTCGGTGGGGCACTTGCTTGGATGGTCGCCGCAACAACCGTCGTCCTCCCCTACGACGAACGCTTCCTCGAGATGTCAGCCGACCAACTTGCGCTCTTAAATGCGCAAATCCTCTCTTTTATGTCACACGATCGGATTAGTCTGGCAGGAACGATGATATCCATAGGAATTTTGTACAGTCAACTGTCTTATCATGGCCTACGCAAAGATATTCACTGGACGCGAACCATCTTGCTTATCTCCGGTACTGTTGGATTTTCCAGCTTCTTTTTATTTATTGGATACGGGTACTTCGATTACTTGCACGCGATTTTAGCGCTCGTGTTGTTCCCCATGTTTTTGCTCGCATTACGAACACCTGCAAAGGTTCATTTGACTCGCCTACCGCCTCAGCTTCACAACGATCGGGATTGGCGAATGGCTCTATGGGGACAATTGCTCTTTGTCATCATCGGATTTGGTTTGACAGGGGCTGGTATCGTTATTTCGATCATCGGCGTCACAGGTGTCTTCGTTCCTTCTGATCTCGTCTTTCTCTGTGTGTCTGCAGATACCTTGCAGTCTTACAATGAGCGATTAATTCCGGTCATTGCTCATGACCGCGCTGGCTTTGGAGGGGCATTAGTTTCGAATGGCCTGGCTGTCTTGCTGATCAGTCTTTGGGGTATCAGGAGAGGAGAAGCGTGGATTTGGTGGACATTGTTTTTAGCAGGCATTCCAGGCTTTGTTTCCGGCATAGGCATACATTTTACTGTTGGGTATGTCGATTTTATTCATCTCTTGCCCGCTTATGTCGCCGTCATTTTCTTTCTCGTGGCACTCGTACTTTTGAAGCCGTATTTATGCCGGACATAAAAGAAAACAGACGAAAGAATTCCTTTCGTCTGTTTTTTTATAAAAGCATGACGACTATTATGCAGAATCAGTCTTCGTCTTCTTCATCATCGTCATCATCATCGCCCGGAGCGAAGGCTACCGTGTATACATATGGATCTTTATCACGCTTATCGACCCAGACAACGCGATTTCCACCGATGCGGACATTTTCCATCTCCGCATCATCATCCCACTCAATATCGCTATAGGAATCCTCTTCGAAATCATACAGCTCATAGTAGAATTCCTTGCCTTTTGTGGACAGACGATTGTCTTCATACAAAATCATATTGCGTGAAGCCTGTGGATTTTTCTGGTCACCATCCGCATAACGAAGCAACGGATTGACTCTTTGACGGTCGATGTTGTAATAGTACAAATCCCAACCGGTTTTGGAATTGCCTGTATCTTCGCTCCAAACAACGAAGCCATCGCCGATTTCTGCTTTCTCTACTTTTACGTTATCGCGGATTTCAGTCTCATCATCTTCTTCGATATCGTAGAGAACGATACTTGCGCTCTTTGATCCTTCTTCCACTACCCAGGAAGCGTAGTTTTTGTAAATATCAACACTTAATGGTTCTTTTCTTACCGTCGTAACTTCCGTATGCTTTCCAGTCGATAGATCTGTGATAATCACTTCTGATCTGCCAGCGGTATTCACCCATAACAGACGCTCTCCGTCAATCTCATACAGCTTCTCACTCGGTTCTTGATCATCATCTTCATGTGTGATCTGCTTCTGCGTATCCTTACGAATATCGTAGGAGAAGAGTGCATCTTCATGCTCGTCATACCAGACAACATAACGCGAGCTTACAACAGGGCGAACAGAATCATGCTCTGGATTACTGACGACTTTCCCTTTTTTATTTTCGACATCATAGAAAACGACCGTATTATTTTTTTTAGACTCGGTTACGTACGCCACATAACGATCATGAGCACTTGGCTCCTTTGGTTCCCCGCCTGCATTACCTATCGGAACTAATTCCTTTTCGTCCAGGTCATACAGGTGGAGTTGGAGCTTTTTGTTACTGTCTTTTTTCGCGAATAGGACGAAATCGCCATAAATTTTCGGTCCGGTCTCACCGTACAGATTGCTCGCGATCTTTTTACCAGACTTATTGCCAAGCTCACGATATTTCAAGTCATTATTGTCTGAGTAGACATAATCCTCTTGATACAAATGTACGTTTTGCTGTTCGTTGCTGTCATCGGTCAATTGCTTAATTCGACCGTTGCTGATGGAATAGGAATAGAGGTCTCCAGCCGATTGGTGCTCATACACGATTTGATTGGAGAAAATGCTAGGACGCCCTTGATCCCCTTTAGCAATGACGGCAGCCTTTTCCTCTTTTGCTTTGATGTCATAGTAATAAATGTCATCATTGCCATTACGATCATCTTCCCAAGCAACATAACCGCTGCTTACCACCGGGTTGCTTGCTTTTCCACTCGCAGATACGATTTCTGTATCCCCAGTAGAAATTTTATGTAGATAAACATCGCCGTTGTCTGTCCAAACAACATTTTTATCAGCAATCTCCAGTCCATCGACCGAAGCAGAACCACTTGTCAAACGGATTTCTTTCTCTTTTACTATGTCATACAAATAGACATCTGAGCCGCCATCACGGGAATCCATCCATACGACGTAATCTCCATCAACCTTTGGATTTGTCTTCTCAGATTCCTTGTCACCTATTTCGTTCTGGTTACCTTTAGCGAGGTTGTAGAGTGTTACTCTTTGCCCCCCCTCAACAATCCATACCGCATATTTTTTTGCTATATCATATCCTGCTGAGGATATTGATGGCTGACTACCGTCTATTTTTTCTTCATCACCAATACTGTAAGCAAGCGCTGGTGTCCCGCTCCACAGAGATGTGACCAAAAGTGCAGCGGCCAGCATTCCCTGTATCGGTTGTCGCTTCATGACACAATTCCTCCTTTTGCAACAATTCTCACACTTCTCCATTATCCTCCATACGAAAAAGGTTGTCAAAAAAAACAGGCCTCAATATAGGCCTGTTGACTATTTCTTTATTCTTTTTCCTGTCTTTCACCAGGTCGGCAGTCACAGTTGCATACCGCATAAAGCGTTTTCACTGAATTACATTCAAAATGCTCGATGATGGTTCCGCAAGTCTGACATACGATAGTTCCCATCTATGTCCCCTCCGCATTCAATTGATTCACATATCCCTACAAATGTTATGTTACATTCATCTTAATATGCTACACCATTCGGAGTCAAGATGCATTTGTTGATAATTAGTATGTCACATTAATGCGGAATATTCTCATTCAGCCAGTTCACGATTTTTTGCAAGACTTCTTCCTTTTCAGGCTCATTCAAAATTTCGTGCCGCAAGCCCGCGAATCGTTCAAACGTTTGTCTGTCTGGAAGGCCCACGGTAAACTGTTCCACTGCATCCGCATCTACCAATGTATCAGCACCAGCCTGTAAAACAAGGACAGGATGCTTGATTCGATTTCTTTCCTCCCACGCCTTTTCCATAGAACGGTTCAATTCTGTGAACCATCTGACACTTACCTTGGAATAATTGAGCGGATCGTTCTGATAAGCAGCCTGAACAGCTTCGTCACGCGATACCATGTCGGGAGTGATTCCATTCGGCATGACAAGTGTTGGCCAGACCCGATCGAGAAATTGTGCCAATTGCTCCTTCCACGCCGGTACAGTCAGTTTCAGTTTCAAGCACGGAGATGTGAGAATTAACCCCGCCAGCTCTTTGCTCCGTTCATCCGTCTGAATAAAGCGAGTCGCGATGAGCCCCCCCAGACTATGCCCCATTAACAATACAGGCTTCTCTCCTAACGTATCGGCAAGAGCGGTACTCGTCCACTCACGTACACGGGACAAATAGTCTTCGAAGGATTGAATATGCCCCCGTCTCCCTGGAGAGCGCCCCCAGCCCGGCAAATCTTCCGCATATACGTCCCAGCCCGCCTGATTGAAATAAGCCGCTACATGCTCATAGCGTCTATGATGCTCTCCCGTTCCATGGACGAGAACAATCGCTCCCCGAGAATTTTTGGCCGACCATTTATGTACACCCATTCTCCCTGTTCCTCCTACCGGCTGATTTCTTTCGATTATACTAAAAAACGGAAGGCCGTATTTTACGAAAAAAACCAAAACGAGCAGAAGATAAACTTCTGCTCGTTACCTAATACTGATTTTCTTCAAATGGAATGGATGGTAAATGTTCCTGAAAAAACTCAGCAAGCGCGACTGCCTCGTTCTCTGAATCCAGCCTGAAAATTTTTTGCAGGTATCCTGGATTCACCGCATCTTCCGAACTGAGAAGAGTCGATTGCCCTGTCTGCATACAGATCACCAACGGCTTCCCATAAAACTTGTGTGTAAAAACCATGCCAAAGTCGTAGCGTGTTCCCTCTGAAATAAAGCCAAGGAAACGTACATTAGCATTCTCCGAAACGTCGTATAAGTGGTCGTAGTGCTCCATCAGCAATCCCTCCTCAACAGTATTTTGGCCTCCGAATTTCGTGAAATATTCGGATTATTCACTAGTATAAGCGAAATATCACGTTTTTGCCACCCAAATAGCATCATTTACCAGACGCGTTGGGTTAATGACCCTGTCTTCCCCTTCTTGAATCCATCTCACTTTTTCTGCACCATGCAACGATTGCGCGACAAAGGAGAGACATTCAAAGAACAGTTCAACTACTGCTGTACTGTATCGTTCCTCCATTTTCTCCAATGCATACGTCAATCTAAAAATATCTGGTACACTTCTTCGACTGGCTTCCAATACTTCTTTGCCTTTTTCAGTCGGGTATACGTGAACCACACGCCCATCCAACTCCGACTTTTCGATCGTCACCATGCCTTTCTCCATTAATTTCTTGATATGAATGACAATCGATGAGGGATGCCAGAAGGTCCAATCTGCAATTTGCGTGACGCGTACACCTTCATAACAGTAGATGATCCAGAGAATGTTTAACTGTACAGAGGAATCCAATTCGGCTTCCTTCGCTGCCCGCTCCCAGTCTTCTTTGTTCACCACATCGATGGCGCGCATGGTGTTTAAAGCTTCGAATACGTGTCTAATTGAGGCCTCCTGCATGCGTATATTCCTCCATGATTCTTTATCGTTCATCTAACGGCATATAAATATGATATATATTTTACACTTTTCAGAAAAAACACGCAATTGTTTTCGGTCGCCAACTGCCTCATTGCCAAAGAGTGGAAGACAATGCTACACTTAACGCACAGAATACCGGTACTAGGAGTGAGTGCAGTCGTGAAACTTCAATCCGCCTACATCTATTTCGTTGATGGTTCTACCGCAGCATCTGTAAGTATTGATGACGTGAAAGCCAAGTTTACGCGATACGTTGACATGACCTCAAAAACAGGAAAGCAATTGGGCTGGAGCTATGCTGACGCCGCTTTCCCTTACACCCTAGAAGAACGCCCTGAAGGAGTCGACTCGTGGTTCCTTCTCAAAGGAAAAGATCCAAACATGTACAAAGCTATCGTTGTTGGCGTCGGGAGCAAAAATGAAAACGGTTCCGAGAAGCACTACATACAAGTGTCCCTCCCTGAATCGGCCACGCACGGCGATAAAAACAAGGCAAATGAATACTGTCGATACTTGGCACGTGATTATAAAGCAGAGCTCCACCTCTTCAACAAGCGCATTCAATACTTCCAACCTCGAAAGCCATAAACAAAAAAACGGAAAAACAGTCGAGAAATATCGACTGTTTTTTCATGTTCAGGCCTATTCCCCCTGACCTCTTTTTTTCATACGAATAACAAAAAGAGGAAAGGGGTGTGCTTATGGATGCGCAAGCATTTATTCAGTTGGTTGCTGACCACGCCAGAAAGTCTTATCTGAACCATCGTATATTCCCCTCCATTATCATAGCGCAAGCCATACTCGAGTCAGGTTGGGGTAAAAAAGTACCTGTTGACCCAGCCACTGGGACATTCTCGTACAACCTCTTTGGAATGAAAGGAACGGGACCTGCCGGCTCTGTCACCATCGAAAGCAAAGAGGTAGAAAACGGAAAGACAGTCACACGTACCTCCCAGTTCCGCGCTTACGAAAATTACCAGCAATCCATGGAAGACCATGCCCAGTTTTTACGTAAGCCCGCATACAAAAACGTGCTGGCAGCAGCTACTCCCGCACAAGCCGCACAGGCTTTAGAAGAAGCCGGCTACGCTACCGATCCTGCGTATGCAGAAAAGCTGACGCGCCTCATTCAAACGTACAACTTATCTCAGTACGATCCATTCGCCCCAGAAGAACCACAATCGTTTCCTCCCTGGAAATTGGAGCTGGGCAATCGTGCGTTACAAGAGGGCTTGCTGACCTCGCCTGAATGGCTGAAGAAGTTAGACGAACCAATGCCAGTATGGGCTGTTTTAGCGGTTGCCCTGCGACTGTTAGACAAACAGCGAGAGAACCCATAAGTGTACGAATATAAATCAAAAGCCCCATTGCCACAAGCAAATCTCGTGGATAATGGGGCTGTTTCGTATAAAAATGCAGTTGCCTCAGTCGTACGTTGCTTGAGCACGTTGATCAAATCATTTGAGACCTGGACAGCGAATAAAACCTTCCGTCCACCATCCGAATTCCCAGATCGACGCAATATTCCAATCCTTGCGTCACTCCGTACAAAATCCATTCGGAAGAACGGTGGTTGATATCAAAATCAGTATAAAGGTCAGTGCCATCATTTCGGATCTCTTTGCGGTACGTCACATCAAAAAGGCGTAGGACAAAAGGCAGTTCAGCAAACGGAATAGCAAACTTTCGCTCTATTTCTTGCTCGAACTCCTTCGTCATGCTCCACTCTGCCTGAATGGATTGCTCATCTTTCCAGGCAATGCGTATACTCGGGCCTTCTACATCTGTGGACGATCGCGGGGGATTTGTCTCCATTCGCTCCCATCGTTCCTTTCTTTCATGTACTTGCTATCACCAATCATATTGGCTTTTCCCTATATTATAGCACGGGGACATGCGAAGTGGAAACGCATCCAAGCCATAATTTTTAACGCCCAACTGTAAATGTATTTTCACCCACGGTTACATAAGAAGTAAATTTCTCGGATTTCATTTGAACTTGTACTTTATAAGTGCCGTATGCTTCGAGTTTTGTAGATACAAAAGGCTCAGAAAAATAGAAGCTGTTTGCATTTTGAGTGGAGTATTTCCATTCTTTCCCTTTAGACACTTCTTTGCCGTCCGGTCCGACCAACACGAGTTGCATACGCAAGTCTTTGGCTACAGGCGCGTCATCAACCTCTACGAACACGTTAAACGTACGAGGCACATTTTTGTCGCTGTATCCTTTGACAGGGTTGCTGAAAACGACATTTTTATTGCGGGTCTGCTGAATTCCTTCGACCACAATAATATTTACGTTTGGCTTAATCACTTGCAATTTGCCAGATTGCTGATCGTAATCAGCAAAACCACCGAGCTTGTTCACTATTGATTCTACCGATTCGGCCTTGGATGCTGGCATTTCACTCGCTACGGTTTCCGCACCGAAAAATACGCGCATCGCACCCTCTCCCAGCGCAGTAGTGCTCCCCACCCCTGCTGCTACAGTCAACGCCAACAAGGCCGATAACCATGCTTTTTTCATGTCAATAATCCTCCTGTATGTGTGCGCGGCAGCGCTTGTTTTTCCGGAATTTCTTCTCCCTAGTTTATACGTTTGGAAAAGGAAATAGTTGTGCTGCCCTGATAAGTTTTTTCAACAATATCCACATTATCCACAAGCACAAAAATCTTAGGAAGAAAGACTTATGCACAGAGATGTTAGTAACTACTCCTTACTCTTGACGAGAATACGGTTGGGAATGACACAGAAAAAAGAGCGGCTTTCCAGCCACTCTTTTTTTTGCTCCTGACACCCTGCTACTCCTGTTGCGAAAGCCATGTAAAATACCGAGAGACCAGTCGAACGGCAACCTCGATCGCATCTTCGTTCGGCTCCAATTTGGAATGGTGCAAGCCATACGGCGTTTGCACTCCCAGCCAGAACAAAAAGCCGGGAATTTCTTCCAAAAAGTAACCGAAGTCTTCTCCAGTCATGGCTTCTTTGCAGGTGATGAGAGTTACATCTTCACATTGTTCCTGTACCCATTGCATGAAGTCTGTCGTTAGCTGCTCCTCGTTGTAAACCTGGCAGTAGCCAACCCCGTAGTCAATCGTTGCCTGGCAATCAAAGCCTATTTCCACTCCCTTTACGAGAGATTCAATGCGGCTCTTGACGATTGCCATCGATTCCATCGAAAAGGTTCGGATGGTCCCTTCTAGCCTGGATTTCTCTGCGATGATGTTCTGCTTCGTCCCGCTCTCCAGCTTGCCAATCGTTACGACGGCGGAATCCAATGGGTCCATATTACGCGAAATAATCGATTGAAGCTGTGTCACAAGATGGCTCCCTGCAACCACCATGTCATTCGCCTTGTGCGGGAAGGCTGCATGCCCCCCTTTGCCTACCAAATCAATGTACAACTCAGACGTGTTGGCAAACAAGATTCCTGGCTTCGTCGCAATATGACCAACTGGATATTCTGGCGCAATATGCAGGGCAAAAATGCAGTCCGGTCGCCACCCTGCAAACTCTTCACTTTCCATCATCGGCTCAGCACCGCCAGGACCTTCTTCTGCTGGCTGGAAGAGGAACAGCAAATCATCTGCTATCGGCTGCTCGGTAAAATGCGTCAGGAGACCAAGTGCAATTGCCATATGCATATCATGCCCGCAAGCATGCATGTATCCTTCATGAAGCGAGCGAAACGGATAGGACGTTTCCTCTATGATCGGTAGGCCATCCATATCCGTCCGCCAGGCAATGAATCGTTTTGGCTTTGTTCCTGCCAGCTTGACCAATATGCCTGTCCGCCACGTTTTGATCTCGATTCGCTCTTGGGGCAGCTTTTTCAAATAGTCGAGCAAGTATTGTTGCGTCTTCACTTCAGCGAAGCCTGGCTCCGGTATTTGGTGCAGGTCTCGGCGAATTTGTGTAAACAAGGAAGTCGTCATGGCCTACGCCTCCTTTTTCGTGCCTGTTCTTGCTGTTAATTGTTCCTCAAACACAGCAAGGAAACGGTCCACATCAGCTTTTGTCAACGTCAGAGGTGGAAGCAGACGAACAATCGTTTTCTGCGTCACATCAACGAGAATTCCTTCGTCAAGCAATGCTTGCTGCAAGTGACTTACCTCCTCCGGGGTGGAAGAGAGCGGAATTCCAACCATCAAGCCTTTTCCGCGAAGGGATTGCAGCTGATCTGGAAGACGAGTTCGCAACGCTTCCAGGCCCGACCACAGGTACGCAATCACTTCTTCTACGTGAGCGATGAAGGCTGGATTAAGCAATTCGTCCAACACGACATTCCCCAGGGCAGCAGACAGTGGTGATGGTGCGAATGTCGTTCCATGATCCCCCGGTTTGAACTGGTTCATCAGCTTTGGACCAGCAATGACACCGCCGAGTGGAAGCCCTCCCCCTATGCCTTTGGCGAAAAGGATCAGGTCTGGCGTTACGCCTGCATGCTCATAAGCAAACAACTTTCCAGTTCTGCCCATTCCTGTCTGGATCTCATCCATGACAAAGAGCATACCTTCTTGTTCACAGATCGCAGCTACCTCTCGCAAGAACGCTTCCGTTAATGGCACGACACCGCCGGAACCCAAGACTGGCTCCATGAGGACCGCAGCGGGCTTTGCTTCCTGGCAAATCGCTCGCAATCCTTCCGTATCCTCCACATCCAGTTCATACACTGGAAAAGCCGGCTGAGGAAAGTCTTGATAGATGTGAGCCTGCCTCGTCAAACGCACTGCTCCGAGTGTTCGCCCGTGAAAGCTGTTCCGTAAGACAACGATGCCTTCACGACCTGCCCCCTCGTTTTTCGTCCATTTGTGAATCAGCTTGATCGCAGACTCTGTAGCCTCTGCACCAGAGTTGGTGAAAAACACTTTTCCACTAATGCTGTTCGCAACCAAACGCTCGGCCAAACGAATAGCCGGCTTGTTTAAAAATACATTGGAAATATGCAAGAAGCGCTCTCCCTGCTCACGCAGAGCCTGTACAATGCGCGGATGAGAATGCCCCAGAACGTTTACCGCGAGTCCGGTAAACAAGTCGAGATAGCTCTTCCCGTTCGTATCGTACAAGTAATTTCCTTCACCTTTTTCTATGGCAATCGGAAGTCTTTTGTAAGAGGAGACGATATATTGTTCATCAAGCGAACGCCAGTCCATGTGCACTCTCTCCCTTACAGTTGACGTAGCTCCTGCTTGATCTCTGTCTTGGAACGAGTTTTTTCATCGATTTGCTTGATCACGCGTGCAGGCGTTCCCGCAACTACTACGTATGGAGGTACATCTTCAATCACGACAGCACCCGCTGCAACCACAGCACCTTTTCCTACACGTACACCTTCCAGAATGACAGCATTTGCTCCGATGACAACATCATCCTCGACAACAACTGGCTGTGCAGATGGCGGCTCGATAACACCCGCAATAACCGATCCGGCGCCGATGTGGCAGTTTTTCCCGATGGTTCCACGTCCACCTACTACAACATTCATGTCGATCATCGTACCTTCACCGATCACTGCACCGATGTTAATGGAAGCACCCATCATGATGACCGCATTGTTACCGATTGTCACTTGGTCACGAATAATTGCGCCTGGCTCAATACGCGCTTGAATCCCTTTGGTATCCAGCAATGGAATAGCGGAGTTGCGGCGGTCGCTTTCTACAACATAATCTTCAATTTTGTCTGCGTTAGCAGCAAGCACTGGCTCAATCTCTTTCCACTCACCAAAAACAACACCAGTAGGACCAGTAATGAAGGCTTTGGAGCTCGCACCGAAGTCGATTCCCTCCAGGTTCCCTTTCACATATACCTTCACGGGTGTTTTCTTTTCGCTTTTTTGAATAAACGCGATAATTTCGTTAGCATCCATCATGTTCATAGTTACATCCTCCTCAAGATAACAGCATGGTAAATCAAAAAAAGCAATGAGTGCATTCGCTATCTCATTGCTCTTGATACTACATAAGCAAATCATAAATAGCGCTCCACAAAAAGACTTGAGGTCCCTTGTGACAGGATGTTCATTTTTCATGAGACACCCCAGCCTGTGCTACGTAGGGGCATAGCATAAGCTTCGGCGCTTTAGCCTTTCTTCCTTCTCCTGCCCCCTGGCAGATTGCGAAAAGACTTACTCTTCTTCGGCGCACCTCTATTTAGAGTACATTATTATAATTTTATTTAACTCTACCAAAATCAATGAAACGTGGCAATAAGAAAAAAGTTATTGACAACGATTCTCATTTTCATTATTTTATTACTGAGAATGATACTCATTATCTAAATGGAGGTTTTACGTTTTATGAGCATTTTGATGGTATACGCGAGCATGACAGGGAATACACAGGAAATTGCTGAAGCAATTGCAGAAGGTATTCGTTCAACTGGTGCTGAGCTGGAGATAAAAGAAGTAATGGATGCGAACGCAAAAGAACTAGAATCTTACGACGGAATCTTGCTTGGTGCCTACACATGGGGCGATGGCGAACTTCCAGACGAATGCCTGGATTTTTATGAGGAAATGGACGATATTGACCTCAGCGGGAAAAAGGTCGTTGCTTTTGGCTCTTGCGACTCCGCTTACGAGCATGTCGGTGCAGCTGTTGATATTTTGCTGAAAAAGGCGAGCGAGCGTGGTGCGGAAACTCCTCTGGAAGGTTTGAAAATCGAGCTTTCTCCTACTGCAAAAGAAGTGGAAACTTGCAAAGCATTTGGGGTATCGTTTGCTGAATTGCTCGGCTAATTGATGTTTCCCAAATAATCTGGCACATGTTATACTATCAATCCAACTTTTTAAGGAGGATTGATCTCATGACACTACATACGGACGAGATTCTCTTACGGCCTCTCCAACAACAAGACGCAGCCGAGCTCCTAGAGCTTCGGCTGCGTAATCATGACTTTCTCCAACCATTTGAACCAATCCGCCCCTCTTCCTTTCTGACCCTCCCAGGACAGCAAGAACAGATTTCACAAGCAGAGATTGATTTTGAACGCGGCACAGCCTATGCTTTCGGCGTATTCAGCCGCGAGGCCAAAAAGATGATGGGACGTGTAGCCTTATCGAATGTCGCCCGCGGCGCGTGGCAAAATGCAACGATTGGCTACTTTATGGATCAGTCTTGCAATGGCAAAGGCTATACGACATCCGCAGTAAATCTCGCCCTTCATTTTGCATTTTCTGATGCTAAACTGCACAGGGTACAAGCTGCTGTCATGCCTCGCAACCAAGCTTCCATTCGCGTCTTGGAAAAAAATCGTTTTCGCCAGGAAGGACTTTCGTTACGCTATTTGCAAATTAACGGTGTATGGGAGGACCATCTCCTCTACGCTCTTACTATTGAGGAGTGGTCTCAGTAATTTCCTCGCTCTTTTCGCTCTCACGCAGCCGCTCCAGGATGCGCCGTTTGCGGTACAACATCATCCCCGCTTCGGCGACATCCTGTACGGTTGAGCGGTTCAAATACGCCCCGAACAAAATACCTGCAATGGGCACCATTTGAAATAACTTTTTCCACCCAAAGTTTTCTGTGTACGTTACCACGACTTCACGCCATCCCTGCAATTGCGCCATTACCTCTCTCTGTGCATTTGGATCATCAAAGCGAGAGAGCTCAGCGAGTATCGCTTTTTTCCCTACGATGTCGGAGGAAGCAAACTGCAAGCATTTGACGACGAACAACCGCTCCCTCTTCTCTTCAGGTCGATAGCCATAGGCAAGAGCCATCTCTTGTAATACTTTTAGGGATGTCCCCATTAATAACGGGATATCGATCGCGAGGGTAAAAATCCCTCCGAAGCCAGTCGTCGCACCTTGTACCGTGGCAAAATTCGCTCGTGAATCCTTTAGCTCCATAGCGACATCATTCATCATCGTAAGCGGTACAGCGGCAATCTCCGCCTTGCCAATAACAGATATGCCCTGTCCCTCTAAGCGTTTACCAAACCGCTTGTAAATCGGTTCATCCTGCACCAAATAAGTACCACCTGTCTCAAGAAAAGCTGCCATTTCATCTACGGCTTTTCCCAGCTTCTCTTGAACGAATGCAGGCGTAATCCGATCCAACAGAACAAAAGGAAGTCTGCCAAGCTTTTCCCAGAACCACAAGTCGTTCTGATCCTTCTCCCAAGCCTCCACTTCACGTAATGCCGTAACTAATGTCTCCCTGGACTCCCTCAAACCCAATAACCTCCCTGGCTGCTCACTCAGATTCTCCTCGCCTCCACTGACATTGGTTGCGCAAGATGGACTTAATGTAGTCCTGCAACTCTTCCGATGAGGCGTGACGGACAAATTCTTTTTTATTTCTTACGATTCCCAGCTTCAAATGTTTCACTTCCTCTCCTTCGATCCGAAACCCGAACTTTTCCAGGATCGCCTTCTGCTCATTTGTCACAGGACTTCCTCCCCTTGTAGTCGAAAACCCCCATGCCAAAATGCAAGGGGGTCAATCGTTATTTCACTTCGACTGTAAATGTAATCGTTTCTTTTCGTTCATCAACGTCTGTTTTTTTGACTGATCTTTTTTGTCTTGTAACGAGTTGGCAAGTCTTGTTGCTAAGGATATTGGTTACTTTGATCTCGTATTTACCGGGCTGCTGCCGATCAATGTATTTGCTGATATCAAGTGATTCCAGTCCGTTACCAGTGTCGCCATCTCGATTGGAAGGCTTAATGGCAGTGATTTCTTTTCCTTCGTAGTAGATCTCGATCCGATTTTCTGAGGATATCGTAGCACTGCTATGCTCTTGTCTAGCACCGATGGCGTTCTCTCCATATTTCCACTCATACTTTGGCATATGGTAAGCGGAAGCCTTCCTGCTCTCTCTAACTTTCTTCGTTCCAGTTCGCTCTGCATACGTCGAGATGAGCTGTAAGTTTTCCAATTCAGCAAGATCGCTCTCAGATTCCACAGTCACAAGATCTCCATCTCGAAATTCCTTGCCCTCTTTTCCTCTCATGAACATCGGCGCTGATGATGGAGCCATACCTGAATCACCTGCATCACAACTTTGGGACGCTGGGATTGGTGGCGTATCCTCAATGACCTGTATGTAACCACACCATGTCTTGGCAGGGTCTCTTTTGCTGTAATAGTTTACCTTGTAACGCCCTGGCTTATAACCAGACAGTAGCAAGCCTGTATGATCCCAATTCAATTTATCACTATCGACCACGACGTTATCGACTGCCCATACTCCTGGTCCTTCCTCGTCATCAGCTTCACTACCGAATTCGATATGCTCTGCTGCTGTAGTCAGCCATATCACATGAACCGGGTTTTGATAGAGCTTCACTGTATTGTCTGATGAATACACGTTTGCTTTCTCGACCATGAGTGTAGATTTTTCGTTTGGCTGCATCAACACATCCATCGTGACGTCTCCGCTTGTGGGACCACAAGCATTTGGTGCACCTGGAATTTGTATGTGAATCGTAGTCGACGTAGAACCTCCCCATAAGGAATCCGTTTTGTTTTCCTTGGAATCTGGCTCAAAAGTGACAGAAATCGTCATACCCGCCAGCATCATCGGGATATCCACTTCAAAATGGTGCGCATTCGTCAACGTTTGTCCAGTTCCGTTCACCGACCATCGACCTGGGTATGCCGAATACAAAGAAATCTTACCTGGTGACTCCGGGGCAGTAATAGTCTGATCCGGTGCCAGTTTTTGACCACTCGCATCTGTTCCCATATATAGCTCCGCCATGCCAATCTGAACCGTCGTAGTCCAAGGCGACATGGAGGTATCATCAGGTAGAAACAGGAGTTGGTATTGACCAGTCAACAACGTACCTGTTGAAAACACAGTAGCAGGAACAGATCTCATTTCTTGGTTCGTAGACTTGTTTGTTAGCTTCCACGTACCGGGTACAGAACTGTTAAAATCAGTTGACCCCATATTTCCGAAAATGGTCGTCTGCCCGCCTGTCGCCAAAGGCTCTCCCTCTGCCTTTTCTCCCTTATAAATACGTGGGTAATTTTGTGCTTCTACCTGAAAACTCACGTGTAACGTACTGCTCTTCGCATTGGCATCAGTCACTACAAAGGTCAACGTATGAGAGCCAGCAGACAATTTCATTGCGGGAATTGTGAAGCGCGGTACCTGCCATTTGAACACTTCTTGATTTGAGCTTTGCTCCATTTGAAACTCCGTTAATTCTACACCATCCAAATATACTTGCTTTCGACTCAGGTTTGTTCCATTTCCATAAGTAGTCTGTATCACATCAATATCGAGTGGTGTCTCCGGAGGTAGAATAAACTCATCATTCTTCACCCAGTTCCAACCTTTTGAATCCAGTCCCGCAACCTGATAATCGTTAAAGATAACCATATCGTGAACAGGCTGCTTCCGGATTGGCTTAGATACTTGGCTGTTTTTTTTCATTGATGCTGTTGCCCCGGCTCCCATGGCTGGCGGTACTGACACACCTGACAACAAGGTACCAGTTGCCAAACACACAAGTAGTGCTTTTACAACCCATTTTTTCACGAACTGCCCTCCTACTTTTTCGTCTTACGTATTTGCATGGAAACAACTGATTTTATTCGACAATAACCGTGTTTTATCCTTTATGTTCTCATGCCTTTTCCTAAACTCGATATAGTTAAAAACTATCCATTTAATAATTTATATAGATTTGACTTATGTCTTTTAAATCGGTAAAAAGGAAGAAAGGGAGGGATACAGATGATTCGAACCAATCAATGGAATGCCGGGCTATACGACGCCAAAATGAATTTCGTTTCTGAATACGGCAAAGAGTTAGTGGACTGGCTGCAGCCGGCTCCTGGAGAAAGCATTCTTGACTTAGGCTGTGGAACAGGCGACCTGTGTGCTCAACTATCGCTTGCAGGAGCAAATGTGACAGGAATCGATTTTTCTGCCGCCATGATTGAGGCTGCTCGCCAAAAATATCCGCAGTTTGCCTTTGAAGTAGCCGATGCGCATACGTATCGTACACATGTCCGTTACGACGCTGTCTTTTCCAATGCCGCACTCCACTGGATGAAACGTCCTGCCGAAGTCGTTGAAACCATTTGGCTGGCTCTTGCTCCCGGCGGACGCTTTGTTGCCGAATTTGGAGGACACGGCAATTGTGGACAAATCACACAGGCATTACGAACTGTATTGGCGCGAAAAGGAATATCTGCTGATGAGCGCTCCCCTTGGTATTTTCCCAGCATTGGAGAGTACACGACTCTTTTGGAGAAGCAAGGCTTCCATGTCGTACTTGCCTCCCATTTTGATCGTCCGACAGTCATGGCTGATGGGGACCTGGGGCTTTCGCATTGGCTGAATTCTTTTTGCAGTCCTTTTTTTGCAGGACTGTCGGCAGATGAAATCCAGCAAGTCTGTAGGGAAGTCACTGACTTCCTGCGTCCTGCGCTGTTTCAAGAGGGTCACTGGGTGCTCGATTACAAGCGTATTCGCGTCCTTGCCCATAAGAAATCAGAGAATGATACTCTACATGGGGGTGCTCCACGATGACTCGTATTGCCTGTCTCCATGGACATTATTCGAATATTTCGCTCTTATCAGATGCGTTCGCAGCCTTTGAAGTTGAGCTCATTCATTTTGTTGATCCAGGTTTACTCCTGCAAAACGCGGGAACCCCTATCCATACCAAGGAACAATCGCATGCCAAATTACGTGAGCAACTAAGCTGGATGCAGAGCTGCGCGGTCGATGCAATCGTAATCACTTGTACGCAGTATGCCGCACTAGTAACACCAGAGGATGAGGCAACTGCCACTGTCCCCATCTTCACAATCGATGGCCCTTTTTTTCATGAGCTTGCACGATATACGGAGCCACAAATTCTGCTGTTCTCCAATCCCGCTACTGTCCAACCTACGATGGAGCGTCTCGTGCAACACGCCCATTCCCACAATCTACATCCGGAGATACAAGTAAACATCGTCGAAAATGCTTTTGCCCTACTCATGGAAAACCAGGAGGAAGCGTACAGAGAAGCGATTAAAGACGCTCTGTATCAGCTCCACCATACGATTCCAGACCGAGCTATTGCAGTGGCACAGCTCTCCATGGTACCTGTTGCTGATCAGTTTGCAAAGGAAAACGGCTGTACAATCTCCCATCCTTTACATAGTTTGACGTCACAAATGTCCACAACGTTACGATTACGTTCAAATCGTTGAAAAGCGTATGCGTGTAAAAAAACAGCCCCGTTTGCTTAGGTCTTTGGCCAGTGGCAACGGGGCTTTCGCTATAAACGAATTCGATTGGCTTTTACATGCCTTCGGAGTTGGTCACCAGAACCTCTTCTCCCTCATTCAAGCCGCCTTTGATTTCAATAAAATCATATCCTTCAATACCGATTTCTACGTCTTTCGGCATTGGATCTCCGGTGCTCGGATCTTTCACCATAACCGTTCCTTGACCTGGCCCCAGAATTTCAACCGCATTGCTTGGCAAGCGCAGGACATTTTGTGCTTGGGCGACGATAATATCGTTGTCTCCCGTCATCCCATGCTTAAAATCAGCCTTGTCTAGCAGTTCCACTTTTACCGCGAACCGAACTTCCTTGTCTTCTTTTTTTCCTTCTTTTGGGAGCTCTATGACTTTGCCTTTAAACGGCTCCGTACCAAACGCATACACGTAAACATCGACATTTTGTCCGATTTTAATCTCGGGAATATCGAGCTCTCCAACGGCTGCCACAAAGTAAACAGAAGTCGTGTCCATAATAATGGCTGCAGGATCTGATCCTGGCGCTTCACCTTCTTTTACACCCAGCTTGGTGATGACACCGCTGATTGGCGCTGTTACCTGGTTCTTCGCAATTTCACGCTTTTTCTGCTCCATGTTCAATAAGGACGATTTTAGTGCGAGCTCTTTTTCCAGCAGCTCCATACCTGACGCTTCCATATCCATCTTGAACAGTTGTTGCCCTACTTTGACTACATCGTCCTTTTTCACGTCTACCTTGCCAATTTTTCCGTGAGTACCCGCCAAAATTTCTATTTCATCTGGCAACTGGAATTCTTTCTGATTTCGGCTTACATATAAGAGGCCCTTATCATCCGTATACTGTACCTCACCCTTGTCCCCAACGTAGATGGCACCAGGCTTCTTGACCAAAACCTCGACATCATGAATACCGCCCGCTCCTTCTACCTTTTCGCCAATTCTGTCCACTTCCGTTACGACACCATCCACAAAGTACATGGAAGTCGGAATGAATACCTTCACTTTTTGACCTACACTGAATCTTTCAGACTCATAGGAGGTAAATTGCCCAATAATTTTCAGATAGTCGGTATTAGCCAGCTTGACTACTACCTGCTCCGGTCTTACATCTTGCCCTTCTTCCACAAGGACCTCAACCACTTTTCCTTCTTTAGTAGCCGTGATCTTGTCTTTCTTTTGTTTAATTTCACTTAGCTCTTTTTTCGCTTTTAAAATGTCCAGCTCCAGCTTTTGAATTTCCAACTGTGCATCCGAGCTGTCTATCGTGAACAAGACATCGCCTTTTTTCACAGATTGCCCTTCCTTGACTAGCACACGTTGCACCTTGCCGCTGAGCTCTGGCTTGACTTCCTCACGCGCCTTCGCTTCCACTGTCCCTGCTGAGTTGATCGTTTTCTTAACGTCACCACGTTCCACGAGCGCTGTCGGGAAGTTCGGTTTTTCTTCTGGCTTTTCTTCTGTAACCTCTTCGCCCTTGAAGTACGAATAGCCGTAATAGCTTCCCCCTCCAAGAACGGCCACGACCGTGGCGATAATGATCCATTTTTTCTTGTTCATCTTACGTTCCTCACATTTCATCACTTATTCAGATCGAATCGCTTGCAGCGCACTTAAACGAGACGCACGGATCGCCGGGAAGATTCCCGCCAACACCCCAATGATAAAGGAGAAGCCGATCGCAAAGAGTGCCAGCCAGCTCGGAATGACCGCCAATTTTGTTGGCTCAGCCTCTGGATCACCACCGCCGTAGCCCATGTTCAGACTATCCAAGAGACCGCCAGACGCACCGAAGTAATTCACGAGCTCAACCGCTCCCCACGCCATGCCAAGACCAGCTAGTCCACCAATTAATCCAATAAAACCTGATTCCATTAAGAACAGCCAGCGAATATTCAACACAGTGGCTCCGATTACTTTCATGATCCCAATCTCTTTGGTTCGCTCTAAAATCGACATGATCATCGTATTGACGATTCCAATGGTTGCAACGAGCAAGGAGATTGCTGCAATTCCTCCGAGGACCATCTGAATCACGAAGAAGAAGTTATTGATGGTTTCCAGCTCACGTGCAGGCGACCATACTTCAAAGCCATTTTCCTTCAACGCTTTGACTACACCCTCGACTTTTTCACGAGATTCTACCTTGACTGTAATTCTGTCAAATTCAAAGGTATCCTTTTTAGCTTTATCGCGTGAACGGCGCGATGCTCCCTCTTCGACTTCGTCACCTCGACTGCGCGTGACCCACTCGTTCAGCTCTTTCACAACGTTAATCGGAACATAAACCGCGGCTGATGAGTTACGTTCTTCAGACTTCTTTAATTGACCGACAACCTTCACACGCAGTTCTTTTTTCTCGTATTTCGGTTCATCGTCGATGCGATATTCGCGTGACAAGATGAGAGTCCCTGCTCTGTCTACGAGATTGAAGGCCAGTGCTTCTCCGCCCCCTATATCAGGAGGTGGCATCTGAGACATTTCATGCCGTCCAGCTCCGGCCTTTCTTCGCCGTTCCTCGCGCTTTTCCTTTTCTACGTCGCGCAATTCTCTGGATACATCGAAAGCAACCACGATCTCTTGTGGGGCCCCTGTCAGATAGCTTCCTTTTTCAATGTCATTTTTGCGATAGGCAGCCGACTCATTCACATCCACCCCAATAAGCTGTACGTAACCTTCTCGCCTACCTACCTTAAGCTTTGCTTGCTCTCGTAATTCTTTTATCGGCATAACAGCCTGAATGCCAGGAATCTTTTTTAATTCCTGCACCGCTTGCATATTCAGCTTCTTGACCTTATCCTCTGGAACATCAATCCATTCGCCATTTTCCTCGTACCAACGCAATGGCTCGACGTCCATCTCTGTCAAGTTCCCGAAGTTCTCCAAGCTTTTTACCGCACTTTCCTTAAGCCCTAAACTTAATGCCATCATCGCGACGATTGCAGCCGTCCCGATCATGACACCAACCGACGTAAGGGCTGTCCGTAGCTTCATTCGCCACAGATTCCTCCAGACGATGCGAAAAGAATCCATTACCTTCACTGTTTGTTCACCTCATACCCTCGCCTACGCTGGTCTTGTCCTTTTTTGTACAACCCGTCCGTCCTGGAGATAAATGACGCGGTCGGACTGTTCCGCTACTTCCTGCTCATGGGTAACGATGATGAACGTAGTCCCATTTTCCTTGTTCATTTCTCTCATTAATAGGAGAATCTCTTGTTCTGTCTTCGAGTCCAGGTTCCCCGTCGGCTCATCCGCCAAGATAATGCCAGGCTGATTGACGAGCGCTCTCGCGATACTGACACGCTGCTGCTGTCCACCACTGAGCTCATTGGGTCTGTGGTCGATACGACCTTCCAGCCCTACGCGGTGGAGGATTTCCGTTGCTTTTGCCCGACGTTTTTTCTTGCTTTCGCCTGCAAAAATCAAGGGAAGTTCTACGTTTTCCAACGCTGTCAGATTTGGGAGCAGATTGTATGACTGGAAGATAAAGCCCATATTTTTACGGCGAAACATGCATAGTTCGTTTTCGCTGTAGCTGGAAATCTGTGCTCCGCTAACCATGACACTCCCTTCCTCCGGCTTGGTCAAACCTGCAAGCAAGTTCAAAAGCGTAGACTTGCCTGACCCCGACGAGCCACACAAAGCCACGAATTCTCCCTTGTTGATATGAAGGTTGATATCAAACAGCACGGGAACTTTGATTTTTCCCGTTCCGTAGCTGTGATTGACCCCTGTCACCGTCAGCTCTCCTGTTGAATTGACCATAAGTTTGTCGCACCTCATTCGTTCTTTCAAAATGGAAGTTTTCGTAAACACCACATACTAAAGACGTAACATTTCGCAAAACGTAACGCTTCTTTCGGAAACAATTTACGTTTTACAAAAAAACAATCTTTTCTTCAAAAATATGTAACAGCCATGTAACCTTTTGCGGCCCAAATCGTAATACAATGTAGATGTCAACAAACCATGGAGGGTCGAAGAAGATGACTATCTATCGCTTTTTATTTGAAACAGCAACACGCAGATGGGTTGAAATCATCAAGGCACCCAGTATGTTTGAGGCAGCAAAGCAAGCCAAACAGCTTGCAACCAAGCGTTCCAAGTCCATGTCCACTACCATCAGCTTCTCTTTTCACCACGCTGCTTCTCAAGCATAATTGCACACATACATAAACCGCTTACCCGTTATGGGAGGCGGTTTTTATATTTTGGGGATATTATTGACAGCACCGATTTCTTCCTCTTTAATATAGAGAGAGGCATTACAGTGCATGACAGTATAGATCCGCTTCGATAGTGCAGCGGTATACAAAGGGAGATAATCACAATGACCATGAAGAAAGCACTCACCATTGCAGGTTCCGACACCAGCGGCGGAGCTGGTCAGCAAGCAGACCTCAAAACGTTTCAGGAGCTTGGTGTTTTCGGGATGACCGCCCTCACCGTTATCGTAGCCCAAGATCCACATAACGAATGGTTTCACGAAGTGTTTCCGATCGATGTTGCGATCCTGGAAAAACAAATCGAAACCGTACTCGCAGGAATTGGCGTAGATGCTGTAAAAACAGGGATGCTCGGAACCACTGAACTGGTTGACCTCGCTACCCGTAAAATAAAACAATACGATTTGAAAAATGTTGTCGTTGACCCTGTGATGATCTGTAAGGGTGCAGATGAAGCACTCCATCCAGAAATTGCAGTCAGCCTGCGTGAAGTCTTGCTCCCGCATGCAACAGTTGCGACTCCTAACCTGTTCGAAGCTGGTATTCTCAGCAAAATGGGCGCGCTGAAAAGTGTCGATGACATGAAGGAAGCGGCAAAACGCATTCACGACTTCGGCACCTCTTACGTCGTTGTAAAAGGCGGCAGCAAGCTTCAAAGCGGCAATGCCGTAGATGTTTTCTATGACGGAAAAACGATCGAGGTATTGGAATCAGAACGCTTTGAAACGAGCTTTACTCATGGTGCTGGTTGCACGTTTTCGGCTGCAATCTGTGCCGAATTGGCAAAAGGAAGCTCTGTACACAACGCTGTAGCGGTTGCCAAAGACTTTATTACCGAAGCGATTCGCCACTCGTTTGCTCTCAATAAATATGTAGGACCTACTAATCACGGTGCGTACCGCATGAAAAAGCACGGCGAAGCGATTTGCTAATTACGTCCTTGTAAACAAAAACTCCTGACCGTATCCGAGTCTTCCTCGGCAGGTCAGGAGTTTTCTTATTTCACGCTTGTTTTTTGAGAGCGACTTCAGGATTGATTGGAGCAGCTTTTCGTTTCATGCGAACGGAAGACACCGTAAATACGATGAGCGCAGACCAGATGAATCCAAAGCTGATGAGATGTGTTTGGGTGAAAGGCTCTCCAAACAAGAAAACAGCTGATAGGAGCGATATCGTCGGCGCCAAGTATTGAATGAAGCCCACAACGGAAAGTGGGAGTCTAGTCGTTGCTTGGGCGAACCAGTAGAGCGGCATGGCAGTAGCTACCCCCGCCAACGTCAGCAATAGAAGTTGCCACCATGCCAAGGATGTCATCGTATCCGTCCCATTGACCTGTAGCATCAGCAGATAGCCGAAAGCAATAGGGGCCACAAACAGCGTCTCCCACGCTAGTCCAATCATCGCCTCCATCCGGACGAGCTTTTTCGCCAAGCTGTAAAAAGCAAAGGTCAGGGCAAGTGATAGAGAGACCCATGGAATCTCACCGTACTGGAAGGTGATGAACATGACTCCGAAAGCCGCAAGTATAAGCGCGAGCCATTGCCCAGCATGCATTTTTTCTTTTAAGAAAATGACTCCGAGCAGTACGGTGATGAGAGGATTCATGTAATAGCCAAGACTCGTTTGCATGACTTGATCGTTATTTACTGCCCATATAAAAATGAGCCAGTTTGCGCTGATTAGCAGTGAACATATCGCTAATGCTCCGAACATTTTAAAACCAGTAACCGCTCGCCACATACTGCGCCAGCGTTTCGTTACCTGAATAATGATTGCGACAAAAATAATCGACCAGACGATTCGATGAGCGAGTATCTCCCATGCCCCCATTGCCTGAAACAGCTTCCAATAGAGCGGGAGTAACCCCCAAGCCAAATACGCCACAATTGCGTAAATAATCCCCTGTCTCATCCTTGCTCCTCCATGTGTTTCGCCTTCTCTTTCTCTATAGACAACTTTTTGAACTTCTTCTCTATGGAGTAGTGTAACGGAAATACAAAAAAACAGCTATGTATTCTCACGAAGAATAAGGTGTTCCCTACACTTTCATCCGTTACCATATTACCAATGCATGCAGCTAGCTAATTACCTTAGTAGCACAATAAAGAGTGGACAAAAATTTTATTGTACCACTTTTATACCTGTAGTACAATAGTCATTATTCTTCCGAGTTTAGTCATACGAAAGGAACTTTTACTTATGACATACTGGCGATCTATCTTTTTAGTTTTACTCGGTGCGTGCAGCTACGGTGTACTCTCGATCTTCATGAAGCATGCTTTTCAACTCGGCTTTACTCCATTTGAAATGAGCGGAAGCCAATTGATTTTTGGCGGCCTGATCATGACGGTCATGGCTATCTTTTTCTCCAAGCAACGGTTTTCGTTCAAGTATTTGTTGCTTTTGGCACCAGCCAGCCTCATGATGGCCTCAACCAGTCTTTTTTACCATCAGGCTGTTAGCCGGGTCTCTGCTTCGCTCGCCATCGTTCTCCTCTTTCAGTTTACTTGGATCGGCGTCTTGCTGGAGGCAATTATGGATCGCAAATGGCCGACCGCTGAAAAATGGGTGTCTCTGGTTATGCTTGGTGCAGGGACGGTTCTTGCAAGCGGACTTGGCGAAAGCGGCATTCAGAGTGTAGACATGGTCGGACTGATCTTCGGTCTGATGTCAGGCGCGACCTTTGCCTTGGTTATTTTTTTCAGCGGACGAATTCTCCCTGGAATGGACCCATACTTGCGAAGCGCGATTTCGATTAGCATGGCTGCCCTGATGCTCTCGATCGTTTATCCACCGACTTTCCTGGTAAATGGTCAGCTTCTTCAAGGTTTGCTTCCGCTCGGTCTTTTGGTTGCAATCTTCGGTTCGGTCATCCCGATCTTCTGTTTGGCTGTTGGTGTGCCGCGGATCGGAAATGGACTGGCTACCATTTTAAGTGCAGTCGAGCTGCCTACAGTTGTGCTCTTGTCGAGTTTCGTGCTTCAAGAGACTGTCTCTCTCCCTCAATGGGGTGGCGTATTCATGATCCTGGCTGCCATTTGTGTACCGCAAGTAAGATGGCGGAAACTATTCTCCCCTTCTCACGCCCTCGAGCAGGAAAGAATGTAGCGCCGTTTCCCATACACAGCATACTAAAAAGCGTGCAGATGAGCTGGTTCTGCACGCTTTTTTGTTCGTACACCCCTTCTTACTAGAAGGAAGTAGCTTATCTGACTCGAATCTATTTCCTAAGACTGCCACTCAAAAGGGGGAAATGTATGGAAAAGCGGCACAGGGTGCTATTCCAGCAGCTAGAGGATTATCGACAGGAGACGTTAAAAGCAATCGCTGGTTTGACGGATGAAGATGCGAACATCATTCCCGATGGTTTTTCCAACAATATCTTGTGGAATCTAGGGCACATCTATCTCGATCAGTATTTATGGATCGCTCACCTTACAAAAGAAACGATCCCAATCCCCCCTGGCTTCAACGAATGGTTCAACTTCGGGACAAAACCTGCTGACTGGGATACACCACCACCGAATCTTGAAGTGCTCGTCACGTTATTACAAGAACAACCTCAGAAGATCCAAGCTGCTTACAAGGATCGATTAGAAGAAGAATTTCCCGCAACGGAATCCGGCATGCATACGATTGCACAAGTGCTTGTCCGAACGATTTTTCACGAAGGGGTGCACCTCGCCTCCCTCAATACAATCAGGAGGTTTCTTGGCAAATGAATCAGATCATAACACCTATTTTTCGCATGTTTGACGTTGAGAAGGCAAGAGAGTTTTATGTGGAGTTTCTAGGGTTTCAGATTGATTGGGAGCATCGTTACGAGGATCACTTTCCTTTATACATGCAAATTTCCTCACCATCATGCACGCTTCATCTGTCTGAGCATCACGGGGATGCTTGTCCTGGCTCAGCGATTCGGGTACAGGTAGAGAACATTGAGCTTTTTCATCAGTCACTGTTGCGTCAAGGATACATGTACGCTCGTCCCGGTCTAGAAGAGACGCCGTGGGGAACGCTTGAAGTGAGCGTGACCGATCCTTTTGGCAATCGCCTTCATTTTTATCAGCCTGTTGATCATACGTAGACGGATACTAAGAAAGCCCAGCCGGAGTTCCTTTACAGGAGCCACCGCTGGGCTATTTCATTTTACATTTAAACATATATGGGGCGATCGATGGGACTTGAACCCACGAGTGCCGGAGCCACAATCCGGTGCGTTAACCCCTTCGCCACGACCGCCATATATAGGGTTTGCTTGGTGCGGTCGAGAGGACTTGAACCTCCACGGTGTTGCCACCACTAGAACCTGAATCTAGCGCGTCTGCCAATTCCGCCACGACCGCATATAAAAATGGTGGAGGCTGACGGGATCGAACCGCCGACCCTCTGCTTGTAAGGCAGATGCTCTCCCAGCTGAGCTAAGCCTCCCTACCCCAAACAAGTTGTTGGGGCCCCGCAAAGCAATTGCTTGACTATGCGGGATATAAGTGACCCGTAGGGGATTCGAACCCCTGTATGACAGCGTGAAAGGCTGCTGTGTTAAACCGCTTCACCAACGGGCCAGGTATGATGGCGGATGGAGTGGGATTTGAACCCACGAGACGGTTCGACACCGCCTACACGATTTCCAATCGTGCTCCTTCGGCCGCTCGGACATCCATCCATCAAGCCTGTAAGCGTTCGCTTCGGCAAGAATTAATCTATCATATTCACAACATGATTTCAAGTGATATTTTGAAAGTTTTCCCCTTGGTTGACCTCCGTGCCATTCATATCAGGCGATTATCTATCGAAACGAAAAAAGGGAGATTGCCTAAAGCAACATCACTTCCTGTTCAATATGATACAAGTAGTATCCCTTTACAAAACGGAGTGATGCCAGTTGTCAAAAAGAAAACGCCGTTCAGTAGGCTTCCCCTGTTTGTACGGAAACTGGTGTGGGCCTGGATGCTCCGGGCCGGGTGCGCCAATTGATGACGTCGACAGATGTTGCAAGAGGCATGATGATTGCTATCAAAAGCATGGCTATTTTTCTTGTCATTGCGATCAGGAGCTCGTACGCTGCCTTCGAAATAAAGTAAATAACTCAACAGAAAAAGGGAGAATGGCCGGTCTCATCTCGAATTTTTTCTCTCGAACAGGATGCTTTCCCAGCAATCCCCGCTAGTTTTTTCTGAATCATTTTCCTTGTCAGTTTTCATCCCAAAAACGGTAACAACTTGGACATGAATCAGACATAATTCCCTTGTTTTTCCTTGTATTTTTTTGGTACTCTATTGAATGTCCAAGGAGGGTACGCAGCGTGGAATTGCACATACGAACAGACGCCAGTGTGGCGCTGACGTTAAAGAGAGAAATTATTTGTCATGGTATTTCCCGTTTTTATGTCCGTCCATACGATGATGATCAAGTAGAATTTATATTCCTAGCACTATCAGAGCACCAGAAGAAGCTGCTGTCCTATTCATTACGAAATTACAGCTACTCTCTAACATATCTAGCTTAATCTTCTACGGCCATTTTTCTCCCCTTTTTTAAAGGGGAATTTTTATTGTTTTTTTTCGATGTACCCAAAAAGGCGAACATCCTCTGGGGTCAAGTTATGCAACGCATTCAAAAATTCGACTTGGAAACTGCCTGGCCCTACTCCTGCTGCTTTCTCTGCTGCCAGCTGCGCAGCAACACCGTAGCATACCAATGCTGCAGCTCCGGCGATCAGCTTGTCATTTGCAATGGCTGCAAACGCTCCCATAACAGATGTTAACAAGCAGCCAGTTCCGGTCACCTTCGTTAAGATTGGATGACCATTATGGATCGAGTATGTTGTTTCTCCATCCGAAACCACATCGACCTTGCCCGTAATCGCAACGATTGTCCCAAGCTTTCTCGCTGCTTCTTTCGCTAGGTCCGCGACATCTCCTCCCGCTTTCTTCGCATCTACCCCTTTAATTTCCCAGCGCTCCCCGATGACATTGGCAATCTCGGCAGCATTTCCTCTTATGAGGGTTAGGTCGAGTTCCTGCGCAAGATGTTGACTTGTCTCGGTTCGGTACAATGTTGCTCCCGCTCCCACTGGATCAAACAAAACAGGCACGCCATGCTGATTCGCCGATTTTCCTGCGATCAGCATCGCTTCGATCTCATGCTCGTTCAATGTCCCTATATTCAATACAAGAGCTCCGGCGATCTTTGCCATGTCTGCCACCTCTTGTTTGGCGTACGCCATGACAGGTGATGCACCAAGAGCTAACAAGCCGTTCGCTGTAAAGTTCGTGACAACTACGTTCGTCATGTTATGTACAAGAGGATTTTCCTCGCGCACTTTAATTAGCAATTGTCCGATTGTCTCCAGAATCATGATCGTTACCCCTTTCCTCTTGAACGGCGACTCGTGGAATCATCTTGTACACCTCGATGACATCCCCTAATATAGAATGCTCTTGCATGACGCCAATGATGATATACGAATGTTTTATGATGGGTAATTCGCGCATGTCAGCTACAATTTTCCACACTTTCCCATCATCATCCGTCACACTAGCACTGAAGGAGACTCTTCCCGCCCCTTCTTTCAAGATGTCCACGGCATCCACAACTCCACATATTTTCATCCGATCATCTGGATGCATGATCCGGTTTTCCTCGACCCATTTTAGCTTCATTTCTTCTACTTTTAATGTTTTCCATCGATCAAGGAACTCCCAGTCTTTGGAATGCGGAAATATATGCTTCGTTTGCTCAAGGAAGGTGTTGTACTCTCCGTGCAGTTGATCTACATAATCATCTACATCCTCAGAAATCACGCGAATCGAATCTTCCCCGCATGTACGGATGTGGTGGGCCAGGTATTTGAAGGACTCGATCATGTCAAAGTTCCCCCAACCCCAGGCCTGTTCGCCGAAAACTCCCCCCCGGGTTCGGCATTTTAGGCAGGTGAAGTAATAGTATGTAGGCATATCTGTTCCCCTATCTCCCCTATTTTGTCTCTCTTTTGGTATCGGTTGAGGAAGCGAAGCAATTTATGTTACATTCGAACCTATTTTTTGAAACTTCTCACGCAATTTGTTCACAATTTAACTTGTAGTATTTAGTGTAAGTTAAATCACAAAAGGTGGCTCCCCCCAAATTTATCGGGAAGCCACTCTTCATTATACTCCTTTTATGGCAATAAGAGGGTTACATTTTGCGACGACAGATGCAAGATTTGCACCTACAACCGAATCGATGATTTGATCCACATCTTTATAGGCTTGCGGGCATTCATCAAGGATGGAAGCGAGCGAACGATGATTCACCATGATCTCATCTTCCTGTCCCACGCGCATCGCCTGCTCGAATTGATCGATGGTCACAAGCTCCTTCGTTGCTTTGCGGGAACGAACACGCCCTGCACCATGACAGATCGAATAAAAGTTTTTGGCACCTGCGTCCGATCCGACCATAATATAGGACGATGTTCCCATAGAACCTGGGATCAAGGCTGGGTGTCCCGTTTCACGGTAAGCTTTCGGATTTTGGAAATGGCCTGCTGGCAATGCCTTCGTCGCTCCTTTGCGGTGGACGAGCATCGGTGTGTTGCGATGGAATTCTTTCAAGGCGTAATTATGCATCAAATCATACAGGACTGGCGTACGCATCTCGCTACCGAAAACGTCCCGGAACGCCTGCTCCACTGAAAATCCGATCATATGCCGATTTGTTACCGCAAAGTTCAGCGCGGAATACATCAAATTCAAATACTGTTGTCCTTCCTCGCTTTGGATCGGAGCATATACCAGGCTCGGCTCAGGATTATGAATCCCCCATTTGTACATAGCTTCCTTGAAGCTTTTCGTGTAATCCCGCCCTAGCATAGCCCCCCACGCTCGCGAACCGGAATGAATCATGATGACGACCTGACCGTCGAACAGTCCCCACGCTTTCGCAATCTCCCTGTTCTCCTCCGCGATGTCGATATGCTGGATTTCAATAAAGTGGTTACCGCCCCCCAATGTTCCCAACTGGCCCCACGCACGACTCCAGGATTTTTGCGGTATTTGCTCCAGGAAGGAATGGTCGAATTCAAATGTGTACTTTTCGACATGCGAGAAAGAACGACGTAAAGTGTCAGGCGCTTCTTCTGTATCCGGAATGTAGTTGCCAGGCAGTCCTTGTAAGCCATGCTTCACCACTTCCTCCAAGCGAATATCTGTAAAATGCGTATTTCCCCGTTCGTTTGTCGGGACGTACGCTTCGATCGCTTCGATCAATGCACGTTTTAGGCTCTTGTCTTTAAGGTCGTCTCGATGCAACGGAGTCAGATGCACACGCATGCCACATCCAATGTCTGATCCAACGATGGAGGGCGAGACAAATCCATCGGCAAGATTCCAAACCGCTGTCGTCCCAATACAGGTCCCAACACCCACATGTGCATCAGGGGTGTACGAAAAATAAACATTTCGCGGAATACGCAAATTATTGTCTGCCATTTGATATACGCGTTCACCGAAGCTCGCAAATACTTCGTCATTTGCAAAAACGTGCACATCTCCATGCTCCAGTTTCACTTCACGATGGTTGTTTCCATGCAAAATTGTTTTCATCATCCATTTCTCCTGTCTCTCACAGCCTGCGCTGTTTTTCATACTCTTATTTTCCATCTGCGCATGTGGTTTGAACATGGTAAAAGTATTACGAACCTCTTTTTATCATTGACTTCTCTTCAGCCTCTTCGTAATATGAGGACTAATTTGGAAATAAATGACGAATGAATAAGGATGAATGTAATGGCACGCGAAAGCTTTGACAAAGAGCTGCAATTGCTCCGTCTCCTGTTTTTGACCGCTGGTGCCTACAATCGGCAGCAGTTAGCCGAGCGGCTCGGAATCTCCGTTCATACCCTTGATAAAACGATAAAAAAGCTGAAGGACATCCAATCGACCTTTTATCAGCATGTCGGCGATGAGGAGAAAAAAGAGTATTACGCACAGCTTCGTTACAACTATTTTGAGGTGACGGACAATTTCTTGATGTTTTTGTACCATGCAAAATCATTGAAGGATTCGGAGGTAGAGCGACTGTCTCACATCTTGGAAAAGCTCAGACACCAGCCTCTCTCCATTAAAGATTTGCTGGATACGTTTGTGGATACAGAACCCGATGAAAAAACGATTCGCCAGGATATGAAATACCTGGAGGAAGTTGGCGTGATAAAAAATGTGAGTGAGGTCAGACCGTACGTTTATCAGTTCGACGGTGAGCTACTGGACTCGTTGACGGACGACGAGCTATTGGACCTGTATGATTTCACCGACTTCATGGCTAATACACAGCTACCGGCCGTCCCTGGTTATCTCTTGCAAGAAAAAGTGAAGCGTTATCTCAAATATCGCTTGAAGCTAACCGATGCATCTGCGTTTTTATACAAGTATCATTTCGTCTCACGTATTCTCGATGAATATCAAGCTTTGCTTCTCACAGAAGCCATTCGTCAGCGAAAAATCGTTGAATTTCACTACTACACGCCCAAACGCCGAAAGTTTTATGATTCCCAAAATACGAATCCGGCTTTCCAACGGGATACATCCGGGCGCCATCAAAAAGTGATTCCACTCCGGGTTATTTTTGATCATCAATACGGCAGATGGTACTTGCTGGCACAAGGATGTGGCAATGGTCCGCTCCGCAAATACCGTGTGGAGGGTATGACCAAGCTCGTAACAGGCAAATCCGTTACGCCGGAAATCTTCTCTTCCTTGCAAGCGAGTGCGGATGAGCGCATTACCCATAGTTGGCTGATTGATACCGGAAAACTCGTAACCGTACGCCTTCGCTTTTTCCAGCCTCGGGACACGCCTCATTCCTTTATCAAAGAGCGAGTGGAGGCACAGGGGCAATGGGGGATTGTGACAGAAGAATCACGGGAAAGCTTTGTGTACGAAATAAACGTGAACAGCACGATGGAAATTACACCGTGGATACGCAGCTTCGGTTCAAGCGTCGAAGTTCTTGAACCGCTGTTTCTTCGCAAACAATTCCAAAAAGAATGGGAGGAGCTGCTCGCCTACTATGAATCTGTTTGATAAGATACATAATTACCAGCTAGTGACACGTCTCGATGAAGCAGGTGTTTATCCGGTAACCTCACACGAAAAAGCTTGGCTGGCCCTGATGCTGGCAAATCCGTCTGCGGCAGAAATTTTCGAGCCCGCTACACTCGCTAAGCTCCACCGTTTGACACAAATACCAGAAAGTGAATCGACCGAACAAGAACGATTCGTGGAAAAGGCGCAAACGCAGGCCAAGCAGCTCTGGAGTCCGCTCGTGCGCCCCCTGCGGCGAATTATTCTCGGCAAAAATCACATAAAAATAACCGCAGCCACGAACAAAGGCCCGGTTTTTCGCAATCAACGAGGAGTTCCCTACAAGCTGGAATATTCACTTGCCAAGAAGGCCTGGTACCTGATCTGGCTGAACATGTCTTCCAATCGCCTGATCACGACTCCGCTACATCTCATTCGCTCCGTCGATGAGCTTTACATAGAAGATGTATGGTATGAAAGTTTTTTACCGACTATTTCGGAGCAGATCCAACAGCGCAAGCAGATGGCAAAAATTATGATCATCCGTCGTTACAACGCTGAGCTCCAGCGCATATTGTACGCCTTTTCCTGCTTTGACAAAGAGGTCGCTTTTGATTCAGAATCGCTGGTATATACGATCACCCTGCACTATCTATCCGACGAGCAGGAGTTTATTTTATCCCGCATTCGTTTTCTCGGCCTTCGTGTAAAAGTAGTAGAAAACGATCAACTCAAACAGCGCATGGCAGAGTCGGCAACGAACGCCTTGGCAAGATATACCGAAACTCCACTTTGATTGTCCCAAAAAATCAGGAAATCATACCCTATTCGATTTCCTGCATTTCCCTTATCATAGTTCAGGTGAGCTAGTAGCTAATCCAAGTCAGAGGTAGAAATGATGAAAACAACATGTAAAAAAGCGTCTCTCATATGTGGACTATGGTTTAGTCTGTCATGGCCGTTTATTACGGAGCCGGCGCAAGCAGCAAGTGTCATCCAGGCAAAAGTGGTCGCAACCTCTCTGAACGTTCGCAGTGAACCAGCCCCCAATGCATCTGTTGTCGCGACCGTGCCGTATGGAGTGGTCGTGACGATTACCGATGAAGCATACGGTTGGGCAAAAATTAGATACAATCAAAAGGTAGGCTGGGTTGCGGGGTATTACTTGCAAAAAGGAGCGGTATCGAGTACGGGTTCAGCAACTTCACCAGCCAATACAGCCACTGTCAAAAGCAAGCAAGGCACGGTTATGGCCGATTCGCTCCGAATGCGAAAAGGACCAAGCACGAGCCATGAGATTATCCTTTCGCTGCCCAGAGGAACCCGTGTAGATATTTTGAAAAAGCAAGGAGACTGGATCCAAGCGAGAACTTCCAATGGACAAACAGGCTGGGTGTCTGCGACGTATATTGGCGATGCCAAGGCCAACGCTCCGGTGTCCAAAAGCTCCAAAACGCCAGGCTTAAAAGGAAAAGTCATCGTGATTGACCCGGGACATGGTGGTTCTGATATCGGGACACAAGGAACGAAGTGGAATAGCATGGAAAAAACGTTGAATTATAAAACGTCCATGCTGCTCGCCAGCAAACTGCGCCAACGGGGTGCGCAAGTCTTCATGACGAGGACAAGTGACACACAAAAGCCTTCGCTAGCGCAGCGTGTCGCTTTTAGCGAATCAAAGAGGGCGGATGCCTTCCTTAGCATCCATTACAATTCTTCTGTGAAGCCAAATAGCGGTACCCTCACGTTTTATTATTCGCAAGACAAGGATGAGCCGTTAGCTCGAGCGATTGAGTCTCGCTTGGCAGGGGGCATCGGTTTAAGAAGCAACGGCATTTCTTTTGGCAATTATCACGTCCTCCGCGAAAACGATGATCCGTCCGTCTTAATTGAGCTTGGCTTTCTATCGAATCCAAAGGATGAAGGCATCGTCCGTACATCGTCCTATCAGGACAAAGCTGCACAGGCGATTACGGAAGCTCTAGCAGATTACTTCGGTCGATAATCGTACGGCTGGACGTTGTAGGAGAACAGCTTCCGCTCGAATTTCCCTTTGGCACCAATGATCTGATACCAGGTCTCTCCGATCAACAAGTCGGTTGCGAAATCTTTCTCCAGCAGATTGGTGATTGTCTCCATGACTGCTTTTTCATTGTCTTTTTGGATTTTCAACGACAAGGCCAGGACGAAATACGCCTGGTCTTCTTCCATTTCCAGCAAATGCAGACGGGCTGTACCACGGCGTTTGGCGTTGAAACCATCAATCACATTCGACAGACCCTTTTTTGCCTGCACTTTATACTTTGTCGCTTCCCTCCAAGAGGAAATAACCGCATCGTACAACGAAAACGTCAGGATGAAATGGCTGGCGTAATCCTTCGGCTCAAAAGGCTCCGGTCCCATTTGCTTCTCATCCGCTGGTATGACAACGAATGCTTTGTAGTTGCTAAAAAACGGATCGCTCATGGCAGGTCCTTTCCATCGATAGTATCTGTGTTGGTTAGTATCCACTAGGAAAGCAGGATATTATGTACAAAAACGGTCATAAACGTTCAAAAGGCCAAGTCGACATGAAAACCGACTTGGCCTTTTGCTTGCTTTTGTATAGGCATGTTTTTCAACTAAATATCTACACATTACCGGTGGGTCATCGAGACGCTTCCATGCCCGTGCTCCTCTTCCATGACATCCATTCCTGCACCATGATTAACGGTCCAGGTGATGACTTGGCTAGAAATGACAACGGCCAAAATGGTATACATCATCTCTTTCATCGGTACAAACCAGAACGACATGCAAAGCACAATGACGTCCAGTAAAAGAAAGACCGTACCAATGGACAATCCCGTGTACTTACTGATCAACAGAGAGAAAATATCGTCTCCACCTGTCGCAGCTCCATAGCGCAGAACCAATCCGGTACCCAGCCCGGTCAATACACCGGACAGGACAGACGCCAGCGGCATCATTCTGCTCATATCCATGACAATCGGTGAAAATCGTTCAAACAAATCGTAAAACATGGTAAAAGCAAGTGATGCAAAGATCGTGTCCCAAATGAACTGGCGGCCTCTTACTAACCAGGCAACCAAAAACAATGGAATATCCAGTAAAAGCATCACCATCGCTGGCGACAAGTCAAAGGCGTATTTCGCCAATAACCCCAAGCCAACAAACCCACCTTCAGACAAATGGTTCTGAAAGTTAATGTGATAATACGCAAAAGCAAGTAAACAAGCTCCAAACAAAATCATACTGTAACGCTTAGATAACTGCAGCGCTCTCCTCATCATGGTTTCCTCGCATTTTTGTCGGTTTAGGCACAGACGACCAACCGACTACCGAGGAACATCGAAAGTATAAGTCGCTACTCATACAAAGGGCCTCGCTTTCGTAGTAGATTAGTCGTCTTCAGTGACGATCGACTACTACGAAGCTAGATGTAGGAGAGGTCAAAACGTTTCCAGATCGTCCTATGGGGACGCATGGTATCCTGATCCCTTCCATGGCTTTTCTTGTATTATATCATAAAAAAGGTGAAAAGACGACTCGAAACCGTCTTTTCACCGCGTTAAAATTGGAAAGCTTGTCCTTTTAGCTCTACAGGAATCCCTGCTGTGACAAGAAAAACTTGATCGGCAACCGCTGCCACGCGTTGATTCATCAAGCCCGCCAAATCACGGAACATACGTCCCAACGGATGTTGCGGGACGAGTCCGTCGCCTACTTCGTTTGTCACCAGCAAGACCGTACCTGGGTAGTCTTTTAACTTGTTTACCAGTACATCAACCTGCTGGAGCACTTGCTCAAACGTCTGCTCCTCTCCATCATGCAGCAACCAATTAGACACCCAAAGAATCAAGCAATCAATCAGAATCACTGTCTGTTGTTCTTGTATGTCCACTTGCGCTGCGAGCTTCTCGAGCCACTCTGTCAATGCGTACGGCTCCTCGATCGTTTGCCAAGGAAAGTTGGACTGCAAGCGGCGGTCTCGGTGGTGCAAGATCCGCTCTTCCATTTCCTCATCAGTGCTTTGTGCAGTCGCGATGTAAACACCCGAGGAGCCCAAATGTGCCGCGTATTTTTCGGCAAACGTGCTTTTTCCACTGCGTGCCCCACCTGTAATGAGTACGATCATGCTTCTGTCTCCTTACACAACCTCTTATACTTGCGATTGCAAAATAATTTGCGGCAAATGATGAACAGGATGTTCCATGACAATCGGTCTGGTTCCGTATACAGCCTCGATTCTGTCACTTTGCAAGATGTCTTTGGGTGCGCCGACGCTTATCTGCTTTCCTTTATGCAGCATCAAAATACGATCGCAGTATAAGGAAGCCAGATTCAGATCGTGCAGCACAGCAACGACTGTCACCTGCGTGGTCTTTTGCCATTTTCGCACAATGTCCATGAGTTGAATCTGGTACCCGATATCGAGGTAAGTCGTGGGTTCATCGAGCAACAGTACCTGGGGTCTTTGGATTAATGCCTTCCCCAAAGCTACGCGCTGCTTTTCCCCACCACTCAACTGATCCAGTGTGCGCTCTTCCAAATGTTCAAGACCGAGCATCTGCACGATTTCATTAATGAGCGATGCGACATCCTGCTTCTCTTCCCCCAGCCAATTTTGGTAAGGAAAGCGCCCCATCTCCAACACCTCTCGGACACGAAAGCCGACTGGCGGCAGACCCTCTTGCTCCAAAACAGCCAGTATTTTGGCAAGCTCTTTTCGTGGATAGGAATGAAGCTTTTTCTCTTGAAGCAAAATGTCTCCTGCATCTGGCTTGATGACACCTGAAATGATTTTTAGCAGAGTGGATTTACCGCTTCCATTGGGCCCGATGATGCCAAAAAATTCTCCCTTGTCCACGCAAAAATCGATGCCGTGCAAAACTGGCGTATCCTGATACGATTTTTGCAAGTTGCGCACATTGATCATCGCTTACGTTACCTCTTCCTAAAGCGTTTATTTTGCTTCAATAAATAGGCGAAAAACGGTGCTCCCAAAAATGCTGTCACGACGCCGAGCGGGATTTCCGTTGGACTTAACAGCATTCTGGCAAGCGTGTCGGCCCACAATACGTAAATACCACCGAAGATCGCAGCCATGGGCAGTAAAATACGATGGTCAGGACCAACCAGCAATCGGACGAGATGCGGTACCACCAGGCCAACGAATCCGATAATTCCCGCGATAGAAACTGCCGCTGCGGTCAGGAAAGTCGAGACGACCAGAACCACGAGCTTCGTTCGATCCACATGGACGCCGAGATGCGCTGCCTGCCGCTCCCCTAACGCAAATAGGTTCAAGGAACGCGCATAGCTCACAAGCACCATTCCACCTATGACCAAGTACGGAATCAAGACAGATGTAAAGGCCCAGCCGCGAAATGACAGGCTGCCCATAAGCCAGAACACGATCTCATTCACCGTCTGGTCAGATAGCGACACCATAAAGGAAACGAGCGAGCCGAGAAAAGCCTGCACCACGACACCAGACAAAATCAAGGTCTCGGTTTGCAGCTTTCCTTGCGTTTTCGCGAGTCCAAGTACGATCCATAAACTGAGCAGTCCTGTAAGAAAAGCGACGACAGGCGTGCTCCATGCACCCAAAAAGCTGATTTGCAAACCAAAAAGGATCAAGAAGGCTGCTCCGACAGCAGAACCGGATGCCACGCCCATCGTAAACGGATCAGCGAGCGGATTGCGCAAAACGCCCTGAAAGCCCGCTCCTGCAAGTGACAAGCAGGCCCCAATTAAGACAGCCAATACAACGCGTGGAAAACGAACCTTCATGACAATTTGCTCAGAAGACTCTGGCCACGTTACGCTGATCCACTCAGACAAGCCCGGGATTTGATGAAGCAGGATGAGCCATACTTGCGAAATGGGGAGTTGGGCCGCCCCCATCGAGATGCTGATAACTATTGATGCCAGAAGAACGAAACAGCTTACTCCTCCCCATATGAACAATCGTTTCTTCATTTTATTTCACCAGGTCAGGGTAAATCGTCTTGGCTACTTCGATCAACCCTTGTGTAATACGTGGACCAGGACGGGACAAAATATTTTGGTCCATGCCAAAGATTTGTTTTTCACGGATCGCCTTCATTTTATCCCAGCCATTGCGATTCGCGATCAGATCCTCCAGCTTGACGCCAGACTTTTCATCGGTAATTCCGCTTGCATACAAAATGACATCCGGGTCGTTTTGCAAAATCTTTTCTTCACTGATCGGATTCCATCCTTCGGTGTCGGAAGCAATGTTTGTCGCCCCAGCCAGCGTGATGAGTTCGTCCATGAATTCGCCTTTTCCGACTGTCCAGCCCGGGGAAAATTCCAGGTATACCTTTTTCTTCTCTTCCGGTTTTACATTTTTCACTGCTTCTTGAACGTACGCGATGTCTTTCTTCATTTGCGCGACGACTTTTTCGGCTTGTTCCTGTGTATTCGTGATAACTCCCATCGCCAAAACATTGTTAAGGATATCATCCATCTTTGTCGGATGGCTAATATAGACTGGCATCCCGAGAGATTTGAGCTTGTCAGCCACTGGCTTCTCCATCGAAATTCCACCAACGATCATATCCGGCGTTTGAGCGAGAATAGCTTCTTCGTTTGGTTTGACGACCCCGCCAACTTTTGGCTTTGCCTTCGCCGCATCTGGATAATCATCATAGTCTGAGACAGCTACGATCCGATCTTCCAAGCCTAGTGCGAACAAAATCTCAGTCTCGGCAGGTGATGTTGAGACAATTCGCTCAGGAGCTTTTGCAAAGGTTACTTCTTTTCCTGCCGCATCCGTGACTGTCAATGGATACGTTGTTTGTTTTGCAGACTGCTCGGCCGCATTCTCTTGCGGTGCTGGCTGCGGTGCGTTTGTTTGTCCTCCTGGTGCTGGCTGGCTGTTATCGTTACCCGCACAACCTGCAAGGCTCGCCGCAACTAGCAGGGGGATCATGAATCGCAATGAACGTTTCATATGTAGAACTTCCTTTCTGCATGTCAAATCGACTGTTATTTCCAATAAAAAAGCGACCCTTGCTTCCATTCGGAAATCAAAAGGGTCGGCACCTTTGGGCAAACAGACAGGATGGTCTGCTTCCTGAAATAGGCCGATCCTTTCCGCGAAGGCAACAGGCACGAAAACAAACAGGCAGGTCTCCTGGCTTACGGCTGAGGAACGAGCCGATTTACAGTGGCGGGACCGCGTCGGATTTTCACCGACTTCCCTTTTCACCCGATCTTTTTGTTAGAAAGACGAGGCACCTATTTGCTGTTACGTTTGAAATTGTCACAGTTCATGACTCATCCTACATCATAGCATTCCTTGGATGAAAAAAGAATGACAAACACATAAGGCAGTACTTTCTTGCCTGCTAAAAATGAAAAATGCCTGAACAAAAGGTTCAGGCAAATGTAAAGCTTTTGGCAGGCTATTACCCTCGTTTGTGCAAATAATCCAGAATGCCCATGGAGCATACTTGCAAATCGAGCTTGAGTACCTCGAAAACTTCGTGGTCCTCATTAATGCCTTGTGACTGTAGATGATCCGAGACTCGTTCAACTAACTTACGAGACAGCTCGTCATAAGTTTGACCAGCAGCAAGCGTTGATTCTCCTTCCGCCACAAATACTGGGAGCCACTCACGAATTTGGCGGTACACGTCGTCTACCTGCTCTGACATCCCAAAATGACCAAAGTAAATCCGACTCAACTTGCTCGCTTCAAAACGGCTTAAAGACGCTAACATGGCATCCGGGTCAAACTGATTCGGCGAAGTAGATGGCAGCACGAGGTGAATACCATCCTTTTTAAGCTGTGGATAGAGTACACCTGCGGTATCACCTGTGAACATGCCGCGGCTTACGGGATCGTAGATGCTGAAGTGATGATTGGCGTGACCTGGGGAATCCAGAAACTCCAATGTGCAATTCCCTCCGATCTTGAGTGTATCTCCGTCCCCGCGAATCAAAATCCGCTCCTCGAAAACTGCCTCAATCGGATCAAACAATCGATCAAAATCATCATGATACACGGCTCTCGCGCCTGCGATCAGTCGGCTCGGATCTATGAGATGACGTGCACCTTTCGGGTGGACAACGACCTTTGCATTCGGACAATCCTTCAGAAACAGTCCTACTCCTCCTGCATGATCCAGGTGAATGTGCGTCACGATGATGTATTTTACTTGTTCCGGCGTATAACCGAGCTTGGCGAGACCAGCCTTGATGTATGGGACAGAGGGGCTTGGCCCTGTTTCTACCAATGTAAGCTCCTCTTCCGCAATCACATACGTCCCCGTACGTTCCGCCCAGCCCATATCGAAACCGTCTATTAAATGGATGCGTTCCCCTAAGTCGATTGGCTGTGATGATTGCATGTAAATACTCCTCCTTTTCAAAAAGTCTCGAGATGCCATTTTGTTGTAGGAATATTTACACTTTACCATCTATTTTGGACGCATTGGAGATAAACAACACAAAATCTTCATATTTTTATCGTATGATGAGGGCAGCAAAAACAATTCCATTATCTGGAGGGGTGCAAAATGGGTCAGCTTTTTTCTGAGTTACGACCTGAGCATGAGAAGTTTATCAAGAAGCAACGGATGTTCTTTGTTGCCTCTGCTCCTATGGACAAAGATGGTCACGTGAATCTTTCACCGAAAGGATACGATTCTTTTCGCATAATATCCCCTAATGAGGTCGCCTATTTGGACCTGACTGGAAGTGGAAACGAAACCAGTGCACATCTACAGGAAAATGGCAGGATTACGATCATGTTCTGTGCATTTGAAGGCCCCCCTCTCATCATGCGCCTATTCGGCAAAGGAACGGTTATTCTTCCAGATACACCTCGGTGGGATGAGCTCGTAAATGATTTCCCGCTTCTGCCTGGTGCTCGTCAAATCATTACCGTAAACATACAGGAAGTAAAGACTTCTTGCGGCTGGGCTATCCCCTTCTATTCCTATTCAAAAGAACGCGAAACCCTTCAGAAATGGACTTTGGCTAAAGACGAGCAGGAGCTGCTTGATTATCAAAAGGAATACAACGTAGTAAGCATGGATGGATTGCCAACACCCTTGGGACAAAAGCTTTTTCCCGCAGCAGGTGGGGATAACTAAGCGTAAAACGCAAAGAAGCTGCCTTGCTCGCAGCTTCTTTTTTTGAAACCTCACTTGCTGGTATAAATGGCCACTGCATCGCGGAGAAACTCGGCAACACCTGGCTGCTCCTTGTCATAGTAAGCGGTAAAGCGCGGGTCATCAACATACATCTGGGCCACCCCTGCGTGCGCTTCCTTACTGTAGCTGTCCCAATAAAAGCTCAGCCATTGACGGTGCAGATCAGCCGCTTTTTGCGACAATTCATGAGCAGGATCACCTGTCGAAAAAGCCTGCGCCAACGTTTCATGCAGCTCTGCGTTCAATTTCTCCAGCGCGGCATACTGTTCTTCTGTCATGCCTTTGACCTTCTGATTCGATTTTTCGATTTGGTCATTTCCGTATTTTGCTCGAATTTCTGCCCCGTACTTATCTTCATTCTCATCAATCATTTTTTGCTTGAAGCCTTCAAATTTTTGTTTGTCACTCATCGTTTTGGTCCCCTCTCTTTGTGCTAATGTCAAATCGACATTGGCGATTAACGCATCCAATTGCGCTCGCCTTTCCAGGAGCTTCTCGCGGTGCTCCCGCAGTGCCCGTTCAGCATCAAAGGTTGGTGAATCCAGGATCTCCTTGATCTCCTCCAAGCTCACACCCAGCTCGCGGTAAAAAAGGATTTGCTGCAATCGATCAACCTCTTGCTGTCCGTAAATGCGATACCCTGACGAATTGATTCTCGCCGGCTTGAGAAGATCAATTTCATCGTAGTATCGGAGCGTCCGGGTGCTGACACCCGCCAGGAGTCCTAGCTTTTGCACTGTATATTCCATGTTCATTCCTCCTGACAAAATGATCGTACACATTTACGGACCGTCAATGTCAAACACATTTTCACAAAAAAAATTGGCGTTACTTCATTTTCATAATTTGTTAAAATATAGAGAAAGCCATACAAGGAGGGACTGCGATGCTCTATATCATCGGCTTCATTGTAGCCTTACTCGGTGCCGGGTGGGGGTTAACAGGGTTGCTTAGTCTCAAAGCGAGAGACAAACATGCCATCACCCATTACAGTGACGATGCTTATAACCAGCAAACCTTGTTCCAGATGCACAACAACCCTACCCAAGGAATGTAAACATTGAAAAAGGCTGCCCGCAACATGCGCATGGGCAGCCTTTCATATTTTTTACAGGGCTTGGAATGTATCAGTCAATACTGGCACGATTTGCTTCTTACGGGAGACAACGCCCTTCAGAACAGCTTTGTTGTCCACCAATGTTACTTGGTACGCTTTTTCTACTGCTTGCGTTGCGCTGCCGAGAGCGATGGCAACAGAATCGTTATTCAAGATATCGGTTACAACGAACACGAACAAGTCCAAACCTTTTTCAGCGATGTTTGCATTCATAGCCGCTTCCAATTCGCCTTGGCGTGCAAGTACATCATTTACATCCACTGCATTTACTTGTGCGATTTCTACCTTCGCATTGCCCATTTGGAACTCTTTTGCATCCAATGTGAGCAGTTGTGCGATTGTTTTGTCGCTCAGGTCTGCCCCCGCTTTGAGCATGTCCAGACCGTATGCTTCCAGATTGACACCTGCGATTTCAGCCAGCTCATGCGCAGCAGCTACATCTTGCTCCGTGCAAGTTGGAGATTTCAACAGCAGCGTATCCGAAATGATAGCAGAAAGCATTAAGCCCGCCATCTCTTTTGGAATGTCTACGCCGTTTTCTTTGTACATTTTCTTCAAAATAGTAGTCGTGCATCCAACCGGCTCGGCACGGAAGTAGAGCGGATTGCTCGTCTCAAAGTTCGCAACACGGTGATGGTCGATCACTTCTACCACTTGCACTTGTTCAATGTCATTCGCGCTTTGTTGGCGCTCGTTGTGGTCTACAAGGATGACTTCATTTACTTCATTCGCCACTGTTTCTACGAGGCGCGGCTCTTTTACTTGGAAGTAATTCAGCACAAATGCTGTTTCGCTGCTGATTACACCCAGGCGTACAGGCTCTACATTCGCGCCCAGTTTTGTTTTCAAGTCAGCGTACACAAGTGCTGAACAAATGGAATCTGTGTCTGGATTTTTATGACCGAAGATTAATTTTTTTTCCATCATCCATACTCCTTAATCGTAATTTGGCGTCAAAATTATACCATAACTTAGAGGATATGCCCAAGATACATTATAGGTTCAAACTCGATCGTTGGAAATAAGGTTTTGAAGATCATTCGGAAAAAAATGGGAGGGGAAGTGAAATGAGAGTGGCTGCTTTGTATGACATTCACGGGAATGTACCTGCCCTACATGCAACATTGGCAGAACTCGAAGTTGTGAAGCCTGATCTTATTGTCATCGGAGGAGATATCGTCTCAGGCCCGATGCCCGTCTAAACACTTGAAATGCTCTTCCAACTGGATACACCTGTGCAATTCATCCGTGGTAATGGCGATCGTGAAGTCTCACTTTTGACGGCGAGGCTCTGGCCTTAGAGATGTGCTATTCTGCCACGCCATTCCCACCAATGATGAAGATATTTTCACTCCCCTTACATCGGATGCAGTCGTTGCCACTTACTTTGAGGGGACACAGCAACGAACGGTCATCTGTGGCCATACACATGTCCAATTTGAACGTCATCTTGGCGATCCGCGTATTCTCAATGCTGGGAGTGTGGGCATGCCGTTTGCAGACAAACCAGGGGCATACTGGTTACTTCTTGATGGTGACCGCTATGAGCATCGCTTTACACCCTATGACAACGTAGAGGCTGCTGCAAAACAAATCGCTTCCACGAACTATCCGCAAGCTCAGCAATTTGCCGAAGAGAATGTCCGAAAAATACCTACAGCTCAAGAAGCGATGGAATTTTTAGAAGCCATCGCACAAAAAAACCGACCCTCTAATTCGTAAAGGGTCGGCTGAGAAAGATAGCGGAATCGATTAATCGTCCCAGTCTACATCCAGTACAGCGCCTGTCGTAGCGGAAATCTCCAGATCTACTTCCTGTCCTTTGGCCGTTTTCACTTCCACTTCATACACATAGTAGTTATCGTCTTCATCCAGCTTGATGGATTTGATGTTGCCGCTCACTTTAGCCAAAGCGATTTTTTTCGCTTGCTCTACACTAATTTTCACTTGTTGTTTGTTCCACTGATCGTCGTTGTCGTCGTCATGATCATCGTCGTCATCGTGGTCAACTGTTTGCCACACATCCCCAGTCATTGCATCGAGGTACACGTCAATCTCTTGATGCTTGTTTTTGATCTCTGCTTTGTATACGAGGAAACCGTCCTCTTCATCCAGCTTCCATTCGGTAATGATACCAGACTGTGTATCCCGAACTTTTTTCAGTGCTTTTTCAGGCGTGATGCGCACGAGCTTCGCCCAGTTGTGTTTCACATCATCGTCGATTTGCAGGTACACGGTAGAAGTGTTCTTTTGCGGTACGCTGTAATATTGGTTGCTATGTGCAAAGGCTGTTACGCTGAGACTCCCTACAATCAGTGCTCCTACCATGGTCATGACTACTTTTTTCATATGATCTCGCTCCTTTTTTTCACTGGTTTTGTTTGATCTCCTTTATCATAAAAAGGACAGATGAAGGGAAAAAAAGAGAGAGATTAGAAATTGATGAGAAAATAGAGGAGACCTTTCACAGAATTCATGATTGCCGGTGAGCCTCAGCGATTAACGAAAAGAGCGAGTGCTTTCTACTGGCAAAAATGATCCATTCCGGCTGTAAATCGACGCAAATGCAACATCCGCGCTTTTGCGTGCTTCCCGCTTTTATCCGTATAATGAAAGCAATCGAGAGGACAACAGCCGACTCGATGACATACGAAAGAGAGCGTGAATGGCAGTGTAATACATATCGTTTCTAACTACTTTCTATTTTTTCTTACATGAGAAGGAGAAACGATTTTTCCGTGGAATCACCACTTTTGAAAAACATCTTTTTTTGAATCTATTTTCTCGTCACCATGCAAACGGTCGTCATGTCCGTTATGACCTTGGAAGTGAAAAACCCAGCACGGATCCAATTGGCAACACAAGCAACCCAAGCTATCTCTTATGTCTATACGGAATCCGGCAATCGAAAATAAACAAAAGCACTCTACTAATCTTGTAGAGTGCTTCTTATATGTTTACGATTAACCACTCTGGTGAAAAAGCAGGGACAGCAGGATACGAAAAATGGAAGTACGTCCTTACGATGCACAATGGGAAACATTGTTTAAAGACGAGGCGCTGTTGTTATGTAAAAGGGAAAGAATCTCTGAATGAGCAGTCGTAAATTTCTATTTTCCGAGATTGTTCTTGATGGCTTCCAATCCCGCGATTTCTCCCAGAAAGAACGTATCACCCGCGAGTGTATCCATCGTGTAAACATGGTTGTTTTTCACTGCTTTGATGTTTTTCCAGACAGGATGATCCTTCCAGATATGAATCAACCCTTCCGGCTCCTCTGCTTTTGCCGAACGGCGGTTCTCAGCAATAAAGATATGATCGGGAGCAAGCTCACTCAACGCCTCGATTCCGATACGTCCCCCGATCTTGCCATCCTCGGGCAATCCTGCTATCGGTGTTAGTCCCACTTCCTCATAGTAAATCGGGAAATTTTTGGGATGCATTACTGTAAAATCCTTACCATTGGAAACGAGGAATAGCACCGTTTCTCCTTTATGCTTGTCTGCTGCTACTTTTGCTTCGTTCTTCAGCTTATCAAAATCGGCCAAAACTTGCTTCGCCTTTTCTTCTTTCCCAATAACTTCAGCTATTTTCATGAGGCGGGTGGGTGCATCCACTGAGAAATCAATGACGATGGAATCAGCCATTTTGTTGAATTCCTCAAATCTGGAGCCTTTTCCGGTGCTTGTCATGACAATAACCTCTGGGTCCATCTCCAACAAAGTCTCCAAATTCGTTTTTCCACCCAGATCCTTCACCGTTTTACCCTCGGCATACTTCGCAAAAATTCGTGACTTACTTTTCGTCGACTCAAAACCTTCCGATACAATCGGAGCAAAATCTAGCACGAGGAAGTAATCTGTTCCCATGATATCGACAGAGGCGACACGCTCCGGCTTTTTCTCCAGTGTGACTTCTCCCATCGCATGCTTGATGGTTCGAGGAAAGACAGGCTCCCCTGTCCCTTTTGTATCGGGTTGTGATGCTCCTGCCTCAACCGTTTGCGTTTTATTGGTAGCGTTTGTATCTGTAGTCGCCTGTCCTGCTCCGCACCCCGCCACGACAGCTGTGGCTAAGATTACGGACAGAATGCCTGATAATTTCTTTTTCATATCGATTGAACTCCTTTTTCCTTCTCCTGATTTCAAACGTGTCTTACCCTTTTGTCCGGATTAACAAATACAGAAAATAAGGCCCCCCAATGAGGGAAATAACAATACCCGCTGGTACTTCTGTAGCCGGCATGATGCTTCGCCCTAACGTATCCCCGGCCAATACGAGCAATGAACCGACGAGCGCTGTAATGGGCAGCATGTATTGATGCTGGGGTCCGACCAATCTGCGCGCGATATGCGGGCCAAGCAAGCCAATGAAGCCTATGCCTCCGCCTGTCGCTACACTCGACGCAGCCAATCCAACCGCACCCGCCATCAAGGCCAGTCGCTCCCGTTGAAGAGATACGCCCAGACTTGCTGCAATCTGTTCGTTCATACTGAGCAGGTTCAGTACATTTGCCTTCCGATACACGTACGGCAGCAGGACCACCATCCACGGCAAAAGTGCCAGTACGAACTTCCAATTGGAACCCCACAACGATCCCATTTGCCAAGTGACGACAAACTCGAGGTTTCGCGGATTCAACTGAAGTGTCAAAATAATGCTGATGGCGCTAAGTCCCGCCCCTACTGCAATCCCTGTAAGCAAGAGACGGGTAGGAGATATGCCGTGCCCCTTCTTGTATGCAAGCATATAGATGATGGTTGCTGTGGCAGTGGCACCGATGAGTGCGAGGAACGGCATCAAAAAAGGCGGAGCCATGTTCGTCGCTGGATAAAGAGAGACGAACAACAATACGGCCAGTCCAGCACCTGAACTGATTCCAAGAATGCCGGGGTCAGACAGACCATTGCGAGAGATTCCTTGCAGAATCGCTCCCGATACAGCAAGCCCAGCCCCAACCATGACCGCAATTACCATCCGAGGAAGCCGTAGCTCAAACAGCACGAGATTCTGCTTTTTCGAGCCCTCTCCTAGTAACGTCTGCAATACCTCGAAAGGTCCAATACTGTACGGTCCCGTGTTCAAGCTCAGGACAAAACCGACAAGCAAAAGTACCGCGAAAAGAAGAATCAGTCGGACACTACGGCTTTTTCTTTTTTCGGAAAATAGATCGATGTCCACTACCACTCCCTCCTTTCCTTACGTGCCAGGTACAGGAAGAAAGGAACGCCGATAACGGCGATAATGGCGCCAAGCGGTGTCTCGTAGGGCATCGCTATCATTTTGGCTCCAATGTCCGCAAAAACAACCAAAACGCCTCCCATGACTGCCGAGCAAGGAATAATCCAGCGGTAATCAACCCCGACCAGAAAACGGACGATATGTGGGACGACGAGACCGACAAACCCAACACCACCAACCGTGGAGACTGAAGCACCTGCCAGCACCATGACGACAACCGCCGCCACCCCCTTCACCAGCCTGGTCTTTTGTCCGAGTCCCGCTGCGATCTCTTCTCCCAGACTCAAAATGGTAATGGAGCGAGAAAGGATCATGGCCACAATGATTCCTCCCACAATCCAGGGCATCATGACCGACACTTGGAACCACTCCGCTGTAGAGATTCCCCCTGCTGACCAAAATGCCAGATCGTAGTTGATCTGAAAGAGGAGGGAGATCGCCTGACTAATCCCTGATAGGATTGAGCTGACGATCGCCCCCGCCAACGCGAGCCGTAAAGGTGTCAAACCGTTTTTGGAAAAATAGGCCAGTCCATAAACAAGCCCTACCCCCAGACCCGCTCCCATAAAAGAAAAGAGAATGATAGACTCAAAAGGGAGTCCTGGTGCAAAAGCAAAAACGAGTACGAGCACGAATCCAGCTCCTGCATTAATGCCCATCAAGCCCGTATCGGCAATCGGATTTTTCGTAACCCCTTGCATGATGGCTCCCGCTACGGCAAAAGCAGCTCCTACCAGCGCTCCTGCCAAGGCACGTGGCATTCGCAGTGTTTGAATAATGACATGATGCTCGTTGCTAGAATCATAGTGAAAAATCGAGTTCCAAACAGTGGCAAACGAGATATTAGCCACTCCCGTGATAATGGATGAACCTAGCCCGAAAAGGATGGCGCAAATCCCGGCAACAATCAACACCGTCGCCATCCACGGTCTTGTTCGAAGCGAAGCATTTTTAGTGATCGGCTGCGACTGTGACATTTCCCTTCTTATCCTCCAGAGCAACGTTCGAATGAATCACGGTCAGCTTGTCGTTTGCAGCCGTTCTCGCTCGAGCTTCCGGGATCATCTCCGGAAAGCCAAGCTGAAGCATTCCTACGAGTTTTTCCTCCGCACGTACCCCTACCGCTTGTAAAAATCCTGCTTGATACGTGAACGGTTCCGTTTTCCAAACGACGCCCAATCCCCGCTCCCACGCCGCTAGTTGAAAGTTTTGAATCAACGTGCAGGCTGCCGCATAGTCCTCTTCCCGTTCTCTTTGCCGAGAGTCTTCGTTGACGATAACCAAAAGATATGCCGGGACGCGTAAAAGCAATTCTGGATCTCTTTTTTTCATGGCGTTTTGAAGAATGGCATCGACGACAACCCGCTTCCCTTCTTCCATATAAAGGACGAATCGCCAAGGCTCGCGCAGTCCGTGGTTAGGTGCCCAGACAGCTACATCCAGCAACTCACGAATCAATTCCAGTGGAATCGGGTCCGGCTTGAATTTCTTAATGGTTCTGCGGTCACGGATCGCTTGTGCAATCGGATACAATGATGACTCCATCTCGTTCCCTCCAACAATAGTGATACTCATTCTCAATTATTATCACAAACTTGTGGCCGCAAGAAAATTGAAGAACCTGATTCCTTTTTTGTACATTCCTGTGACTCTGCAAAATGTGTGAGCGCCTCTGATATGGCCTGCTCATGGCCGAGGGCGGAATAATGCAGCCATGGATATACCCCAGCTCGATGTACATTCCCTTTCAAACGATGCTTGCGTACATCCGTCCGAATTTTCCTTTCGTCGAAAAGCAGAATATGATCAGCCTGAAATTCATGAAGCTCATCCAGGCTCGCGATATCCAGAAAGGCAAAATGATCGGTTCCCACTGGCGGTCTCACCTGTAGGTCACCGTATAAAATATCAGAAATTTTCCGCCTTCTCGCACCAAATATACGGGCTCCACCATCCCAAGCCCTCACTGCCATAACGGTTTCATTCCCAATTTTTTCTCGAATACGCTCGCGGGCTGCAACTGCTTTCAAATCATAATAATAGAGCCAACTCGTCGCCACTTCTGCAATTCCCAGCATGGTAGCTACTTGCTGCAAATGATCCCGCCAGGTCGTTGTTTTAAAGGGAATGAGCTGTGTCGGTGCAATGGCTGCCAATTGTTCAAGCCAAGGTGCAACCTGATCTGTACCCACGATCAAATCCGGCTCCATCTGGCGCAGACGGTACAAGTCAAATTCCAGCGTGGCTGCGTCCATCTGGGAGTACGGCCTCTTTTGCCGATGCTTTTCCCAAACGGGGATCAGATGTTGGATCGAGATCCCCAATGCGAGCAGATCACCGATAATTGCTGGATGGAGAACGGCTATTTTCTTATGCAACGATTTCTTGTAGCGATAAGGGGGAACGCCAACGATCTTTTTAAACATGCGACTGAAATAGTACACATCCCGATAGCCAACTTCATTAGCTACCTCAGGAATTATCACGTCCTCCGCCACCAGAAGCTGACAGGCCTTCTCCATTCGTTTCCGATTGATGAATTGCAAGGGAGTAAGCGAGGTGTACTCCTTAAACTGCTGATAGAAAAGGGTCGGCGTCATCCCTGAGTAGCGAGCCATCTCCTCGATCTGAAAAGTCTCCTCACAATGCTGCTCCATATGTTCAGCGATCCCTTGAAGAAGTTGCTGACGATCTGTTTTTTTCTCTTGCTGCGTGATTCCAGCCATAATAGCTTGCCATAGCTTCCAAAAAAGAATTTGCATAGTTGCCTGATCGAAGTGATCTTTTCGCCATGCCAGATGCAATTGTTCGATGTGATGGTGAATCAAGGAGATGGTTTCGACATGGTGCTTCCCCTGGATCGGTAGCATCACTTCGTTTATGAGCCAGCCATCCCTTTCTTTTCTGGCATGAGCAGCAAAAAGCGCCACGTAACAAACATAGATGTTCTCCGTAATGGGCAAAAGGGCGAGCCCTTCCTGCATATCTTCTAGAGATATGACCATGAAATCTCCCTGATTAAGCATCCCTCCTGTCTTATCCGACCGAAACGACGCCCTGCCCTCTATTACCAAAATGATTATTTGTTCACTTCTATCTCTCGCTTCTGCAAGCTTCCATTCTTTTGAAATGGACAAAACTTGCACATCATTTACAGTGATGACATTCGGATCACTATATGTGTCTGTTTTTCCCATAACGAACTCCTCTTACATCATGATGTAGCAATCTATTGATAACAATTCTCATCAATTGTACGAAAGACTTGACAAAACTGCAATTCACTTGATTGTGAACAAGCAAAAAACGCCTAACGATCATCCAGATGACCGCTCGACGTTTTTCTCTTTCCACGTAAGCTATTCACATGACTCAACTGAATGAACGCCCTTTTCATCCACTCTGTTTAGTGTCCAACCATCCAAGGGCGTTTGCCCCCACGGCTGTGAGTATGCCCACGCTGTGCCTGACTACCGTGGTTATGGCTGCACCCTGCTCCTTCATGGGAATGCGAATGCTTCCGTACCACTTTTGGTTCCACGCCACGCTCGATACGTTGTCGCAGCGCTTGCGGTGTCATGATCAATCCTGGTGCAGAAAACATACGCTTTGATAGCTGCTGGCAATCGGGGCAAGCAACGCTATCTGTCAGCTCGCTTATCTTCAGCCACTGTACAAATGGACCACATTCCTCGCACATGTAATCGTATCTCGGCATCGTATTTGGCTCCCTCTTTCGCGGTCTTTTTCTTGGCTACTTCGGTAAAATATCTCGGTCAAAAATGCTTGTCGGGATTGATAAGGTGCAGCATGCGTTCGGAATATCGACGATCCCCGCAATTCTTCCCTCCACCGGTGCCGTTCCCAGCAGCATGTACGCCTGCTCCCCTGTGAAGCCCATCGCTGTTTTCAAATACTCGATGGCATTCAGGCATGCATTGCGGTAAGCGACATGCGCATCCATGTACAACTGCTGCCCTGTCGTCTCATGGACAGAAATTCCTTCGAAAACGAGGTATTCCGTATAGCGGGGCTCTACTGGACCCGGCTTGAATACTGGGTTGTTCACGATGTTATACTTCGCCATCCCGCCCTTGATGACGTCGACCTGAAGATCCAGCCAACCAGCCATTTCAATTCCGCCGCAGAAGGTCACTTCTCCGTCTCCTTGTGAAAAATGCAAATCGCCCATGGACAGTTTCGCTCCCTTTACATAAACCGGGAAGTAAATGCGAGTGCCTTTGGACAAGTTTTTAATATCGCAGTTTCCGCCATGTTCGCGAGGGGGGACCGTTCGAGCCGCTTCTCTGGCAATCCGGTCAAACTCGGCTCCTGTTAGACTGCCCAACACGGCACTGTGCGGGGTCGGCAAATTCGCGAGTGGAGGCATTCGCTCAGGATTTGTCGCTACGAGGTCGCTTTCTCTTCGATTCCAGCGATCCAATAGTTGGTGGGAAGGTGCGGTACCTATCAAGCCCGGATGAAGAATGCCAGCAAATTTGACACCTGGCAAATGGCGAGAGGTCGTGTAAATGCCGTGGAAGTCCCAGATCGACTTGGCCGCTTGTGAATAATGATCGACGAGGAAGCTCCCTCCGTTTTCCTTGGCGAAAATCCCGTTAAAGCCCCATTCCGATTGGGGGAGTGCCCCGATATCGAGAATATCGACAACCAAGAGGTCGCCTGGTTCTGCTCCATTCACCCAGACAGGTCCACTGAGCACATGGACGCGATTGAGATTGACATCGCGAATGTCGGAAGGGTCATCGTTGTTAGCGATCTGCCCGTCCGTCCAGTCCTTACATTCCATGCGGAAAACAGCTCCTGGATTCACGGAAACGGTTGCAGGAATGTCTGGGTGCCATCTGTTGTGACCAGGTGTATCCTGCTCCTCCATCGGTTTGTTCAAGTCAACTCGAAATAAAACTTCTGGCATGCTGCTTCCCCCTCACTTGTTCAAAATGGCGTATGCCGTACATTCACAAAAAGAAGCAATTGACATGCCAATGCTTGCTGGTCCCGATAAAAATTTGATGATATCGATTCTTTTGGCTATTTTCTCCTGTATACTTATTAGAAAGAGCTTGTCGCAAAACAGGTCATGCAGTTAATCTGCCCTTGACCGGAAAAGCCCCTCATCTCTTGTATCGCTTTCGTCATTGTGTGTCGTTTGTTTCACGCTTCCTTGTCGGACACCTGTCCCACGATCGAACAAACAAACTATAACCAAGAAAGGGTGCGAGAACGATTTTTGAAGCCGGCACGCTGCTCTCGTCTTTCGATTCTTCCTCCGTTATCGAGCGTTCCCATCATCGCGCGATCTCTCATGCTGTCTTTCATTCTCTCTATCAGCATTTACAGGCCTCTGCGAATCTTTCACCCTACGAATTTTCTCTGATCAGGGATGCGCTAATCCATTTGCTACAAAATGGCTCTTTGCCACTTTTCCCGCTATCCTTTTCCACTACGCGACGTTCTTCTGCACTCCAAACTGATCATGTGATTCCAACTCTCGTGCATGCATCCCATTCTGTTCCCAATTGGAAGAGTCTTCTTTTCGCATGGGCGGAAAACAGCCAAGAATGCCTAATCGCCGTAAGCGACGATCGTGTTGTGCTGTTTGCTAACAAACGGGCAAAAGAACGATTTTCGTTAGTTGAAGGCCTTGTCCTGGAGGCGGATTGGGAACAAGAACGCTTAACCAATTGGTACCTCGAGGATCTCGATCTGGGGGAAAAGACGTGGTATCGCCTCTTTTTTATTCGCCCATGTACGTCAACTTTGTCAAAGAATACTAGCAGCTATTCGTTTCCAGAGATTCATACGAGTAGTCCCCTCTATCAAGCCCAACTACATACAGCGCGTATCGCTGCACAATCTCTATCGAATACGTTATTGCTCGGAGAAACAGGCTGTGGTAAAGAAGTCCTGGCACGTGCCATCCACTCCTCCAGTTCACGAAAAGACGGTCCATTTCTTGCAGTCAATATCGCAGCACTTCCGCGTGAACTGATCGCCAGTGAGCTATTTGGATATACAGAAGGAGCTTTTACGGGAGCAAAAAAAGGAGGACAACCGGGAAAATTTGAAGCAGCAAATGGAGGAACGCTCTTTCTCGATGAAATCGGGGAAATGAGTATGGAGCTACAAGTACTTTTGCTTCGCGTCCTCGAAGAACGCAAAGTAACGAGATTGGGCTCTCACGAAGAAAAGTCATTGGACATTCGGATTATCGCTGCCACCAATCGTTCCATTGAGGAAGAAGTACGAAATGGGCAGTTTCGTGCAGACCTTTACTACAGACTCAATGTCCTGCAAATACGCATCCCTCCCCTGCGCGAACGCAAGGAAGATATTGCAACCTTGGCTGACGAATTCCTCCAGCAGCTTCATACCCAATACGCTGGTGGTCCGACAGGCATTTGTGAATCTGCCCTGGCAATCTTGCAGCAGCATTCATGGCCCGGAAATATTCGTGAGCTGCGCAATATCGTGGAGCGAGCTTTTTTACATGCGTTCGGTGATTCGTGGGTTACCTCTCACCATCTTCCGAGCGAATGGCAGCAGCAGTATGGACTGCAAGAAGCATCCGGTGAACCTTTGCCATTATTGCGCGAATTAGAGAGACAGACGATCCAGCAAGCCATCACTCAAGCTCCGTCCATCAGCGCTGCTGCCAAAAAGCTAGGAATTGCGCGAAGCACCCTGTACCGAAAAATGGAAGAGTTAGGAATCGGATAAGCAAATCGGGGGATGAGCGTAAGCAGCTTGTCCCCCGAAGCAGTTTACCGATTCCCTATTCGTCAGCGAGTGCTCGCCTTATCGTCATTCTTGCTTCCTCAGCCAATTCCTCGTCATTATGATCAATAGCTTGCATCCAAAGTAGCATCGGAATGTACACCGCCATCATCCTGGCCAATATTTTTGTCTCTTCATCCACTTCTCCATACGCTTGAAAAAATGACTGGCGGGCTTGTGGCGGTAAAAAACTGTAGGCCACATTTAAATCCGCTCCCGGGTGACCCACATTGAGATCTCCCCAGTCAATGATGCCTGATATATGCCCAGCTTCATCTACCAGCATATTTTTCACATGCAAGTCTCCATGCAGAAGCACTTCACACGGATTTATTCGGTCGATCACGACTTGCCCTAAGTAATTCGCAATCGCATCCCGATCCTCTTTAGAAATATGTACAGTTAAGCTAGACAAGAATGTCCGCATCTTTTCTTTTCTCTGTGCAATGTCCAGCAGGTTCCTGTGATCATGTTCGATCCCGTTCTCGCGGGCACGCTCGGGCGGAAACGCGTGCAAACTTTTTAAAAACGTCGCAAGTGCCACTGCCGATGAAATACGCTGCTCGTCGGTCAAGCCTTTCGGAAACGTTCCCGGAACATACGTGTACCCCAAAAAAGGGAATGGATAGTCTTCGTTTGGTTCCCCATAAAAAATTGGCTTCGGATACGGTATCGTCAGGAATGCCGCGAGCATCGGCAGCAGCACTCCTTCCTTTTTGATCAATTCAACAGCGACATTCCGCCTGGGAAAACGAAAAACATATTCGTCCCCCACTCGAAAAACCACGTTATCCCAACCACAGCCGATCAGCTTGATGGGCATAGAAGATAGCTGCGGAAACTGACGGAAAATGAGTGCGCGTGCCAATGGCTCAGATACTTCCCAGTCAGCATCCCATGGATTCGAGTTGGTCATTATTTTCGTTCCCTCCCATTTGTCGTTTCATCTGCCATGATGATGCTTGCAGCTACGATTGCGTAGCACGGATCTGATAGACACATTTCTTTCCGCCGATTGCTACACATTCCGTCCGTTCTACGCTCGTCTGGAGTAACGCTCGGTAACAATCAAGCTCTCTTGCACAGATCATCTGATACCGATCCGCTACTTTAAAATAGGGGCAATTGTACTGCGTGATCACATATTCCTCATCACTGACCTGTTCCCATCTCGCCATAAATCCGTTGTCATCTTGGATGCGTGCCATCTCTGCCACCTTTGCAGATAGCGCTTTTCCTTCCATTTGTCCCTCGTATTTCTGGATAATCTTCTCTTGCTGTCTTGCGAAAAATTGATCCACTCGGTCTACCCCGTCTGCCAGCACGATATGCTCTATCAAGTCCACGGCCAGTTGCCCGTAATCATTCGGAAATTGTTCGTTACCTTGCTGTGTCAACGAGTAGTAGTGCATCGGTCTTCCTGCTTTTTGACGGCCTACTCTACACACAACAAAACCGTCTTTTTCCAAGTAGATCATTTGCCTGCTGACAGCTACCTTTGTGAGCTCCAGCCTGTTTTGCAAATCCTTTGTGCTGAGCTCCCCTTCCCTTTTCAGCAACAATAGAATGTATTCACGTGTTGATAGATGTCTATATCTCTCCATTTTCTCTTCGCCCCTTTATTGGAAAAGAACGATACGCTCACAGTATATGTCCTTTGTATAACTAATTCAACAAACATGTTTATAAAGTGACATTCTTTGTCCATCGTGAGACCTTCGTAACTGTAATTTATTAAACATTTTAGTTGAGTATATATAAAATAGTGCCTATACTGTGATTGTAGTGCAAGGTGCTTTTTTCCAAGAAGGATAGGTGAAACGAATGAAACCTGTATTCTCCCTTCTCCGTGAACGACAAGTTGAAGTGACTTATCAGGAGTCTTTGGCGGCACATACTACCTGGAAAATTGGCGGACCTGCGGATTTACTGATTACGCCGAGCAGTAAATCCCAGCTGATCATGGTCCTACAAATACTGAATGAACATCACGTCCCATGGATGGTGCTGGGAAAGGGCTCCAACCTTTTAGTCACAGACAAGGGTTATCGTGGCGCAGTCATTACATTAAACAAGGCTTTGGACTATGCCCGAATCGTAGGCAATCAGATTTACGCAGGGGCCGCCTACTCCTTGATCAAGCTTGCAGCATTAGCAAACAAGCACAGGCTCAGTGGCTTGGAGTTCGCAGGCGGAATACCCGGGTCTGTCGGCGGTGCTGTGTATATGAATGCAGGCGCGAACGGATCAGATATATCGGACATTTTCCATTCAGCAGAAGTGATCACGCAAACGGGAGCCATTCGCTCCTTGCGTGCTGTAGATTTGGATTTTTCTTATCGCTACTCTTCCTTGCAAGAGACTGATGTCATTATCACGGAAGCCGTTTTGGAGCTGACTCCGTGCGACAGCGAAAGCATCAAGCTTCAGTGGAACATGTATAAAGAAAAACGTTTAAAAACACAGCCACTGCCGTTTGACTGTGCGGGCAGTGTATTCAAAAATCCCCCAGGCCATTTTGCCGCAAAGCTCATTGAAGATGCAGGCCTAAAGGGCATGCGGTACGGAGGCGCGGAAGTATCGAGCAAACATGCCAATTTTATTATGAATACCGGTACTGCCACCGCACTTGATGTATCGACACTCATGAAACAGATTCAGGAAAAGGTTCACAGCCAATCAGGGATTCTCCTTGTACCTGAGGTTGTGATCGTTGGTGAACAGTAAGCATAAAAAGGGAGGTCTTACGATGATTCAAATTAGCGAAGCTGCCGTCACTCGCATTCAACATATGCTCGAACAAGAAAGCTCTTCTCTCTTCATTCGTTTTGGGGTGAAGGACGGAGGGTGCTCCGGAATGACCTACGGACTCGGTTTTGATGATACATATCAAGAAGGCGACACCACAATTGAGATGGATGGTGTGAAGCTGGTCGTCAATCCGGAAAGCTATCCGTATGTCGATGGCGTCGAAATCGATTACAAAGAGACTGGAATGATGGGTGGATTTACGATCCAAAACCCGAATGCAATCGCAACCTGCGGCTGTGGAAGTAGCTTCCGTACAGCCCTACATCGAGGGAAAAGAGAAAAGTGTGAGTAAATCATGATTCCAATCAACACCAAAAAGCCGATTCTCTCTTAGAGAAAATCGGCTTTTTGCCTATACTCATCACTCCTCCCGCTTCGTCTCGATCGATAATCCTTCGACATGCTTGCGACTCATCATTTTACGCTTCTTCCGGTTCTCTTTTGTCTCGAAAACGATGTCCATGTCATAATCGGCCGGATACAGTTCTTTGCCCTCAATATGCAAGGCGAGGCGCTTTCTGTTGATTTTATATTTCTGATTTTGAATCATGACGCCAACGATACCTTTGGAGTCCTCCGCAGCAAACACAATGCCGGTTCTCCCCAGATAGGAAATGAATACACAATCACCAACAGCAAATGGTTTGTCTCGCTCAGGCGTGGCTGGTGTATCTGCTGCTTTTTCGGAGATCCCCTGTGAAGGTTGCTCACGCCTCTCCGCTTCTCCTTCTACTGCCACTTCCACTTCTTCCGACTTTTCTATTACCCGTGTCTCCACGTATTGAGGAGCCTCATTCTCTTCCTGCTCGACGGCTTGGTATTGTTCCAGCCTTTCTGCAGTGGAAGTCGTAGTTGTGAATCCATTCCGAGTAATTTCCCGTGAACGCTGAATCATCTCAGACGGGATACCCAGCTTCAGTGCGATCAGAAATGCGTAGCTCTGGCCAGCTTCTCCGATTCGCAAACGATACAGTGGCTGCAAGGTCTCCTCGTCGAATTCCATTCGTGCATTTTGGAACCCGGCAGTTGCGGAGGCAAAATTTTTGATTTCGTTGAAATGTGTATTCACAATCACCGTCGCGCCTCTTCGGTGCAGCTCCTCCAAAATTGCAATCGACAGGGCGACACCTTCTCCTGGATCTGTACCGGTAGCCATCTCATCAATCAGAACAAGGGTCGAGGCATCAGTGATTTGTAAGATTTCCAGGACATTATGAATATGCGCGGAAAACGTGCTTAACGCTTGCTCGATGCTTTGACCATCCCCAATATCTACCGCGATGCTGCGGAAAATAGCAAAGCGACTGCCTTCCTGTACAGGTACGAGCAAACCCGACTGCACCATCATGGTTAAAAGCCCGATGGTTTTCAACGTCAATGTTTTCCCGCCTGTATTGGGCCCTGTAATAATAAGCGATTTGTATTCTCGACCAATCTTCATATGCAGCGGCACCATTTTCGGACCGAGTAGCGGATGCCGTGCTTCTTTGACATCGATGATCCCTTTTTCGTTTAGTTCGACATTCGCACCTCCGATTGCCAATGCGTACTTCGCTTTCGCGAAAAGGAAGTCATACATCCCAACAGTCTCGACATTCACGGTGAGTTCATGCGTATATTCTTCTGCGAACGCGGATAATTGCATCAGTACTTTGGTTACTTCGCGTTCTTCCTCTGCCTTGAGTGCTGTGAGTTCATACTGTACGGTGCTGATCTCCGTCGGTTCCATATAGACGGTTTGACCGCTCGCCGATTCATCTAAAACACTACCAGCCACTTGCTTGCGATGCTCTTTTTTGATAGGGATGACATAACGTCCATTGCGTGTACTAATGACATTTTCTTGCATGATCGAACGATATTTGTTCATGATGGAATCCAGTTGTCTTTTCAGGCGCTCTTCAAATACGATAATCCGTTTACGCACCTTCAACAGGTCTTTGCTGGCGGAATCGACAACTTGCCCATGACGAATGCATTGTTCAATTTCGTTCTTCAATTTTGTGGCGTCGTACATCGATGCTGCATAGCTGCTTACGCGTGGCGCCAATTGTGCTTTTGTCGCCATGTACTTCATGAGCTGTGCGCAACTCGTAAGGAACAGGTACAGATTTGTAAAATCGTTTACCCCAAATACATATCCCGTCCCCAAGAGAGAAAGGATCTTCTCCATCCCTTCCAGCGCAGGAATCGGTACACTAGCTCCATTTTGCAGGATGTTCTTGGCTTCTGCTGTTTCGTCCAACTTGCTTCGCACTACTTTGACAGAGTCCAGCGGCATCATTTGTTCTACATGCTTTTTCCCTGCGTACGATAAAGCGTATTCCATTACCTTTTCTTTGATTTTGTCGTATTCGAGACGCTGTAATGCTTTTTCATTCATGACTGATTTCTCCTTTTTTATGAAAAATAAAAAAGGGCGAAGAATGAACAAATGTCATTCTCCGCCCTTTTTTTGGGATACCTAAACAAAACGCAACCAAATAAAAAACCGCGCTGAACACAGCACGGATTTTGGGCGCAATGATAGGGTTTTCACCTAAGGCATTGTATGATATCCGTTGTTCTTAACTAATTCCAAGGCCGATTATCACCCAGCACAAAAAAACTTTGCTTCATGGCAAAATTTTCGAATGATGAATCAAGACCTTTCATATGGAATTGCTTTAGTTAAGAACGACCGCCGACATCAACATCTCTCCCTAGATATGGTTCTCTCCACTATAGCGCATGTGATCCTCTGCCGTCAATCCGCTTCGAATTTGTACACCTTCACGCCATACCCATCAAAAATATCGTCAAGCTGTTTTCTTACCACATCCCAGTCCCCGCCTGCTAAACCGCAGCCAATCCCGTATGGAATGGCAATGGTCAGATTTTCTTTTTTCGCGAGGGAGAGAACTTCTTCCAACCCTTTTTGCAGCATGTCATATTTCGTGTACACTCCTTTTTTTCCATAACCGAGCTGTGCGAAAAGGTTGGCCATGTACTTCCCTTCCCCAACCTGGCAAAGCTGTACTTGTCCAAGGAGGTCTCCCCGTGCATCCGCATACTGCTCGCAATGCCGTTTGTATTCTGTATAAACGCTTGGGTATTTGGCTCTTATTTGCTTGGCAAGCCCTGCTCCCATCACACCCATGCAGTTGACCTGCTGCACGATGATATTTTCCGTAGCTTCCAAAATGTTGCCTGACACGACTTGTACCCATTCACTCATGGCATTCACTCCCTTCCTTATACTACATGCAGGGCTTTCTTTTTACGCCTTAAGAAACGCAGACAAACAAAATAAAGCAAAGATGCAGCTACACCCAGGACATAAAACTTGAGAAGCAGCTTAAAGGTATGCGTAACGATTAAGAAAAGCATCATGGTTGCAATGATTCCAGCCACGATGTACAGTAGCGTTTCTAGTAGGAAAAGGAGACTTCCCTTGTTCCATGGTAATCGCTTCATGACCCAATCAATGGCGAGAGATTGCGGAATCCCTAACAAAAACACCGTCGGGAACGTAAACATCGCAACGAGAAGAACTGAGGATCGATCCTGAAAATACAGAAGTGCAATCCCAAATGTAAATAAAAAACTGGCCAGTATCCCCGCAATAAACCTTTCAGCCATGCTCGACAATCACTCCTTGCTCCCTACACCTGCTCACGAATAAACAGGTCTGGATAGTTCAGAACCAACCCACTTGTATCGACCGTGATATTCTCCACGAATGTTCCTGCCCGGTATTGATAGACAGAAGAGCCCCCATTGCTTTCGAGCAATGTATATTGCTGTTGCACTTGTCTGTACGTCAGCTCATGGGCTGAGAAATAGGCTACTTGGATAGACTGTGGCTCCCCTGGAGAATACGACAAACGGCGGATCGGCAGTGTATTCGTGAAAGGCGTACAAGAAATATCGATATCGATACAGCCAAAGAGCTCGGGAATGGGCTCACCCACCTCGTTCGTCCAATTTCCCTTGCCATCCGATGAGAGATGCAAAGCTCCTTCTTCACCCATGATTGCTAGTGAAACCTCTCGCGTGACCCAATTTGAATCAAGGACAATTTCATATTGTATTCTTGTTAGGGTGGCGTCATCCAGCCTCCTGATCACCATGCTATTTACGTGAATTCGGTTCGAGCCCTCCCGTATTCTCAAGTGCTCATATCCGACACCTGTCGTTGGTTTCCAGATAACATTCGCTGGTAACATGCAAACCCCTCCGATCATTTGTTCCCCTTTTCTCCATCCTATCATTTCTTGGATGAAAATGGTAGGGTCCTGTATGATCGGCTTACTCAACGCATACCTGGGTCATCCACGGAATAGGATTATAGTACCGGAAAATAATGGAAAGGGGACGTTTGATGGATAATCCCTCCTTCTCCTTAACACAACCTGACATGCTGTCCATTATTCGCAATGGTCTCCCACGAACGCACTCTCCCCTCAATATCATCATCATCGGGGCGGGGATTGCTGGTCTTGTTTCTGCCTCCTTGCTAAAAGCAGCGGGACACAACGTAACGATTTTGGAAGCTGCGGACAGGATAGGCGGCAGAGTTTACACATTGCGCTCTCCTTTTACCCACGGCCATTATCTAGAAGCTGGCGCCATGCGTATTCCTCACACGCACGAACTTACCCTGGCATACGTGAAGAAATTCTCCCTTCCCCTTCATCCATTTATCAACAACTCTCCGAACGACATCATCTCAATAAATGGCATCAAAACAAGGCGTTGGATCTATCAACGCGATCCCGGCATCCTCCGCTTCCCTGTAGCGCCACATGAAAAAGGCCGTACTTTCCATGAATTAGCCGGGCAAGCCATTCGTCCTGTCATTGACTTCATCAAACTCAATCCTGCGACGAACTGGCCCATCATTGTTCAAAAATATGATCGTTTTTCCATGGATCAATTTTTGCGCTTCAATCCTGTTGGCCCTTCCTTATCCGCCCCCGCTATCGATATGATCAAGGTCATGACTGGCTTCGAGGGATTCCCTGAGCTCGCCTTTCCCGAAATTTTACGAGACTTCATCCTGTTCGATCCTTCTACACGTTTTTACGAAATAGCAGGGGGATTTGACCAGCTACCACAGGCATTTCTCCCCATATTACAGGACAATATATACTTCCGGCATAAAATGACGCGAATCGTCCAGACGGGAAATCAAATTACCATTTCTGGCGTACGTACCGACACAGACGAACTGTTCCAGATGACCGGTGACATTGCGATTATTACCATCCCTTTTACCGTTTTGCAGTTTGTTCAGGTTGAACCGTACGATCTGTTTTCCTATCAAAAATGGAAAGCCATTCGTCAACTCCACTATGTTTCCTCATCCAAAATAGGCATCCAGTTTTCTCAGCGCTTCTGGGAAGCACAGGGAATAAGGCACGGACAAACCGTAACGGATACGCCTATTCGCCTCTCCTACTTTCCCAACCACGGGTTTGATCAGCCTGGGGGTGTCGTATTGGTCAGTTACACATGGGAGGATGATGACCTTCCGTGGCTCAGCATGTCGAAAGAAGAACAAGTGATGCAAGCCGTAAAGCATCTGGCTAGCATTCATGGGGAGCAGGTGTACACTACCTTCGTTACGGGGATCACACATAATTGGGCATTGCAGCCTCATGCTGCTGGTGCCTTTGCCTTGTTCAAGCCGTTGCAGGAGACGGAATTAACTCCCTACATTGGTGCGCCGGAAGGAAGAATTTATTTTGCGGGGGAGCACACCTCGAATGAACATCACGGCTGGATTCAAGGGGCGATTGAATCTGCTTTGCGAGTGGCTGTAGAGGTGGGGAGAAAATGAGCGGGGGTCTGTACGATGAAAGATTCCGTACAATCCCCCGCCTCTTATCGACTACGATTCTTTTACGAATTCAACTCATATTCTTTTCGAAGCAGCGCCAGCTTCACAAGATCAATGTACATCCCATTTTCAAATTCCGTTTCTCGATGGATTCCTTCCACTTGAAAGCCAAATTTTTGGAGCAAATGGATGGAGGCCGTATTTCGGGTATCTGCGTCTGCTTCTATTCTGTTTAGATGCATATCCGTAAACCCGTACGCGATAATGGGCCGCAATGCTTCCGACATGATCCCCTTATTCCACCACAAAAAATTCAGATCATATCCAATCTCCGCTTTGTTATGTACAGCATGATAATTTTTGTAGCCGCAGCTACCAAGAAATTTTCCAGTGGAACGATCCGTGACCGCCCATCTGAGTCCCTGTTTTTGTTCAAACAAGTCTCGATACCATCGAAGTTCATTTTCAGCATCTGCTATCGATTGAAACCTCGCGATCCCTACATATCTCGCCACATCTTCATGTGACAACACTTCAAAAATATCTTCTATGTCTTGTTGATCAGGCCGTCGAAGAATCAATCTGTCTGTTTCGATGAGTGGGAATTGATTGAACATAGTCGGATTCCTCACGATAAGAACCTCCTCGCAAACGTAGGATGGGAGATGTTTGATGCCTGCTCCCTTTCATCATCTTGTGAATGATATGGTTTATGATCAAAAGAAGCAATATCTCGAATTGCTGAACTTGCTTGTGCGTTGCTCCTCCTCTTTCCGAGGACCAGAACGATCGCAGCAGTCTGTCTACAGTATCTTACGAAAGTGATATTCCATCTCTCCAGCCAGTGCTGCCAGAGTATCACCTGTTTCGCGGAAATCATGAGTATAAATCGTTTCAAACGGCCCAAAATCTGCTTGCTTATAAAATTCAAAGCAAGGGAAGCCATCATGCGCTCCTTCGATCTGTACAAAACCATCCCTTTTCGCCGTTACCGATAATAAGTAGTCAACTGGAGGCGCATGGTCATTCAGGGGATTGCTCGCACTTGCGCTCATTTCAAAGCTCACTTCTTCATCCGATTTCCATACCATGTTCCTGCACAGAATACCCTCAGTACTCGCTTTTCCATTTCGCAAATGAATCGAGCCATCTGGATTCGTGATCTTCTCTGTTGTGATTCCCGTGTTCTGATAAGTAAACATTTCTTTTTTCATAAAGTCTACGACAACCTCTTGCTCGACTCTGGACCGCATGGCGTTAACAGCATACGGGGTAAATTCACGTGAATCGCCTTCGAATTGAATGATTTTTCCTGTTTGCGGATCAGTCCTCGGTTCCGTCCATGACAAGGGGATAAATACACTCGCTCTGATTTTGATCAAGTTCACCATACCTTGGCACCTCCATGTGTGATTGTTCTTCTAAGACAAATATGTCATGTTTTGCTGAGGAACGAACTCCATGCAGATAGCTTCAAATTCTTTGCAATCAGCCAAATTGGACAGATTCATGGGGGCTTGTATCCTTTCTACGCCCATCTTCGGATTCACCAATAAATAATAAGCCATGAGTAACGCTTTTCTACAATGATCCTGATTTGGTTCACGCACGAGTAGCTCACAGATGATAGCTGTTCTCTTATCCTCGTCATATTGTAAGGCGAGATGGTAGTCCCAAAATGGTATGGAGCTTTTACTCCCAGCAGAACAAACAATAGGGAAACGCGCATGTACAAATTGATTGATGATCTCATGTACATCATCCGTGCTTACCTTCTTCATTTCGTTGTCAACGCAGCTTATTCCTTGATGAATGACCTGATGATATGACACATTCAATAGATGCTCCCGAAATTTCTCTATTAATTCCCCACGCAAAAAAATAGGACCTATCATGATAAAGTATCCCCTCATTTTCTTAATCGCGTTACAATGACCGCCATGTTATGATTTTAAAATACGAGAATTATCCAAGGATTACCACATAAGAATTCACATAAAATCGCATGAGTAAGGTGGGATGATGATGTTGCAAGAGAATGCCAATCTTTACGCTCCAGACAGATCTATTTTTCTCGTTACGGGGATTATGGCTTCTGGAAAATCAACAGTAGCCCAGTTACTTGCTGAAAAGCTGACTCGGGGCGTTCATCTGCGTGGTGATTCGTTCCGACGAATGATTGTAAATGGCAGAGAAGAATATATGCCTGAACCGTCAGAAGAAGCCATTCGTCAATTACGGTTGCGCTACAAAATAGCAGCCTCTACGGCAGACACTTTTTTTGAAGAAGGATTTAATGTCGTTGTACAGGATGTTGTGATCGGCCCCTTTTTGGGTGAATTTGTTGAAATGATTCGGAATCGTCCGTTTTATGTTGTCGTACTCACGCCTAATGAAAAAACGATTGAAGAGAGAGAAGCTTCCCGTTCCAAAACAGGGTATGGGGCTTGGACGATTCCCCACCTCAATAAAATCTTGCAGACCGAAACGCCAAAGCTCGGCATGTGGATCGATTCTTCCGAGCAGACACCTCAGGAAACTGTCGAGGAAATCTTGCGGCTTGCTTATCGAAAGCCCCCTCGTGTCACTCCGTTGCCTTGAAGTTGGTTGATCTTTCTCTCATCATAAAAAAAACTGAGTTCGGTGAAATCCCGAACTCAGGCAACCAGATCGTCTAACTTCTTACACTGCGTACATGGTTGGCCAGAAGTACTCTACGCCTTCCGCGTACAAGAACGCTTGGAACTTTTTCAGCTCATCAGGAGTATTTCGGACAGCGCGTGGAGTCAGGCCATATTGTAAGCAATACGCTGTCAAATAACCAACTACTTCACCGACGTTCCACTCTACTGGGTGGAGACGGAAGCATCCATTTGTAATATGGGTAACCCCAAGATTTTTGCCCGCTGGCAGCAGGTTATTTACACGCACAGGGATTAAGCTGCCCAACGGAATTTGGAACGGATAGGTAGACACATCGACGTAATTGCGGTTTGCAGTGCTTGGATGCAGGTCGATTCGGTAGCTGCCGACCCCAACGGAATCATGGAAGGCTTCTGCTTTGCCTGTATTGCGGACAAATGCACTCACATGTTGCTCCAATACGGTGAATTCGGCTTTGATCCGGCGGGATTCGCGAATATACGGATACATCGCCAGTCCATCCTCTGTTCCCACTACATCCTTGCGCAGGCGCAGTCCTGGATACCCTTGTCCACCATCTGGGCGAGGAGCCTCTGTTTGCATCCAATACAGAAGGGAGAGACTCAGTTGTTTACCACCGTAGAGGTGACGCTGACGCTCTTCCTCTGGCACATCAATGATCGAGCCCAGCCAGTAATCATTTTGCGGCCAGTTTACGAGCGATACGCCACTCTTGTACAAACCGGTTTGGAAGTTTTTCGGGTCAGCAACCTGACGATACGTGAAGAGCGGGAAATATTTAGTACCTGGGAATAGCTCATATCGTACTGATTCAGCAGTATTTCGTGGATTGGAGCCTGTCCAGCTGAGCAGCTTGTCCGGCCAGAAATCTGCTTTGTAGTTTCGCCAGAAGTCATACGTTTCCGGCTTGGCAATCGTATGATCTTCTCCCTCCAAATAGTCCATGGCAAAGACATACGTAAACGCCTGAATATCATTTGGCTGCGGCGGCCCGACAACAGCATTTGGCTCTCCTGTTTGATCGACTGATTCAGCGCCAAGTACGTATTCTACGCCGGCTTGCGGGAGTACATCTCCACATTCTGTCGCATCCAAGAAATAAGGTGCTACCAGTTCATGAAAATCATGATGCTTCCGATCTTCAACTGTGATCGACAGTACGTTATCGCCAGCCATGCGAACGGCATGCAGCTTGTGATTCGTCAGAATAGTAAGTCTACCACTATTAATATAAGGAGCAAGCATCTGATAAAAAACAGCGAGCGCTACTTTTGGTTCGTGGCATAGGCGACTTACGGAACCGTTACCAGGGTCAAGATTTGGGATGACACGTGCTTCTGCCGTCATTGGATAATGGTTACGGTAATAGTCACGCACGCTGTCACGGAATGTGCGATAGCTTCGCGTGCAACCAAACTGTTCAATCCATGGATGCTCATCTGGCGGTACCGCTTGGCTCGTAAATTGACCGCCAATCCAGTCGGTTTCTTCCGTCATAATGACTGATTTTCCTGATTTTGCTGCTGCCAGTGCTGCTGCGCAGCCACCAGTACCTCCCCCAATGATTACCACATCAGCATGAAGTTCTCTCATTCTTCTTCCCTCCACATTTTCCGCTTTTTGTTTGTTTCTGCCAATTAATACGCAAGAAATGACAATACGTTACAATTTTCGCAAAAAAAACTAAATTTTTTATCCATTAGCATCTACTTGTGCAAACCTTGACTCTCTGCATCAGTGCCTCAAATTTACTTAAGAGTTGCTGCCCCTTTTCATCCCCTTCCTGCTGTCTCTAGCCAAGCCAGCATTCCACATCTCCCCCCTGAAATACATATTTTTGGGTGAGATTATCTTTGCAAAGCTCCTTAAAAACAAGAACACACGTTCTTGTTTAAATATATACGAACACAACACGAACAGTCAAGAAATCATTTCCTTTTCTTTCTATTATTTGTAAAACACTAAGCCATAGAGAGCATTCAGAAGTGAATGTAAGCACAAAAAATCCCTCCAGCTAGACTATCTCCAGCATGAAGGGATTTTTGAATCGTCTTTATTTAAACAAATTAATCGTGGTAATAATGATCGGCATCGCGAACACATCAATCAGGAAGGCACCTACGATTGGAACGACCAGGTATGCTTTTCGCGAAGGACCAAATCTTCCCGTTACTGCCGCCATATTCGCCATTGCGTTTGGAGTAGCCCCCAGACCATGTCCTGTAAAGCCTGCCACCATGACTGCGGCGTCGTAGTTTTTGCCAAGCAAACGGAACAGGACGAAAATGCCAAACAAAACGATGAATACTACTTGAACAAAGACGATCACGAGCATTGGAAGCGCAAGATCGGCAACTTCCCACAGCTTGATGCTCATCAGTGCCATGGACAGGAAAATTCCTAGCGTAACGTCACTGATCAGGTTAATACTCTTCATGTCGATTGCCTTTGGACTGAGCTTATCTACGATGTTACGAACAATCACCGCTACAAACATCGCTCCCACATAACCTGGCAAAACAAATCCGGTTGCAGTCGAGAACAACTCTCCCAAATACGTTCCCAATGCCATACAGAATGTAATCAACAGGACTTGGATGAAGAAGGTATTCGAGTGAATCGGTTGTCCTTTTTCTTCTACTGTCTCTACTACTTCTTCGGTTTCCGTCGGCTTCAGATCGTATTTGGCAACTAAATATTTCACAGTCGGTCCGCCAACCAAGCCCCCTGCTACAAGGCCAAAAGTAGCTGCTGCGATCCCAATCGCCAACGCAGATTGAATGCCCATATCCTCAAGCGTTTGTCCAAAAGCGCCAGCAGCTCCATGTCCACCTTCCATGGAAACAGCCCCTGCCATCATTCCGATCAATGGATGAATGCCGAACACGGAAGCCAAAGACACACCGATTACGTTTTGTGCCAAAGCCAGAAATCCACAGGCGATCCAGTAAATAACGAGCAGCTTACCACCAAGCTTGATCAGCTTAAAGCTCGCTCCCAATCCAACAGTAGTAAAGAACGTGAGCATGAACAAGCTTTGCAAGGAAGTATCCAATGTAATTTGTAAAATTCCGGTCGCTTTCAAAGCCGTTGCAATGATAGCGAACAACAAGCCCCCAACAACTGGTGCCGGGATACAAAACTTTTGCAAGAAACTAGCCTTTTTTACGAGGAATGTACCTAATACGAGAAGTGCTACTGCGAGAAAAATCGTCGTTACTTGATTAAGTGCTAACGTCATAGTTGTCTCCCCTTAGTTGTTCTCTAGTAATCCCATGATGGCTTCATTCGTCAAGTAAGCACCTAACTTTACTGTTCTGCCGTTTTCATCTAAGATCGGGTTCACTTCACAAATATCAAAAGAAAGCGTTTTCTTATGAGCGGCAACGATACGTATCAAAGTGCGGACAACCATTGGTGTTAAGCCAAAAGGAGATGGAGCACTTACTCCCGGTGCAAAAGCTGCGTTTAAAACGTCCGTACATAGCGTTAGCATGACATGATCGTGTTTTTCGATGAATTCGCTTACAGATAAAGTAATTTCATCCATTCGTGCGTCTGTCATCTCTTCTTCATACACATAACGGACACCGAGCTCATCTGCTTTATCAAATAGCTCCTGCGTATTTCCGAAACGCTGAATCCCTAACACAAAATAGCTACTGTTTTTGTCATGTTCTAGTATTTGCCGAAACATCGTCCCCGATGAAGGCTGAACTTCATAGGATCGCAAATCGAAATGAGCGTCAATATTGATAATGCCCAGAGAAGCCTCTTTTCCAATATGCTTTCGGACACCGACGTAATGTCCATACAATGTCTCATGGCCTCCACCTAAAATAATGGGCGTCATGGCTTTGGAAAAGATGGCAGAGACGGCATTACCCAACTCTTCCTGGGCAGCTTCTAGCTCTTCGTTTGGACAAGCAACATTCCCCACATCAACAATCCGTTTTCCTTCCTCCACCTTCCAAGGAAGGCTTGCAAGCGCTTGCCGAATTGTGTTTGGAGCTTTGCCTGCACCTAATCGTCCTTGATTACGCCTCACTCCCTCTTCACATTCAAACCCAATGATAGCGACTGTGCGATCCTTGGCAACTTGCAATGTATCCAAGTCCGTTATTTCTACAATCTGATGATAGCGAAAACTGCTTCGTCTCTCCGTATGGTCAGTCCGGCCGGTCCACAAATCTGCTGATATACTCTTTGGCAAGCTATTCATCCTTTCTGAACCTTTTGTTTATTGATTATATAATGACAAACTTATTATTTCTAATATATAATTTAAATAAATTGATAGCTTCAAGCTATAAATAGAGGCAGGCGATCCAGTTGGACATCAAACATTTGCACTATTTTGTGACAGTTTGCGATCAGTTGAGCTACTCCAAAGCCGCACAAAAACTGCATATTTCACAGCCTTCCTTAAGTAACGCGATCAAAAATCTGGAGCAAGAAGTCGGCTCTCCACTGCTCGAGAGAAACACAAGAAAAATGGAATTAACGGATGCTGGTAAAATTTTGTATCAGAAATCGTTGCTGCTTCTTTTCCAAATGAACATGTTGAAAAAAGAGATGGAAGAAGTAAAGCTGACTGGCAGCGGAGATCTCATCATTGGCATCATTGAGTCCGTGAAGCACTGGATTCCAAAAGTCATTCGCGGATATCAGGGGCGTTTTCCCTCTATTAACATCAAGCTAATCGAGGTGCTGAGCGGGAAAGCTGTCAAAGAATCACTGCGGAAGTATCATACGCATTTACTCATAACCAACCAATTTATCGATGAAGAAGATATCGAATCATTTCCCCTGTATGATGAGCGGTTAATGCTGGTGCTACACAAAGATCATCCATTGGCGGAAAAGGATTCGGTTCGGTTGAAAGATTTGACTAGTGAGCCATTCATCATTAGTACAGAGGGATTTCAGACGAGGGAGGATATTTTAACCGCCTTTTCGTTTGAACAAGTCCACCCCCAAATCAAATTTGAGATTGAGCGATTTGAAACTGCGTTAACGCTAGTGAGGGAGAATCTGGGGGTAACGATTATTCCGGAGAACTATTTGTCTGGATCAACAGATGCTTCGCTTGTTCGGAAAACGATTGATTCGCCTGCGTTGGAACGGACGGTTTATTTGGCGTATATGAAAAGTCGTTATTTGGCCCCGGCGGTGCAGGCTTTTTTAGAGGAGGTTCGGGGGAAGTTTCCTTCCAAAACATAGCCAAAACCCTCTACATCACATAGAGGGTTTTGGGTTCCTACTTCTGAGGAATCGTCACCGTTAACTCTTCTTCCGTATTCTTCTGATAATCTTTTTTCTGGTATAGGAGTTCGGTTTCACTCTTCCATTCGAGTGGGAAGTAGTCCGTGTGATCATCGGCTTGAAGCAGCTTTTTCTGCTTCATGGTAGCCAAATCATACAGCCACATGTCTTCTGTCTCTTCGTCTTCCATCCCGTATTTTTCTTTAGCAACTCTCCCACTTAATAAAGAAAAAGCTGCCCATTTCGAATCTGGTGAGAAACGGAATTGGTAAATATACGAGAAAGGCTCACTCATTTTATCGGTTGCTACCTGATAGATTTGTCCGCCGCGATGTCTGCTCGTTCCTGTATCCAATAAGAGATACGCAGAATCGGGAGACCATGTAAAGAAATAGCGGTCGATGACAGCCTCTTTTATTGGGGAGGGAGAATCGTTGCCAACCTTCCAAATGTATGCCTGACCATCTTCAGTAGTTCCCTTATAATAGGCGACTGCTTGAAAGTTCGGCGACCATTTGGCGTGAAATGTATCTTCGCTTGTATACAGCTTCTGCTCGATCTTGTCCATTTGCTGCCATGTTTCCGGACTCACCTGTATACTTTCAGCCTCCAAGGTTGGCTGTGGATAAGTAGCGGGATCAAAAAGATGATAGAAATACTTCAAGCCATCTTCTCCAAGTACTTTTACATGGTGAGTCGAAGGTTCATAGTAGCGGGCATTTCCGCGATCCCCGTCCTTGTCGGGTAGGTAAAATGTGTATTCATCCTCTTTCCACGCCCCCTGATAGGTTCCCCCTTTCACTTTTTCTATTTCACGGATTTTATTGAGTACTTGATAAGGAGACAGAGGTTCTTTTTGTTGTTCTTCCACTGGTTGGTTGGTAGGTGCTGTTGTGTTTGGACTAGAGGCTGGAATCGGTTCAGGTGTTGGTTCTTTCCCTGTTTCTTGATTTGGTGTAACGGATGGAGTAGGGCTTGGTTTTGCTATGGTCTCTGTTGTTTTTCCGGTGTTCTCCGATGTGATCGGTTTGGTCGTTTCCTGTTGACATCCAGCTATCAAAGCGACCATGCAGAGCATCGACATATTTTGTTCGAAGCTTTTCTCAATGGTTAAGCGCCTCCAAGGATGGTAAGAAGTTGAAATAATACATTCCAATTATACCAATTTTTATAGGCATAGAATAAATCCATTACACAATTCTCTCATCTTTATATATAATTGGGAAAGTCTTGAAAACATTCAAAAGCAGGTGATCCTTTGGTTCAAGTAGGCGATGCTCCCTCTACCTTTTTTGTGTTCCTCCCGCTCCTTCTCATCTTATTTTTAAACGTGATTAATATTGTCATCAGTATTTGGGCATACCGTGATGCGAGGAGACGTGGGAATAGCAAGGAGTTCTCCATCATTGTGCTTATTGCGTTATTGTTTTTTCCGATTATTGGGTTGATTGTTTATTTAGTGATTCGGAAAGATAAGTATTGAAAAGTAAGGAATTCTATTTTCCTTACTTTTTTGTTTTCTAGGAAAGCCAAACCTGTCGCAACCATTCGGTTAGGAGCTATGCTTTTCGATAAAAAAAGCAGTCAAATCCACCGATTGAGATGTCAGAATAGCACCTGATCATTTCTGTTAGTATCACCTTTGCCTCCAGTCTGGATAATGGTGCGCCCATGTATAGGTGGCAGCCCTTTCCAAATGATAACTGCTTATTGCTATTAGGTCGCTGGATATCGAATTGATCTTCCTGTGCAAAGGTATTTTCATCACGATTGGCATAACCGAGCCATACAAGCTAATGGCAAATAATCCGCCCCAAGCATGAAAGCGACCGCAGCAACTTCAGGAGTTCCAATGGAATGTACCTTTTCATCTAACCTAAGCATCCATTTGCGAAATACCGGATTCTGATCAAAAAGGTCTTTCCCCCTCTGATCGTACTGAGACCCCTGTCCAGAAAACAGAAACACAACAGGCTTTTCCATGTATGGTGCCCCCCTTTTATATATGAAAGGTTTTTATAAAGAAAACTCCCCACAGCCTGGTCATTTGACCGCTTGTGGGGAATTCATAAGCGATTTGTCATGGGTGGTTCTATCTCCTGAAGTTCATCCTTTACTACAGCAACATTCCACTCAGTCTTTTTCGGGTAGGTGATCGAACACACATAGTCGCCAAGGATAAAAGATGCAGTACGGTATTGGGGAAAGTTATCAAAAAGACTATAAACAACCCCATCCTTTGCCACCACTTGGCTTATTTCATAGATATGAAAAGAAGTTGTTAGGGCTGTCTTCAAAATTTTGGATAACGCTTCCTTGACTGTCCAGAAAAGAGTGAGAGTCGTTTCATAGGAATAAGGCAAGCATGAAAATAAATTGCCCTCTTTCACTGTCATTTGCGTCTCCAGAACTTTATTTCTATCAACGCTAATTCTCTCAACATCAATTCCCATCGGTAGCTCTTCCGAAAAAGCAATGGCTGCGGCAAGATCGTCACAGTGGGTGATACTCACTTGGACATTGGTTGTATTCGGTAGGTTCACGACAGGGTGATGAAAAATGCCCTGTTCAATACATATTCGCTCTAAGCTGTCTTCTCCAGTCAAAACCGAAACGGCTCTTTTGGCGACATATCTCCCTGTCAGGTAGCTTTTTACTCTCCGCTCAAACTCCAGATGAAAATAGTACTCGAATTCTTTTGGATGCAGGAATTTTACCATTTTAAAAAAATCAGCGGGAGCAGAAAAGCAGCCCAAGCACAAACTTGCACGAAACTCTCTATCCGTGCCTTTTACAACGAATTCTTTCGTAGAGATCTGTGGAAATACATGCAATCCAATCTCCGCCTTCCGTTCTCCTACTATGCCAATGGGCAGAGCTTCCCCAGTTCGTGGGTCAATAAAAATACACACTACTGTTTCTCCGTATGTCCTCCCTACATTCCTTTAACGTGCCGAAATATCGATTAAAATTCCCTAAGGGATTTTCCTTTCGATAAAAAGCTTATATAGCTAGCTCTTTAAATTTATGCAGAATGTTACGACTACTGCATTTATTGCATAATACAAGAAAATTGGATATATTTAGTATAATAACACGTTTTTTGGAAATCATAAAGCACTCCAGACTTTCGAATCCACTTCATAATGAAAGGATTGCTCACCTTGAAATGGTATGCCATCTTTGTAGATTCTGGTAAAGAAGAAGTCGTTCAAAAGTACCTCAAACTCTATTTTAATGAAGAGTCTTTAAAATCCCTTGTGCCGAAGAGATTGGTTCCTGAGAAAAAATCAGGCATTGTGTATAATGTCCTGAAGAATATTTTTCCTGGATATGTACTTATTAAAACTGAAATGACTAACGATACGTTCCATAAAATTAAAAAAATTCCTATAAGTTTTCGTTTGGTCAATAACCGTAGTTACTATTCGCAAGATGAGGGCGTTTATTATTCGAGCATTGACGAAAAAGAAATCATCCCGATACTCCAACTCATGGGCAACGGTGAGGTTGTCGATTATTCAAAAGTATATCTGGAAAATTCAAAGGTGATCGTAGAATCTGGTCCCCTAAAAGGACTGGAAGGCATTATCAAAAAAGTGGACAAGCACAAAAAGAGGGCTAAAATATTTCTATCCTTTATGGGAGTAGAGAAGACAATTGATGTGGGAATTGAAATCCTCTCAAAACCTTCGTAAATGGGGAGCGTCGTGTACGCGCCCCCTTTTTATTTTCTTCATACAAGCACGCATTCCATCGTAAAATCATAGGCTCATGGTAAGTAACATTCGAATAGGAAAGGAATTTGTCTACATGGTTTTCTCGGACGAAGACAACATGTTTACTAGTCAGGCTGCCATTTTCCTTGCGGCCATGAGCTATCAGACTTATCTATTATATTTTAATGAGGAGCTTATCTTACCCAAAGGCTTTCAACTCCGATACACGATTCGAGCTTCAGCTGACGTAGAGAATCCAACTGAACATATCTATGGTTTTGTGGCAGAATCAAAAGATGAAATCATCATTGCCTTCAGAGGGTACGCAGCCTATCCGGCAGACCTTTTGGCAGCCTATGACATCTTACAAATTCCCTATCCTTTTGTTACAGAGGCAGGGAAAACCTCACGTGGATTTACATGCCTGTATCAGTCAACACGAGATCGATTATTCAGAAAAATAAATCAGTTTTCCGCATCAAAAAAGCTGTTTATTACTGGCCACAACTACGGTGGCGCACTGGCTGTACTGGCAGCTTTAGATATTGCGGTAAACACGCAGTTTAGACACCCAATCGTTTATACCTATGGCAGTCCGCGTATTGGTGACCCCCACTTCGCTTCTCGCTTCAATAAAGTCGTTCCAAATAGCCTGCGCATTGTCAATGTTCACGACTCTTTCCCTACCTTCCCCGATCAAAAGTATCCGCCTCCTTTTACCCAGGAAGGCATCTACTATCAACATGTAAAAAACAAGTTTCCTCTCTCGTTTCAACTGAATAATACGCCTCGCAACGATAGTATCGCCTGCTATTTCCAAAGCCTCACTCAGTTTGACCCTGATTACGCCCAAACGCTCTGTGTGGAAAATCCGGGGTTTTGTCCCGATACCGATACGTGTATTCCGTTTCAAGGCAAATGCTAGCTTTTACAGCCTTGAAACCGAGAAAGGGAGACACATGAATGATCGATCGTATTTATAACAGTGAAGATGCGATTTTACTTGCGGCCATGGTCCATCAGGCCTATCAGCTTTTTGAAACAGATTCACTTGTCTTGCCACAAGGGTATCGTCAACGCTCGGCGATTCGAGCATTGGCTGGTGTTGAGACGCCGGAGCCCGAGGTATTTGGTTTTGTAGCCGAGTCACCCGACAGTATCGTTGTTGCTTTTCGGGGAACACGCACGTTTAACGACAATGAGTCAGATCAAGATTTGTATCAAGTCCCCTATCGATTTGTCAGAAAGGCAGGAAAAACCCACCGTGGGTTTACTTGCATTTACCAATCCGCGCGAGATGAATTGATTCGGGAGCTGAGCAAGCTCCCTAGATCGAAAAGACTATTTGTTGCGGGGCACAGTTTAGGGGGAGGCTTGGCCGCACTTGCCGGTTTGGATATTGCCGTGAATACGAAGTTTCCGCGACCTTTTGTGTATACGTATGGGAGCCCACGTGTCGGAGATCCTGTCTTTGCTTCGCGGTTTAATGAGACTGTAAAGAACAGTGTTCGGATCGTGAATGTTCATGATATTATTCCGACGTTGCCGTCCAAAGCGTATCCCCCTCCGTTTACGAAGAAAGGATTGTACTACCAGCATGTCGATCGGAAGCATTTGTTGGATTTTCAGTTGAATAGCTTAGCTGTAAGGAATCATGAAATTGTTTGTTATTTTACGTTTCTGGCGCAGGAGGAGCCTGGGTTTACGGAGAGGTTGTGTACGGAGAATGAGGGGTTTTGTCCGGATACAGGGATGTGTGTGCCGTTTTTAGGGGGATGTTGATTCCATTGAATCACTCTCTTTTTTTATGCCCTCTTTATCACGGCGTGAGAGGTAATCTACAAAAAACTTATTGATAATAGTTATCAACAGGATTATAATGGTTATAATTTCCAAATATTTACTTTCGCTCGTGATTGAGAAAAAAGGAGGCATTACCATAATGAAAAAAGCCATTTTAGCAGCGACGTTAGGAATTGCACTACTTTCGGGTGGATCTTTACCAGGATTGGAAGTCTCAAAAGCTAGCGCAGCAGCTACAGCTTTAGACATGCAAGAGGTTACGAAATACTATTCTCTGAGTTCATACGAAGTGACGCAAAAAGAATCTTTTTCGCTTAAAAAGGGAGAAGAACTGACGATATTTGTAAACAATTCAGGATTCCCGATCTCTTATACAGTCTTTGATGCAGATAATCAAGTGATTGGTACATACCAAGCTAATTCACCTTACGGACGGGTCTTTCAAGCAGATAAAGATGGCAATATTTCTGTACAATTTCAAGCTGGAGCGAATTCTTCCTATATGAAAAAAATGAATTTTACAGCTAAATTCGCTATTTCCAAGTTTTATTAAGCGTTAAGAGAAAGGGGCTGTTTCAAAAGTCGATTTTCCGACTAAACGACAGTCCCCTTTGATTCATTAACGATTCAATAAACAGTGTTGTGGACGCCAATGAACCAGGCGCAATAAAAAAAGAAAGCCCCTTGTCTACCAAGGGGAATAAAGTTATTGGTAACGATCTGAAAGAAGCAGTCTATAAGTACAAAACAATCATACGCGGATGTTCATAAAATTAAGATTTACAGAATCGCAATGGGGCAACCAATTTTCCCCTTTCCTTGCTCCTTATTTCTTTAATTCTTCTGGAATTTCAGGTTTCCCCACGAAACCAAAGGATGCGGTAGATACCGCCAGTACCGCAACAAATGAAGCAATTGCTGAAACATGCTTCGCTACGAACATCATCGCTTTATTTTTCATCTTTTCCACCTCCTTTCAGTGGAATGAGCGTCAGTGCTTGCACAAAAAAGGTCTTAACCAGTGTCTCGCTTTCTATGAAAAATAATAAACTGACGATGATAATGGAGATGATCTTGAGGAGCAAAGTCTGATTCTGTTTGAATAGTCGTGATTGCATTTCCATTTCTTGCGGTGCAAAAAGTGCTACTAGGACTAATGTGATGATAATAATCGGGGTGACAAAATCATTAGGAAGGGTAATGAGAGGGATGAATACAGCTCCCGCTATACTTGTCATGGTGCAGTAGACGGACGATGAGTAGTGAAATCCTCCTGAAAATTGGCGTAGTACTAAAAATCCGGCCAATGTGAGTAATGTTCCTTGAAACGTCCCTATCATAAGTGAAATGGTAAGGCTAATTGTAATGATGAGCAGCATGTTGATGATAAGGATCAACCCAAACTTCATGGTGGGGACTGACTTCGTTTCATGTGGATTGATCGACTTTAGTTGTATGGCTATTCTTTCAGCAAGAGTTTCAATCATATTCCCCATCCCTTTTTATAGCCAGCCATGCCAGTATCGTGATTCCGATTGCCATCCCAAAGAAGATCCAGACTAAGGAAGCAATTCCATATGTGCTTGCTAATTTAAACAAGACCGTTATCAATACTCCTGTTACAATGATCAGTGACAAAATCACCATGTTGATTCTATGGTAAATAAAGAAAGGCGCTCCATCTCTGACAAATGTAAATTGCAGTCTACATTTCCGAAGTCCATAGCATAATGCAAAGGTAAGGAATGCGGAGATTGTCTGGAATATGAACCCTGTGTTGATGGTTCGATCCTCTAACGATTCAATCGTCTCTAAGGTTCCTATGACGGTCAGGAAGAACACTTCCACCATCTGAATCCCCAAGTATATTCCAGCTGTTATAATAGTCATTAAGGCAGCATGTCCCCAATTAACGTTCCATACCAGGATTAATGCCCCAAAGATGATGACGACTTGAGCTATGGTTGCATAGTCTCCATATGGCGTAAATTGTCGCAGCCCAAACGAGAAAAGCATTAATACCAGACTCACAAAGAGAATCCGGTTGATATGCACCAAAAAGCCAAACCTAAATAGTGTAGTCATAAGAGCAAATATTGCGAGGTATTCCAACGTTGAAAATAGGACAAACAGCATGTAACTTTTTCACCTCAATTACTTATTGGGGGTTATATTCTACTAGAAACGACAGATCCCTTCTTTTATTTACCAGATTTGACAATTTAGATACCATAGACATTCCGAAAATACGTTTCCAAGACCCACAACATTATCATGCAGCCCTTCTTCTTATTCAAGGTGTCAATCCTTAAGTAGTAAGTGAAAGATTAGGACATCCAACCATCCGATTGGCTCAATACTCTTACTCCTTCCAAATTCGTGTACCTAAAACAAAAACCGCCCGGTTATTTACCTGGGCGGCTTATTCATCGTGCGTACACTTAGGATAGAGCGGTTTTTGATTTATTTGCAAAAACCGTCAAAAGTGTCAGATTTGTAAACCCTTCGCGTTGAAAAGGTTAATTTGGCATTGGGTAACCCCCACCAAAGCACAAGGACTCTACTAAGACTCGAACGCTGTTCTTTCCGGAAAATTTCCGCCTTCTCTAATTAGACAAACTGCCAACCGCTGCGCCGCTCTGTCAAAATAAAACTTAGATGGAATACTTAGGTCGGGTATTCCTTCTAGCTCGGAAAATTTTCTGGTTAATTTGTTTAATTCAATTTTACCCATTATATTTTCATTTGGTCCAAATTTGTATACAACAGTTTCATCATTTTCAAATTCTTTTAGTAACAAAACATATGAAGCCAATATTACTCCTCCTCTGGTGGATACCATGGACGCCCAGAATCTACCGTTCTGTCGTGAGCAGTTCTGTAATCCGTCTTAAATATTCCTTCAAATTTAGATTCAAAAATTTCATGATTCAATAAGTCGATGTCATTCGGTTTGTATGTCCCTTTTTGAAGCCTATCCCAAGCTTGAGCAATTTCATAATCAGCTTCAAAACGTCCTACACCATGCTCCTTGATGTGTTCTTTGAAGAATACATGCTCTTTTATCCTTTGTACCCTATGTTCTACCATCCCAGTATTTTTTGCAATAGCCTGAACATCAACATTTGACGTTCTAAAGGATTCGTACATTTCATCTGCTTTGTCTAAACGTCTTAGATATTCATCGACAGAGAGTTCTCTACCACCTGTCTGAACTTTCGCCGGCACCTTCTTTCCTTTTCTTGCAGCATCCACTATTTGTTTTATGTTTTTACTTCTTCCGAGCGTAAGTGCACTCAAGGCAAGTCCACCGATTGCAATTCCATCCGCGAGATTGATTTTATCATCCCGCAACGTATCCAAGTCTTCTTGCATTGGCTCTATATAGCCTTCCCTCACAAACACTCCAACACCCTTAGGTAAATCCTCTGCCGCCTTCTGTAAACCTTTTGGCAAATCATTTGCAGCTTTCTCCAAAGCCCCTGGCAGCTCACTTGCCGCTTTTTGCATCGCAGCAGGAACGTCTCCCAGCATCGAGATTCCTTTGACGAAATTATCCCACATGCTTGGCTTTTCCTGCGGCTTTTCGCAAGCTGGTCCTTGTCCAACCCCAGCAGCAGACGGCCCGCTGTCTGTTGACGACTGATTTCCTATCGTCACACCACCCAAATCCTGCCCGTCATCTTCAATCTTGATCTGCCCACAATAGAAACACATATTCGTTGATTTATTTAGCAATGCCGGATGGCCGCCGACCATTTTGTCCGCTTTCCCATCTATCCATGGCATTGTGGTCAAAGGGGTGCACGGCATTGGTCTAAGTACACCATTGTTGGCTGCCGTGGCAGAAGCGACTGTGGGATTTTGTAAGCTGTTGCACTTTCCAAAGGGCATGATATTTACGTTGGGAACAAAATCCATGATGTTCATTTGCGGCTTTCCTTTTACAAAAACACCATGGCTGAACGGCATTTTCAACCGACTCTGTTTACTTCCGCTGCTGCAAGATAAAATGGCTCCCACAACCACGTAGCTGTTGCGTTCAGCGCTTGACTGCTGGATATTGATACCTTCAATATTGGGCATACAGTCTCCTCCTCTCTGTAAAGGTTTCCATACAGATGGAAGATGCTCTTGTTGATCGATACGCCTGATATCCAATCTATATATAAAAAGGAAAAAATGCCCACGTTTTGATGTATCGGATATAGAAAGGTCACGAGCAATAGGTATAAAGTTACAAATACACCTCTGTGTTCGAAAAACCGCCTTATTCAGTGCGGGATCTGCCCCGCTCGACATACCTGCAACATGAATTACAATAAACGAATATTGCCATGCGAGGACGGACCTCCATCTAGAGGAGATGGTACTAATACAAACTAGCAAGTAAACTCAAAAAGTCGATGAGGCATTATGAACGCCCATCGACTTTTTTTGAATAAGATATTAAACTAAGAAAAATCAAGCGGTGATAATAGGGGGAAATATGGACTATACATATGAATCTTTACTGACCGATTTAAAAATTGGACGTGAAATAGAGTTTGAATATAAAGCATCAAGATACTCCATTACTCGAACGAATGGATGTTGGAACTTTACCACATTCAATCAAGAAGATTATCTACAGATAAAGAACCTTAATGATATCGGTTTAGTAAAAGTTGAGGATTGTTTACTAAAAGATCTATTTGATTTAGGAAAATATCAAGACTTAACTATTTTTTAATGTAATTTATTGAATTTGTCTGCTCAACACCCGATTAATGGGTGTTTTTTATTGAAGTTTATGCACATTCTTCTCATATCTAACAAGTAACCCAGTAGACGCAACTATGCATACACATAAAGAAGTCCCTCTTTATTCATTGTCTACTATGTACGTCAAGCTATCTTGAACTATTTTATCTTAGGTGAAAAATATAAATAGTACTTGAACGATCCTTTTAATGCACATTGCACAGAGGATTGAGACTAAAAAAGCCCTCCCCCGTTGTAGTGCAGATCACTTTAAAGAAAGGCTATCATTTTACTGTGTTGTTTTTTACACATTTTGTTCCTTTTACGAACTTCCTCATCTTATCACCAATGGGGACGATTTCTAACAAGACACAACATCTGTTTCCACTACCTGCTCCAAACCTTGGCTACGTTGTTTAATAAAGACGTTCATGCGAAGATCATTTCAGAACGGCTTGGACATGCAAATATCTTAACGACAATGAACGTATATGGTCATGCACTACGCTCTGCTGATCAAGAAGCAACGAAGCATTTTGATTCTCTTTTTGATTCCCGAGTGAAACAAGGCTGATTGATTCCAATAATCCGTCAACAACTATGTTTTTGGACTAGTTGACCAGAATGAATCAGGCGAAAGAAATTAAAAAAAACCCTTGATTTGAAAGGTTTTTCCTCGTTCGCATCCGAGTGAATTATTGAGAATACAAGTCAGTTATATCCCCAAATCGTCCCCTGCCGACCGCTCTTATTAGCGTGGCAGGTAGTCGAGGGTCACTCGTCTCCATTGATTCCACTTGGGTCAGATCATGTTTAAGTCCTCCAACTGCCTGATGTCAAAGAAGCCAGTTCAACAGTTATCCTTCCAAAGAAACAGCTTCAATCAACTGTATGATAAGCTGCGAAAGTCCCCTTTTTTCGGAAGGGGACTTTTCGCTTGATTTTAGAGGGTACAAATATGTCTTCCCCCTCATAAAACGCGTTAGGAGCGATTCTAGAAGGTCAAATTTTTTCTGCCCAATCCGTGAAATTCAGAATGGGGGTTTCTACACTGCGATCGGCCTATTTTCTCTTCACCAGCCGAAATCTGTCGGTTAAAGCTTTTGATGGAAATTCCCTGCTTATTTGACAGTTATTTTGATAGTTTTGAACAATACTCCATTCTAGTGATATTGATACAGATAGTCCTTTCCCCTAGACAATCCTGCCACCAATTTATACTGAAAGGAGTTTTTATCATAATCGAGGTATGCTAGCCTCCTTTAATGCAAACCAATGGTCCGGAGGTGTTTCCAAGTACCTCTCTTGGCCCAAGCCGATTTCGATGAGCCCGATCTCCTGCTGTTCTACCATAGCTTCACCAAACTTTTCCTGTGATAAGCTGACTCCCTGCAAACTGAATAGTACAGAGGTTAAACCGATATTTGGGCTGCTGATTACTCTAGTCGATTGCGTAACCTCATAGGTATAAAATCAATGTCCCAAGTCCTTCCTAAACTTGACAATATAGAAGGTTAGGGGTTCTTAACCTTTCGGTTCTCTATCTAATTTGGCTAATTTATTTAGGAGGAATGTACTCTTTTTTTTCAAGTATGTTCTCTAATTCTGTTAGTTCAATTCCAGACGCGGTGTCTGCTTCAACCCCTACAAGGTTGTGATTATTATTCTTAGCTTTTGATCTCTTCTCCATGTTGACTGATACGGGGTATACTTTTCCATCACTGTTAAGTGTAAAATGACCTTGTTTTAAGCCGACAAGACGATAGGCATTTTCAACTATCGGACCTTGATACTTTTTTAAAAATAGTATTTGATCTTTCCCTTCTTCTACTAGTGGATCCTCAAGAATATCTGATTGTAATAACGTAATCGAGTCACCTTCGGATACTCCATCAATGCCTCTATACAATTTGTTTATTTCTATCTTGGTTGTGTAAAATTTTAGATCATCATAAACAATTTCTTCTGTATCAGCAGCTACTGAACCAGAAATTACTAACGGTGAAGAAGCGGATAGCTGTTCCAAATCTTCGTAGTATTCTACTAATTGCGCAGAAGAGACACGGTTATCATTAAAATAATTATACCCTACATACCCAGATCCAATTAATGCCAAAAAACTAACAAATAGGATCGTTTTTTTCACATTCTCCACCCCTTATTAATAAATATTGTGTATACCTTGAACATCACCATCATTTGGAGTTAATACATGATTATGAGTAGTATGCATAACTTCATCTGGACAATCATAATGATCTAATCCATGTGTATGCCCTAATTCGTGTAGCACAGTATTTTCATAGCAGGAATACCTATAGCTATGTCCATTTACAGGGCTATTGTCGTGATACCACTCATTCAACCTTATTTCTTTAGGGTCTCTATTATAATATGCTCTCCCTACCCAACCTGTATCACCGTAATCATCACTTTTAATGATTAAATTTGCTTTTGATTCATTCGATGTTTTAGAGATTACAAATGGGGAAGATTCAATGTTTTCCCACGAATCAGATGCATCTTTGATTTCATCCCTATAATCGTAAAAACCATTTTTTGAATAGTAGTAATCGATGTAAATTGTTCCACTGTTTGACCTTGGCCACTCATCATAATTAAAATAGGTATCGTAATGAAGTCGGTGTGATGCTGCTAATCCAGTTGAGGAAAATATCGAAATCGCTGCAAGAAATGTCATTAAAGATATCTTAGCTGCTTTTTTCAAAACGAAAATCCTCCTTTTTTGTAAAATAATGCATTATTTTTATATATACCATAAAAAGGTAATTCATTGAATATAATAAAGATAAAATATTGATATTTATTTAGATACTGACATAATTTTGTGATATTAATAACTCTAGTTGAATAAAGATTGTCAAAAATGTTAACAAGCAACAACCTAGGGAGATTTTTTTGTCAGAGTGGATGGACGAGGACATAAGAAAAACCCTTGATTTTGGTCATCCCCCTGTCAAGTAGACTGCCTAAAAACCCATAATTACGCGGCGATCGCTTTCCGATACTCAATCGGGGAACGGTCGCCTAGTTTTTTTGAAAACGACTCTGATTATAAAAGGCAATGTATTTTTCAACAGCTTCATTTAATTCCTCAAGTGATTTTGCCGAGCATCGATACATCAATTCTATTTTTAGATGAGAAAAGAATGACTCGATACAGGCATTGTCTAAGCAATTTCCCCGTCTCGAATGACTTCCTAGTACTCCGTACTCATCCAGACGTTTATTATAGTGTCTGGAAGTGTATTGAAAACCTTGGTCCGAATGTAGGACGGAACCGTTCATTTCTCTCCCCTTACAAAGACTATCTACGGTGCTCATCACGAGTGACAAATCGTTTTGGGAAGAGACATGCCAAGCAACGATTTCGTTATTAAACAGATCCTGCACAGCAGATAGATAAAAAAATCGTTCTCCGACTCGTAGATAGGTGATGTCGGTTACCAGCTTCTTTAGAGGTGCTTCTGCTTTAAACTGTCTTTCCAGACGATCCGGGTTTACAACTGATGCCCGTCTGCCGAAGAATCGCCTTTTTTTACGAATTACTGAGCGGATGCCTAATTCCTTCATCAATCGATAGACACGTTTGTGATTGATTTGTAATCCTTCTTTGGGAAGAGCAACTGTCATTCGTAGTAACCATAATAAGGATGCAAGCGGTGGATACTTAGGATATGTTCTTTTAGGTTGACTTCCTTTTCGCTACGTCGAACAGATGCCTCTCTGGACTTTCTCCATTTGTAATATCCCGCACGGGATACTTTTGCAAAACTGAGCAGCCATGATAATCGATATTTGGTTTGCATTTGTTCAATAATTGAGAACCTTACTTTCTTCGAAGTCACTCCCCGTTTAGATTTGGATATCGCTTTTTTAGATATTCATTCTCCGCTTTTATGTAGGCTAACTCTTCCTCAACGCTTGTGAATTTGGCTTTTGGACGCCCTTTTCGCCATGCCTGATTTGATCGAGAAGCTGTTAGTGCCACCCCATTACGAACCTTATTAACCCAGTCCAACACCTGTCTTTTTTCTGGAATGCCTAATCTTCTGGCGACTTCTCTAGAAGATACTCCGGACTCGTAAAGACGTACGGCTTCCATTTTTTCCTCTTCCGTATAAACTCTAAATGTTTGTCCTTTTTTAGCCATAAAAAAATCCCCTCTGGTCAATTGTGTCTTACCCAATTGTAACAGTGGGGTTTTAAACACAGTCAACCATGAGGGGATATTACCATTTCTCAAGGGTTTGAACGTTCATATTATGGTGATCCGGACTGGGTTCGAACCAGCGACCCCCACCCTGTCAAGATGGTGCTCTCCCAACTGAGCTACCGGATCATGTGATATGTGTGTGATCGTTTAATGGTGGGCCCTGTAGGACTCGAACCTACGACCAATCGGTTATGAGCCGACCGCTCTGACCAACTGAGCTAAGGGCCCGAATCGTATCGGACGTCGATCACATTTATTACTATACAGCATTGTAAAATGGATTTCAAGAGGAAATGAATAATTTCTTGTAAAAATTTTCACTCGTACCAAAAGAACACTAAGAAACCCAGTGAAATCAGGCTTGTTTTACCCTTGCAAAAAGCCATTCCCCACCGCTGCTGCCCACATCCCCCCTACAAAACATGGGGATTACCTACATGATGGCATCACATCATGCATGACTGCATCAAGCATATGAGCAACACCGGCGAAGAATTGGCTCCTGCTAAGCTGAAAGCGATCCAATAAAGTTACAACAACAAACAAGATAATTAGGTAACGATCGAAACAAACTCCCTCATCCCAAACCTAACCTACCCCGCCTGCTCCGTCCCTTTCCCTTTCTCCTCGACAAGCAGCTCCGTTTCCTGTTGCTTCAACGCCTCACTTCGTGCCAACTCCGCCTCCTGCTCATCTCTCATCCGATGCGCCATGCGGCTAGACGCATTGGCTGCCACACTCGCCACGAGGTCGTCCAAAAACGTGTGAACACGTCCCTCTGCCGACTTGGTATCCAGCCTTTTAATCACCCCAACCTTGTGCTTATCCAAATGACCAAAGGTGGTCACCGCGATACTTCCATATCCAAATACGGAGCCTAGCGCCAATGTTTCGTCGCATCCGAAAAGTCCTTCATCTGACGCGATGATGGATTGGAGCGGCTCGGACAAGAGACCCTTCTCTGCTAACGTATCCAACTCAACGCCAACCAGGATGGCGTGCTGCATTTCCCTTTTTTCCAAGACTGCTTTCACGCTCTCGATGCACTGCGCCATTGTGAGATCTGGATGGTAGGGCGACTGCATGAGATAGACGATCTCTGCGATATCTTCCACCGTCACTCCGCGTTCTGCCAAACGTGCGAGAGCAGCGTTTCTGACTTCGATGCTGTGTACTTGCTTCTTCATATAAGAGACAACCCCTTCCACAAATCGAGTGAAGTCGTTTCCTACCATAGTATCACACGCTGACCAAATTGCGACAATCTTTCGCCCACAGCCTGACCCTGCACCCAAACTCTTGGGCATGCCCGCTCGCTCCTGTATAATAATGAACAGGAATATCCCAATAAGGAGGACACCGCAGTGGCCCTTGAGGAAATCATCTTGGAAAGCCGGCATTTGGGGACGCCGGAAAAGCTGATTGTCTACACACCCCAACGCTACTCGCCACTCTACTCGTATCCAGTCCTCTACGTACAAGATGGAGAAGATTACCTGGCAATGGGTAGAATGGCTTCTTTGCTGGATCAATTGAATGGGGACAAAGAATTGCCTGATATCATCGCTGTCTTTCTCCCAGTTGAGAAAAGCAAACGGAACGAACGTTATCATCCGGATGGCAAGGAGCATATGGCCTACCGTCGCTTCCTCGCCGAAGAAGTTGTAAGCTATGTCGATACGCATTACTCCACTCATCCTTTGGGAAACGCTCGAACACTTCTTGGCGAATCTTTGGGCGGCGTTGTCTCTCTGTTCACTGCTCTTCACTATCCACATACGTTTGGACAAGTTGCCTGCCAGTCGATTGCCATGGACGCAAAGTTAAATCGTCTGGTTGCTGACGCTGACTTTTCCGTACCGCAAACCATTTATTTGGAGATCGGAACGGAGGAAACGGCAGTAAGCACGGGCCGAGGCACATTGAATCTTCTAGCGGCCAATGACGAACTACGCGAGATTTTGGGCACGAAAAAAGCCACCCTCGTTTATGAAACGTTTGAGGGTGACCATACGTGGGGCCACTGGCAGCGTAATCTACCGCGTATGCTAAAGACGCTTTACGGGTAAACTTACCGTGGCTGTTCTTCTTGTGGACCTTCATCCTTGATAGTCGATACGAGTGCCTCTTCGAATTCTCCTTTTCGTATCGCAGTCAAGATCGTGAAGGTCAGCACAGACAGTAGAAGCAGGACGAGAAAAATGAATGTGATCATCATAGCCGTATGCATGCAGTGCGGCACCTCCTTGCACTACACAGTCTTTCCTTTCGCACAAGGAATATACGGACCCACGCTTAACATTACACAAATGAAGAATTTTCTGTTAAAATAAGATCTTGTAGAGCATGATAGATAGTAAGGAGGAGTGGTTCTGATGATGTACAGTATCGTAATTTTCCCATCTAGCAAGGTGCAAGAAGTAGCCAACTCTTACCGGAAACGTTATGACCCGGGCTATGCTTTGGTTCCTCCGTATATCCGTTTGAAGGAAGCCTTTGAGCTGGACGAAGCCAAGCTGCCTGAGCTGGTGAGCCATCTGGAGCAGGTTGCCTCCTCTACCGACAGCTTTTCGGCCCATTTCCATCGGGTATCTTCTTTCCACCCTACCAACAACGTGATCTATTTGGCTGTGCAAAACAAAGAACCATTCAACGAGCTACATCAAAAGATCGCCAATCAGTGTGTGAATGAAAAAGAAACCTACGCATACGTACCGCATCTGACCATCGGGCGTGACCTGTCCGACGATGAGCTGCGGGATGTAACCGGCCAACTGAGCATGGCAAAAATTGACTTGAACAGCGAGATTGATCGCTTCCACTTGATTTATCAGCTCGAGGATGGCATCTGGAGCGTTTACCAGACTTTCCTTCTCAAAAAATAAACAGCTTTTCCTCAATCACCAACCCTCCCTGCGTATCCAACGTAGGGAGGGATATTTTCTAACAAAGGACGAATAGCGATGAACCTGCAAACCTACCAGATCCAAAGAGCCACCACTGAACAAGAATTGGCGGATGCCCTGTCGGTGCGCCGAGTCGTTTTCATCGAGGAACAGGAAGTACCGGAAGAGTTGGAAATCGATGAGCATGACACCTTGGATGGTGGAACGATTCATTTTGTGGCCTACTGCGATGGAAAGCCAGTGGGCGCAAGCCGTATCCGTACGTACTCACCTGGCGTGGGAAAAATTGAGCGGGTCGCAGTTGCCAAAACAGAACGCGGTACTGGACTGGGCCGCCAAATCATGCTTGCGATGGAAGAACTGGCCAAACAGCACGGATATGACAGCCTGAAGCTGAACGCACAGACGCACGCCCAACGTTTTTATGAAAAGCTCGGCTATGAACCTTTTGGCGACTTATTCGACGATGCGGGTATCGAGCATATTGCGATGGTCAAATCCATTCACGAATAACAGAAGCCGCGTGCAATTCCATTCCCTCAGACGGAATAACAACCTCGTTTTCGCGTTGATCATTATGCGAAGCGAGGTTGTTTTCCATTGGCACCAGAGAAAAGAATTATTTCACCAGCGGTTTCCGGATGGACTCAATTACGCGATCTAAAGAGTCAGCACCGTAGCCCTCTGCTACTTTCTGTGTGGCCAATGCTAGCAACGGCTTCAACCAATCAACGGGGATTCCCTGTTCCTGGCTGGCATGGATGATGTGTTCAAGTCCGAGTTTGTTCGTATTCATGTTAGACACATCGGTTGTGAAGTTTCCTTCATCACGGGCACTTGCGGCAACCGGATCGGATAAGAGCGGGGCAATCACGTGATTTACCCAGTTGGTTGCGTATGGAAGAAACTCTGTTCCTGTTATGTTTGCCGTACTTAATAGGGCATGTGCATGCATGGAGCCATACCAAGCCCCATACATCATGGTGAGCAGCGACAAATCATAGATCAACGGAACACCATAGTCTTCACCGAGATAGGCAGCGTTCCCTCCCAACAGTTGTAATGTCGGTTCATAGGCTTCAAATAAAGCCTTCGACCCGCCGTAGAAAATGAGTGTTTCTGGCAGTCCAATCATTTGAGGGACAGCCATGATCGCTCCATCGAGATATTGCCCACCGCGCTCGCTTACCCATTTGGCTGTCTTGCGTGCATCCTCCGGGGTTCCGGTGGTCAGATTGACGATGACACGCCCTGTTAGTTCACTTTCCGAGGGCTCCAGTAGCTCTTGCATGACTTTGTAGGTCGATAAGCAAACAACGACCAAGCTGCTTGCCGCGATTGCCTCTGTTACACTGCCCGCCAGCACTGCCCCCTTCTCGACTAAACCTTTGGCTCTATCTGCTGAACGATTCCAGACAGTCGTTGGATGACCACCTTTTAGAAAAGCATCCGCGAGTGCTACTCCCATATTGCCAAGGCCAATAACCGTTACAGACGCAGGAATTGTTGTTGATTTCATAGGTCGACACTCCATTCATTTTATTTTTGCAAGCGAGATGATCCGGCGCTACATGCAAGGTCAACCGCTCTTGATTGCGATTCTAAAGCTTTACACTAGTGTGAATGTCAATACAAAAATCAATGCTTCTTGACACTTCTCACCCGGTGGAATAACATGGAACCAGAAACATACGATACCGTATCTTTTGGGGTGAACCATGCAATATGTACGTGAAGATTGGATTCGGGCAGGGCTCGATATGTTGGCTGAAGCGGGCATTGACGCTGTCCGTGTGGAGCCTCTCGCCAGAAAACTGAAGATCAGCAAGGGGAGCTTTTATCATCACTTTCCAGATCGTCAAGCGCTACTGGACTCCATGATCGATTATTGGGAGGAACATGCGACCGAACGGATCATTCGAGCGCCACACTCGGACAACATGTCGTTGGAACAGTTGTTGTCGGGCGTCTTTAGCAGCGAGCGAAAAATCGAAGCCGCTATCTACAACTGGGCGAAACAGCATCCTGCCCTTTCCAAGCGTCTCGTGGAAATCGAGCAGCGCAGGATCGGCTTCGTTGCCTCTTTGTATGAGAAAAAAGGGCTGGCTCCCACTGATGCAAAGGCACGCGCTCAGCTCGCATACCTCCTCTATATTGGTTGGCTCGTGCGCAGGGAGCTGGAAGTGCCTTTTGATATGTCCGCACCGTTGCATCATTTTATGACTTGGATTTGATTACCCCCTACCTACCTGCCTGACAGATTGTCTTGCGCAGGGATTTTTCCACCCAAAACATACGGATGCGTATCTTCCACAAAAACCTTACGAATCAATAGGAGGCATTCTCATGATGCATGTTTTCCCCATCTCATCTGCTATCTTCTTAGTCATCGTGTCCTTGCTGCATTTTTATTGGGCCTTTGGAGGAAAATGGGGGACCGATTCTGTCATTCCCACAACCGCTGATGATTCACGTCGGACTTTTTCCCCTGGGATAGGCGGAACGATCATCGTTGCCTGCTTGCTCGCATGTGCCGCTTACATGTTGCTCGCCCAGAGCGGTTATCTCTCTCCCGTAATAGCCCCTGCTCTAATTCAATGGGGATGCATTGTCTGTGCCGCTGTATTTGTCCTGCGGGCTGTAGGAGACTTCAACTACATTGGCTATTTTAAAAAAGTAAAAAATACGAAGTTTGCCCGGCAAGATACGGCATTGTTCACTCCTCTATGTTTGTGGTTAGGGATATCCTTTCTGCTTGCATTGTTTTAAGTTCACAAAAAACCCTCTTCCCATAAAAGAGAAGAGGTTCGTTTCCATTACGTATGGATGAATTACGCCTTCCGCTTCGCCGCAATCGCACGTAGCTGTTTAACAGCATCCATCGCTGCGGTATGGGAGCCGAGCATCGCATGAAACGGCTCCTCTCCACGCCAGCCGTGGAAATCAGAACCGCCCGTTACAACAAGTCCGTATTGTGCTGCCCACTTGCTGTAGCGCATTTTTTGTACCTCATCGTTGTCCGGGTGGTTGACTTCAATCCCGTCCAATCCGAATACAATTAACTCCTGGACCAGCTCATCATCGTCATACAGACCCGGATGAGCCAACACCGCCACTCCGCCAGCCTCTTTGATCAGCGTGATTGCTTCCTGCGGGGTAATGCGAGGAGGATTGACATAAGCCGCTCCTCCTTTGCCCAAGTACTTATCGAAGGCCTCCGCGATCGTTGAAACGACGCCCAGCTCTATCAGTTCTTCAGCAATATGCGGTCGCCCGATATTTTTGTCCGTACCCTGCTTGCGGCGGTATACCTTTTCCAATGAAATGTCGATGCCGAGCTCCTGCAGTCGTGCTATCAGCAGTTGGTTACGCTCATGCCTTGTCTCTCGCAAACGAAAGAGACGCTCTTCAAAAGCTGGGTCTTCATACGGGACAAAATAGCCGAGAACGTGAATATCCTGCCCCTTCCCTACGGAGCTTACTTCGACTCCCGGAATGATTTCCACGTCGAGTGCACGGGCAGCCTCCATTGCTTCTGGAATCCCTGCTACCGTGTCGTGATCCGTGATCGCCAGTGCAGCAAGTCCTGCCTCCTTCGCCAAACGTACGTTTTCCGCTGGCTCGCAGGTACCGTCTGACGCTTTTGTATGTGTATGCAAATCTGCCATAAGTTGCATCCTCGTCCACTCCTTCTTTTCTTTTTCTACAAGTCTGAATTGGTATTGCCGTACATAGTATTGGAGTAAGCTTGATTTCTCAATGGTTGAACCGAGGAGGATGTCCATGCGGTTAAAAAACAAGACCCTTACCGGTGTCGTTCAGCCACTCTCTTATGTTGACAAAATGCTGCGACAACAAGGCTTTCATCGATCAGGCGGGGACAGCATGCCCACGTACGATGTCGTCATGTACGATTCCGCCAGCAGCAGCGCGTATTTTTTGCGCATCCCTACGAACTACACCAACACAACAACCGGAAAAGGGGAACTGAATGTCAAACTGGGTCATCCGTATTTGGAAGCTAAGTTCTATATGAACACCACGTCCGAAGAAGTTTTTTTCATTCCCAAGGCCGTCCGCGAAGCTGCAGAGCATAAGCTAGCAGAAATCGCCGATTACCTTTCTGTTCCCTCTGCTCCATCCTGAACGGTTCTCCACAACCACCGATTATGTTCAAACCGGTATGCCACCCTCTTTGTTTTCTGAAGCCCGACCAAGTACCCCATAAACGCCGTTCGAAACAGAACGTAGCTCGAAGCATTCTCTATGGAAATGTGTAAACGCTCACATAGGAGAGTGAACGCTTCTTCTGGTGTTCTCTCCTCTACCAAAATGTCACAGATCACCGAGAAAATCCGCTCATGCCAAGCAATATTTTTATTCACGGCATCATGAGAGGTGGTGGTATATGCTCCGTGCCCAGGCAAGTATCCCTTGAAGTTGGTTGCAAGCAGTTTATGTAGACTGAGTAGGGTCTCATGCGCATCCACAAGAAACGGCAGCTTGTGCTTTTCCAAAACCTCTTCGCCTAAATAACTGTCGGCAGCGAAGCAAATCTCGTCACAGACGACGCCAACCTGTTGCCAGCTATGCCCCGGCAGAGAAAGGATAAAGAAAGGTACCCCAGCAATTTCGATCCCTTCATCCAGTGGAAGGAGGTGGTCCACCCGAGAAGGTTGCGCCAGCAAAAACTTATTTTTGAGATCCTCAAGTGGTTCTGCACCCATATTCAAGTAAATGGGCTCAAGTATCGGATTCCGAATGATCGCCTCTTCCAGCGGTGGCGCATAAACCCTTGCTTCGGGCCAGCATCCGAGCAAGTAGGCGTTGCCACCGAAATGGTCGGCATGAGAGTGTGTTTGAATAATTGCACACAAGGGCTGGGCGATAGCGTCCAGTCCTTTCTTGATTTTTTTTGCGTTCTGGGTATCTAGACCAGAATCAATCAGGATCGCTCCATGCTCACCAATGACAAGTCCTATGTTAACATGACCAGAAAAATAGCCAACACGCTCCGTTATCATTTGAAATGCTTGTCCAGACAAAACAGTCCCTCATTTCATCCTTTTCCTATTTATTTTCTCCAAAATATCGCCTTCCCCTTCCCTATTCCTATATCTCGTGTTCGTAATTACATAGAGCCGCGACGAGCGATCATCCATTTGACGCGAAAAAAGCGGGCCAATGATCGTATACGGTGGCAGAGGTTGTCCGAGTCCACTGAACATATGCGTAGTCGCCGCCACGGCAACGATTGTCAGCAAAGAGAAAATCATTCTCTCCATCCCGATCGTTTGAATCGAGGAGAGTACGATCAACCCATCTATTAGAAAAATCAGCAAGGCAACACGCAGCTTGTATCGTCTGGCAAGAAATTGCGCGAGCAGGTCTGTCCCACCCGTATTCGTCTCGTAGGCAAGCATCAAGCCGATACCCATTCCGATTAATACGCCGCCAGTAACTGCGGAAAAGGATGTTGACCATAGGTTCCAACCACGCATATCCGAGAGAATGTCTATGAAGAAAGCAGAAATCAGCATGCCGTGAAAACTGTGAAAAAACAATCGGCGATCATAAAAAAAGACGATGACATACACAGGGATACTTACCAAGATCATCACGAGACCCGGCGGCATTTGCATGTAATACGTCGCCAACAAACCGATCCCGATCATGCCCCCGTCCATCAGGCGGTGCGGCACCAAAAAGAGATTGACTCCTATGCCCAGAAGCACGCTTCCCGTGAGAATCGCTACACCTTTTTGCAGCCAGTACACGTCGCTCCCCTCCTTGAACCGTGCTCGTTTAGTTTATGATCGGAAAGCAGCAGGTATGTCCAAGCATTGCCTAAGAATGCGCTCGTTCAAATCGGAACGTTTTGACTGTTCGGTTGACCTATTGGTATACTTACGAGTAACAAGAAAACCTGTAGCTTGGCTCATGAAAAGCTTATCCATTGCAGGTTTTAGATCGAATATTTATCCGTTTTTGGTCGTACATGTAAAATACCATTATCGTATCGGAGGTGAATTCTCCACCTTTCGCACTGCGGGAGGCGGAGGTGTGCTTGGAGAGTCCGATAGGGGAGATTACGCTGAATCTGCTGCTCGTGGTATTTTTGGTTCTTCTGAACGGCTTCTTTGTCGCAGCAGAATTCTCGTTGGTAAAAGTTCGCCAAACTCGTCTGACCCAGCTCGTCAGTGAAGGCAATAACAAAAGTGCCCGCTACGCGCAAAAAGTCACCCGAGAGCTCGACGCCTACCTGTCCGCCTGCCAGCTCGGAATAACGCTGGCTTCGCTGGGATTAGGCTGGGTCGGTGAACCCGCCGTCGCCCATTACGTCGCGCCCGTCATGGCATTTTTTCATTTCCCATCTTATTTGGTCGGTCCGACCTCACTTGCGATTGCCTTTGCTATCATCACATTTTTACATATCGTCTTCGGAGAGCTTGCGCCCAAGTCCTTGGCGATCCAAAAAGCGGAGGCCACTTCCCTATGGACTGCTGCACCGCTCATGTTTTTTTACAAGCTGAGCTATCCACTCATCTGGTTTTTAAACGGAGCAGCCAATTTATTGATCAGACGTCTTGGAGTAGAGCCTGCCACCGAAAACGAATCTGCTCATACAGAAGAAGAAATCCGCCTTCTCATGAACCAGAGTCATAAAAGTGGTCATATTGACCAGACCGAAATGGCTCTCGTCGACAATGTCTTCGTGTTTTCCGAACGTCTTGCCCGGGAAATCATGATCCCACGGATTGAGATGATTTGCCTCTACGACGACAATACGTTTGACGAAAACCTCGAAATCATGAGAGAGTCTCGCCATTCACGCTTTCCTGTCGCCCATGAGGATAAGGACAGGCTGATTGGCTTTGTACACACGTCAGATTTTTACCTCTCTGCGCTAACGACAGGGAAAGCAGAGTTAACTGATTTTCTCCGTCCATTATTGACGGTGCCGGAGTCCATGGAAATTAGCCACGTCTTGCGCTTAATGCAAAAGCGCCGTTCCCAGCTCGCCATCGTGATTGACGAATACGGAGGTACAGCAGGGTTGTTAACGATGGAGGACATTTTGGAGGAAATCGTCGGTGATATTCAGGACGAGTTCGATGAAAATGAGCGCCCTGAAATTGAAGAAAGCTCCAGCAATACACTCTCGGTTTCCGGCAAAACTCTCTTGACAGAACTGAATGATTACATATCGATTGAAGTCGTTTCCGACGAAGTCGACACCATTGCCGGATGGCTCTACAGCCAGTTAAATGAAGAGGTCGCGAAAGGCAAAACCGTCGCATTCCAAGGCTATCTTTTTGCGATCAGTGAACTGGAAAACCATCGCATTACACGGGTGAGCATCACGTATTTGGGAGCAGAAGATTCGTCTGCTCTTCCTGAGGACATCGTGTCGCTGCACTCCTAATCGAAAAGAACAACCATAATGGCAAGTGTCCCCTGCCGACAGGGGGCACTTCTTGTTTCCGAGGTGTCATGATGAACTACGCTTTACTAGACAACAAACCCATCCTGTTGCTACCTGAGAACTACAATCGCATACCGTTTTGGCGCATGGCTGCCCGGCAGGACAAGGTGCGCTGTCCAGCCTGTGCATCGGCGCTTCGTCTTCATGCTGGCATTAGCTTTGAGCCGCATTTCTTCCACCCTGAAGGAGCAGAGTGCCCGCTTCTGACGGATAATGGTCCTGCTCCTCTCGATTCGCTGCTAGCGATCAATGAGACGGCTGCCACTGCCTTTCAGGCTGTCTTGGCTGCTACGGTCGAAAAGGATCACAGCGACGATCACACGAAAGAATCACTCGCTTTCTCAACCGAGGAGCACAACGAGGTATCCATAAACGAAGAAAATCCAGCCACCATCGGCTCCTTTCGCCTTCCGAAAAAGAGAACGATTGGCACGAGCACGACGCCTCCCCCGCCAGCTCCAAAGCCACCGATTTTCCGCAAACGCTTGATGCCTAAGAAGACCATCTCTCACATGGCTGAGCAAATGCGTGATCAATCGATGCACCCGGGACAACAGCAAGCGGTGCACGCTACCGAGGGGCCTTTTCTGATCCTCGCGGGAGCCGGAAGTGGCAAGACGCGCGTCATGACTGCACGCACGACTCACTTGATCTCAGAGTTGGGCGTCAAGCCGAATCAAATCATGGTCGTGACCTTTACGACCAAAGCCGCCGATGAAATTCGTCAGCGCATTGCCCGGCAATTGCCCGCTGGACAAGCACGTGAGCTGATCGCTGGTACGTTCCACAGTATCTTTTACCGAATGCTCCTGCATCACCAGCCAGAACGGTGGGATCAGCAGCGCCTCTTGAAAAAGGATTGGCAAAAATGGCGGTTGATGCGCGAGACCGGCGCACTGCTCGGTCATGATGATCTTGCCACGTTAAAAGAAACAGAGATCACCGAAGCACTCGGCATTGTCAGCCGTTGGAAAAACGAATACATCCTCCCCCATGAGGTCGCGTATCGGGAAGCGACGAACGATGCAGAAAAACGGGCGATCCAGCTTTATCCTCTTTATGAGGCCACGAAGAACAAGCATCAATGGTTTGACTTTGACGACATGCTCATTGGCTGCTACGAAATGCTGCGCGATGATCCAGGACTCCTGCGCCGTTATCAGGAACGCATCACCTATGTGATGGTCGATGAGTTTCAGGATATCAATCGCATTCAGTATGAGACGGTCAAGCTGCTCGCCGCTCCACAGAACAATTTGTGTGTCATCGGGGATGACGACCAGTCTATTTACGGCTTTCGGGGCAGTGATCCGCAGTACATCTTGGGCTTCACCAAAGACTTTCCGCAGGCGTCGACATTTACACTCGAGGTCAACTACCGTTCCCATTCCTCGATTGTCAGTCTTGGCTACTCGCTGATCGGTCACAATCGGGAGCGTTGGGCAAAGGAATGTCAGTCCTTTCATCGCGAGGAAGGCGATACGTATTTATTCGAGCCGGAAGACGAAGAAGAACAAGCTTCCCGGATCGTCGATGAAATTAACCATCGTCGCGAGCAAGGAGCCATATTGGGTGAATGCGCGATCTTGTACCGGACCAATGAATCTGCACGCCCCATATTGGAGCGCCTGAGCGAAGCAGGGATTCCTTTTCATTACACGCAAGAGGAGGATTCCTTTTACCAACGCCAGACGGTTCGCTGGACACTGAATTATTTGCGGCTCGCGTTAAACCCGGATGACAGCGATGCGCTAAAAGAAATATTGTCGACCCTCTACATCTCAGCCGAAATGTGGAATGCCTTGCGCAGTCAAGCAATCATTGAGGACAAGCCGATTCTGCACGTTCTTCCGCATTTGACACAGCTCAAACCGTATCAGCGCAAGCACATGCAGCTAATCAATGAGATTCTCACCGCGTGCAAGGATGTTCCACCTGCTCAAGCGTTAGAGCTCATCTATGAGGATGGCAAACTCCGTGACTATCTAAAAAAACGTGCGAAAGACCGGGAAGATGGCCGGGAACGTTGGAGCGATGAGCTTCAGCAAATACTGGCAGCTTCCAAGCGCCATGCGACAATTAGCGATTTTTTGGCTTATATCGATCAAATGGCGCGACAAGAAAAAGAGTGGCGCACGATGCGACCACTCCCGGACGAAGCTGTTCATGTTTTAAGCATCCATCGGGCAAAAGGTCTCGAATACGACCACGTCTTCTTGCCCGATCTGGTAGAAGGTGCCCTTCCTCATGAGTACACATTGGATGAGCTGCGAAAAGGCGGCTCCGGTGCGCTTGAAGAAGAACGCCGTCTCTTATACGTCGCGATTACCCGGGCCCGTCACAGCTTGTGTATCGGTATCCCCCGGGAGCGATTCGGACGAAAGACCCGCACCTCCCGCTTCATCGCCGAGATGGGCAGGTAAGTAGTGGAAGCCGCCGCCCATATAAATCAAGAACTCTTCCATGTTCGTAATCAATGGAAACATGAAAAAACAGGCCCCCTTTCACGCATTTTGGGTATAGTATGCGAGAAAGCGGGGCCTGTTATTCTTTTTCGGGAAAATTACTTCTGGTTAGCCGCCCATAATGCTGTAGCCAGCATCGACGTGCAGAATTTCACCTGTGATTCCCCGGGAGAGATTGCTGAACAAGAAGAGAGCGGTGTCGCCTACTTCCGATTGGTCAATCGTGCGGCGCAATGGCGCTTTTTCCTCAATTTCCTTCAGTACGGTGTTGAAATTGCGGATTCCTTTTGCAGCAAGCGTACGGATTGGACCAGCGGAGATCGCATTGATACGAATGTTCTCTTTGCCCAGGTCGTTTGCCAAGTAACGAACAGAAGCATCAAGCGCTGCTTTGGCTACACCCATTACGTTGTAGTTTTGAATCACGCGCTCACCGCCAAGGTAAGTCAAGGTCACGATGCTTCCGCCCTCGGTCATCAACGGACGAGCAGCACGAGCAACTGCTACCAGGGAGAATGCGCTAATGTCTTGTGCCAGCGCGTATCCTTCGCGGGATGTGTTGACATACTCGCCTTCGAGCTCTTCGGTTTTCGCAAACGCGATGCAATGCGCTAGGCCATGAATAACGCCCACTTTTTCTTGGATCACAGCAAAAGCCGCTTCGACGTCCTCATCCTTCGTGACATCGCAATTCACCAACAGCGACTCTACTCCCAATTTTTCCGTGAGTGCCGCCACGTTTTCACGCAAACGCTCCCCTTGGTACGTAAAAATCAGATTCGCTCCAGCATTATGTAAGGATTGCGCAATTCCCCAGGCAATGCTGCGGTGGTTTGCTACGCCCATGATGACGATGTTCTTTCCTTGCAACAATGTATTCATTATGTATCTGCCCCTTTCCCAACTTATTCCCCTGCATTATAACCGATCTTGTCCATGGATACGAGGGGATAAACGAGAGGGGCAGTACAAAAACATTTAATCGGTACTTCCGGCCTGATCGGTTAGCACAGGTAGAGCGTCAGAGGAAGCCCACGATTCCTGCAATGGATTCAACGATGTCCCCATGACCGGGAATTCAGTCAGTGACTGCAAGAGATCATCTGTTTGCATTTGCTCCTGATGGTTCATACTGTCAGTCCACACTCCTTCCTCCAGACTAGACTGGCTAGGAATGAGACCTTTTATGCATGCAAGTGGTTCGCGTGCAAATAGGCAGACAAAATCAGATACACCGCCATGGCACCAACAAAATAAACACCGTACTGTGCCTTTTTGGTTTGGCCGATATAAGGGACGAGATGGCTGGCCGACACATACAAGAATATACCCGTCGTCATGGCCAACATAATGCCAGACCAATTCGGTGGAAACATTTGCTCGGCAAAACCAAAGCTGAGAGCTCCTGCAATCGTCGCGATTCCAAGCGATGTCGCCCCCCAAAATGCCTTCTTTCTCGAATTGGTCGCTGCCAGTAAAAAAGAGGCAATGGTCACACCATCCGGAATTTTATGCAGCAGCATAGCCACCAACACGGATACCGCTACTTCTGAATCCATCCGCAGGCTAGCGACTAATGAGACCCCTTCGACAAATGCATGCAATAAAAAGCCCGTCATGACCCCAATGATTCCCGTGGAGCCAAGTTCTCCGCTCGATTTGCTGATTAGTTCCAGAGCAAAAAGCGTCACAAAGCCAACGAGCACAAATGGCATCAACCACAAGCTCTTGTCAGAAAAGACATGTGGCATCAAATCTAGCAGCGTAATCGCCAGCAGTAGCCCAGCCCCTGCACTGATCATCGCGAACAATGCCTCGGATGACCAGGCACGCAGACATAACAGCAGTCCCCCGATACTGCTCGCCAAGGCAGCAGTCAAAAGGACAATCCAGAAAACAGATTGCATCATCCGGTCCTCTCCTCACCCAACGAGCAAAAACATGCTTACTCCTTCCATATGTACGCGCCTGTCCCGGTCATTATGAGCAGACAACCAAATTTGACAAATTACGACGACCTGTCCGAATCGGACGAAAGATCACTAGTTTTTAGAACCTTTGTCGATTCTCTCTTACCCGGAAAATTTTGGTGCTATAATGAGTCCACCGGGAATACCGAGAGGAAAAAAAGGAGTGATTCGGGATGGATGTACAAGTTTGGATGGCTTCAAAAGAGGTAGCTGATCGCCTTGATGTGCATGTTCGTACACTGCGTAACTGGCTGGACTTGTTCGTACCTGCTCAGGAACGTCTGAAAAATCCGCAGGGTCACTATTTGATCAGCGAAGCAGGGTTTGAACTGCTCAAGGAAGTAAAGGAAAGAAAAGACAACGGTAACAGCTCGTTAAAGGATATTCAGCGCCAACTGATAGAGGAAGGTCGCCTGTCCGAGGAAATGCTCCTGGAAGAAGAACTAACAAGCGCGGAAGAAACCGCCGTTACGATCAGCGCCACAAACAAGCTGGGAACGGGCATGCGAGAAGTAGAATTGACGGTCCACGAGACACTCGTCCAATTTCAGCAGGAGCTCACACAGCTCTCCTCTATGAATCATATGCAAACGACCATTTTACAAAAGATTGCGGATATTGAAGAAATGCAAGAATCCCTTCGCTTGGAAATGCGTCGCGTTACTTTTGAACTGGATCTCATGCAGCAGCGCTTGACTCGTCGCAAGGAGCGCTATGCCCGCTACGAGCCTCGCTGGTCACTCAACCCTTTCCGCTGGTTTACACGTTCCGATCGCGCAGCCGAGCAATAATCCTATTATTTTGATAAGGAAAAAAGTGACAATTGAGAGAAGTACCTCAACAACGGTAGTCTCCCATGTTCTACTGTGATAAAATGGAACTACATGAACTGACTGAAAAGCAGGACTATTTACATTCCATAAAAAAAGGACTGGGGCTTTCGTTGTGAGAAAATTGCATATTACTTCGGTAAAGCCGGGCGATGTTATCGCCAAGAGCGTGTTCCAAGAAAATGGGAATGTTCTGTTGGGGATCGGGGTACAACTAACCTCCCGTTACATTGAACGGCTTGTTCAATTGGGAATTGATACCCTTTACATTCAAGACAAGCACACAGAAGATATCATGCCCGAAGATGTAATCCGCGATGAGACGCGTAAAGAAGCCGTGGATGCCGTGTACAAAACGATGACCACCCTCATGGATCAGCCGCAGATCAAGCGCCGTACGTCTGCACCTGATTTCGGGAGCAGTTTTCAAAAGGTGTTTCGGGAAATCTTTCAAGATTTGAGCAGTCGCAAAGATATCTTGGTCAACCTGTCCAGTCTTCACGTGTTGGATGGTTACCTTTTTCACCACGCTGTCAATGTCGCCGTTCTATCTGGTGTGGTAGGGATGGCCAAAGGCTACAACCAGCAGCAGATGATGGAGTTGGGGATTGGTGCGCTTTTGTTCGACATCGGCATGACACAGGTTCCTAAGGAGCTCTGGACCATGCGTACCGAGCTAAGCGCAGAAGAACGACAACGTGTACAATATCATACGGAAGAAGGCTTCCATATTTTGCGGAATCAACATAACATCTCGGTCGTCTCCGCACACTGTGCGCTACAGCACCACGAGAGATACAACGGAACAGGATATCCCCGTCAGCTCTGTGAGAAAAACATTCACGAGTATGCGCGCATCGTTGCAATTGCTGATGTTTACGATGCCTTAGTTTCCCCGCGTCCATTTCGGAAAAGCTATTCGCCGAGTGATGCTACCGAGTACTTATTCGCTACAGGAAACACCTATTTCGACCTCGACCTGCTCAAGCTATTCCTGCAGCACGTCGCCATTTATCCAATTGCTTCCACTGTATTGCTAAGTACAGGGCATACGGGGGTCGTTTCCAAGGTGAATCCATTGGCAGTGAATCGACCGACGATCCGTATTCTTACCAATGAAGATGGCTCTGAAGTAGCGAGCACCTATGAAATCGATCTCTACGATAAAGAATGGATGAGCGTGACGATCGTCAAAACCTTATAGGCATAAGATCAAGCTGAGATTCATTATTCATCTCAGTTTTTTCATGCGTGGGTACGTGTTGTTTTCGTACGTTGCAAATATCCCGCAACTAACACGAGAGCGGCCAATCCAATTTTGATCGCATATTCGAGCCAAAGCCTCCCTGCGATCCACTCATGTACCGCATCTTCCATGAGAATCATATTCGCCGCTGTCACAGCCAGGACACCTGAACCAACATAAACAAGCCATACAAAGCGCTCCATCGCTTTTAGAATGAGCTGACTGCCAAAAATCATGAGAGGCACACTGATTACCAGGCCCAACACGATGAGGACGATATCTCCTTTGGCAGCCCCTGCAATAGCGAGTACGTTATCCAATCCCATCATCACATCTGCTACGACAATCGTCTTGACCGCTTGAACTAAGTCTTCACTCGAGCTGATCGCTTCCTCTCGCTCGTCCTCGCGTAACAGATTGTAGCTGATCCATAGCAGGATAACTCCGCCGATCATGTACAGATACGGGATTTTCAGCAAATAAACAGCAAGAATCGTAGCAATCACGCGTACGATGATAGCAAGAAACGTCCCCCACAATATGGCTCGTTTTCGTTGTTCGATAGGAAGCTTCCGACAAGCGATGGCAATAACCACGGCATTATCTCCACTTAATACGAGGTTGATGGTAATGATGAGTAGCAGTGACGAAAAAAAAGCAGATTCAAACAAAGGATGCACCCTCCCTGAACTTTTTGAGCCCTACTCGCCACCCTTGTATGGTGCCCCCGATTTTTTGTATGATGGTAACGAGGAGGGTTGTCGAAATGTCGAAACAATTCGTTATAGAAGCGATCATGTTGGCTATCTACGGGGAGTTGATGGTCCCATCGCAACCAGTAGAATATCTGATACCCGCGTCGACAATCTATGAATTGGACGAATTTATCCAGAGTCCTGAACCTATCATGCCCTACTCTGCTGATGATCAGTATGTCCGGCGGATTATGAAAGAAATGAGCCAATTTTTTGCCGATCCATTCAATCGCAAGCGAATGGAAAAAGGACTGATAGCCCCATGGTCCAAGGTTCCCTTTTCTTTTCCGAACGGTGTGACCCTGACAGTCGTAAAAGTGGAGGACAACGCCATGTGGGGGGAGATATTTGATCCCGTAGAGACACAGCTATTGTTGACGGCCATGAAATTTGAGGCCCCACTTCTCACAGACCAGCCTGATTATCAGGATCGGATATTGGAATATATCGTGCCTGTTCAATTTTACGATGTGGATGATTTTGATTTCGCTCTCGAGCAAGGAATCTCATTGAACGACCTACGTGAACCATAAGCAAGAAAACAGACCGACGAGCCTGACGCTTGTCGGTCTGTTCTTTTTCGTCCAACATCAAGCGTTGGTGTCTTTGCCTGTCACAAAAAAACGTCCTGAGTAGGTTTGTCCATGGTACAATATGGGTAAAGACATGGAAAGCGGTTCGGGGAGGAATTGTGCACATGGAAATGACGAAAAGAAGCAACGGTTCGGATTGGGAGGCAGAAGCAACTGTTGACCAACAGATTTTGTTTAAAATGGGGAATGAATATTACGGACTATCTATTTCACTCGTACGTGAGATCATCAAGCCGCTGCCCATTACACGTTTTCCAAAATCTCCACCTTATGTCGAAGGAGTTATTGATCTGCGTGGACGGATCTTACCGATAATCAACTTGCGGAAAATGTTTGATTTGGAACCTTTGGAGGAAACGGATGATACTCGCTTTGTCGATTTGCAGATGGATGGGTTGAACATCGGGATTATCGTGGATGCGGTCTCTGAGGTCATGAATATTCCGCAGAACTTGATCGAGCCTGCCCCACCCATTATCGCTGGTGTAGAGGGCAAGTATTTGCAAGGCATTGCCCGTTTGAACGACAAGCTGATCATGCTACTCGATGTGGATGAAATTTTTGGACAGTGGAAAAAGAAGTAAGGGAAAGTGTAAAGCCCAGTGCGATGATGCACTGGGCTACTCTCTTCCTCCGCTTGCTAAATACGCATAGTTCACCCATACCATCTCTTCGATTCCCAAAATTTCTTTGAACAGGTCAACCGAGTCGTACAACAATGAAGCTCCTGTGTCGTCATCGACGTTCGTCAACAACTGCAAATCGAAAAGGGAACGCAACTGCTGAATCTGCTTCGGACCCACGATCCGACTAAATGACTGCGGCTTGATACGTGTGATCCCTTTACCTACCTCGCGCCGATACAACTCCGAACGCACTACCCTCTCCAGTATGTCTTCATACTTTTGCCGAACGTCCTCGCTGTCTACGATTCCTTCCTGCAGGTCAATCTCTGGATAAAGCCTACCAAACTCGACTTCCGCCATTTCTACATCGAGCGAGTAGCTGATAGTCGCTGACGCAACCTCGAAGCCTGCATCGAACAAGCGAAAGCCCCAGCCGTTGTCCTCAGCGTCATGAAACCAGAGGAGAGGTACGAATTGCTTGGACAGTCTCAGCAAAAAATCAAGCGTCGTACAGGTTTCCAGCCACTCATCCTGCAGGAAAAATGCATTCCAGTCGCTGTTGACGTTTCTGTGGAAGTGTGGCTGCTCTGTCTTGGATAAGGCAATCAGTACTTTCGGTTCGTATTTGCGTGGATAAAGAATGCCGGTCGTGAACTCACCCATCCGTTTTCCACCGCTTTCTGGAAGGCTTCCCTGATCCTTTCTTCTTAGTCTATTCAGGCAACGCTTGTTTTTTGCTGTGATCTTTATCAAACGTGCTCGTGTGGATCATCGTATGTACCGCTCCCTCCGGTAACAGCTCGGAACGATACAAATGGAAATGCCGTGCCTTCCATTGTGGCGGCTCCTGCGCTAAATAACGTTCATTCCAATCTAGGAGGGCCAACTCATCACCGTTGCGATGCGGACCGCGCGCCAGCGTAATATGCGGCCGATACCGTTTCCGATCGTAGGACAAGCCTTCGTGCAATTCGAACCGTCTACCCAACAATAAATGGAGCTGGTTGAGAGGAGAAAGTTGGCCACGCAGTCCCAGCCAGAGCACACGTGGATGCAGGGCATTCGGAAAAACCCCGAAGCTACCAACACGCAGGGTAAAAGGCTGGATGATCGCGCTGACGATATCCATATCCTCACAGATTGCGGGTACGAGTGACTCATCCACCTCTCCAAGAAAATGCAGAGTCAAATGCAAATTAGCGAGAGACTGCCACCTGTCCGCCTTCACATCTTGCTTCAACCGTTTTTGAACATCGGCAATATAAGCGGCAGCCTCAGTTGGAATATCCAATGCTATGAATAAGCGCATTTCTGTCCTCCTTCGAAAAAAATAGCCCTCCTGTGACGGAGAGCCATTTATCTTTCATGCCGCGTTAGGCAGCCATCATCTTTCCGGTTACGATTCCCAAAACACTCCTGACGTATTCCGCAAGACGGTTCGATCCAGGCTGGTAGGTAAAGCGCAAGGTCAGCTCGCTATGACCGACATGACCAGCGGGAGGGATATTCCAGAAGTACTCTGCTTCCCCGTATAAATACTCTTCAATGCGCTGCTTCTTTCCTTCGATATCGATACTCGGATCATGCGTCAAGGAAAACTTCATCATGACAGAAAACGAATCTGTCCAAACGTGATCGCGCTTATGTAATTTCCCATGGATAACTACTAAACCGGCGTCTCCCCACAGATTGTACTCGAGCAAAGCCTGAAACTGAGGATGTACCTGCAGCTCCAGGGCCGGAAGCCCTCCTTCGATCGTAAGTGTATGACGTTGTGCCAGTTGCTCAATCTCCCCTTGAAAACGGTGGGCGCATTCAGAAACAGCTTGGAACAAATTGGGTTCAACAGCGTACATCGTCGTCACCTCTCCCAATGGATTGTCTGTCTTACCTAATTCGAATTCCCTCTTGTCATATCCTTTGTTGAAAAATGACTTATTTACCCATATTTCATCGAAGACCAAAAAATTCCCGGGAGAATCTTTTTTCACAATCTCTCAACAATTACAGGTATGGGACAGACATTCCTGGAAACGCTTTCGCAAACACCTGCGCGAGATGCTTCTGTACATCTTCATCCAGCTCCAAATGATAGAGGCGACCACTTTCATAGCGCAATAGTGGATAGGCGCCTACCTGCAAGGGTGATGCGTCCTGCGTCTGGACATACTCCGGCAAGGTCATCAAAAAGCGCGAGAAAGGATTCGCTTCATCCTCTGACATATGAACGACCTCGAACAAATGCGAGAGGCTTGGCGTCAACACGATCATCGCGTAATCGCCCGCTTCCGCAGCCCATACGGTAAAGGACGTATCCCGGACCTCGCTGCGGGCGTGCCTGCGCATGACCCATACTGCTTGCTGCACAGTACTCATCAATAAATGCTGCGCTCCTTCTTCACCATGGACATCTCTCATCTGCTTGTAACGCAATACGAAGGCCATCCCCGATTCTGTAAACACAGATGCAGGCAAGCTCATCGCTGGGATGCTTTCGGTCTCTTCCTCACGCACCTGTACCTCTTCTGGAAGTGTATCGGGTGTTCCCTCATATAGCGCTTGAATCATCTCACGTGTACGAGCCACTTCCCCTGGGGAAAAAGAAATCGACTCGGAATAGATATGGGTTAGCTCACGATCCGTATAAGCCAAGTAGTGCAAAGAAGTATAAGGCTGCTCAATCAATCTCAAGGCCATGCTTCGCTCTTCAGCACGCGCTATATCGAACGTCAAGGGAAAACCAAGTGGATTCAGCGGGTCCGACAGTGTCCAAATGACAGCGAGCAGCTTATTTTGATACGTCTTGAACTCGAGCGAAACGGCATCTCTCGTCTGCTCGCTGAAAGCATCCACCGATTCGAATACCAAATACAGCTCCACCTCACCTGTACCGCTAAGACGGACAAAGTAAGGAAGCCCCTCTTCTTCTGCCAGCTTGTACAAATCGTGATAAACTACGGGATCGAGTACCTCTCCCTGCGTTGAATCGTCAGGAGAACACTGGCTGTCATCAGGAGTTAGCGGAGGAAAAAAGTCGTCGTTCATCCGTTATTCCTCCTGTTTTCCCCAAGCTTTTAGCAATGCCCAATTGTCCATTTGTTTTAAGAGAGTCCGATCTGTCGCGTCAATGTGTACAGGGGTAATCGCAATATAGCCATGCTTGAGCAAATCATAGTCCAGCGGCTCCGCTAGTGGCATGACTTGAGGATACTCGCGTGCCAAATAATAGCCTTCTGCTTCTTCGCTATATTTGTCTTCATAGTGGTTCATGGACAAGGTAGCCGGAACCATTCCTTTCACTTCAGCCAGCGGTACATGCGGGATATTAATATTCCAAAATACCTCTGACGCCAGTTCTCCTTTGACCGCACGATCACTGAATTCTTTTACGATCGGACGAATCATCTCCACAACATCGCCGTAGTTGTCTTGATCGAACCAGTTATCATAGGAAAGGGCAACTCCAGGAACACCCAAAATTACCGCCTCCCTGGCACCGCTGCACGTACCGGAGTAATAAATATCACGTCCGAGATTCGTCCCGACGTTAATCCCCGAGAATACGATATCCGGCTTTTTCCCATGTTCAAACAGGAGATGGTAAGCCGCTTTTACACAGTCTGCAGGGTTGCCATTGATCGCCCACGCTTTCACAGGCATTCCGTAAAAATCACGCTGTTCAGGCGCGAGTGCACTGCGATAAGTGATTCCGTGTCCGACCCCGCTTTTCTCTTCAACCGGTGCCACGATATAGACTTCCGCTCCCTCCAAAGTGAGCAAAGCTTCTACCAATCGTTTGATACCAAGAGCATCGATCCCATCATCATTCGTAACCAAAATCCGCAAAATAGGGTCTCCTCCTTCATCCATAGCGTTGCCACTCGCTGAGACGTTATTTTTCTTATTGTACTGTAGAAAACGAGGCTGCGCCACGCTTCCACCTAAAACAAAAGGACCCCAATCATATTGGGGCCCCGGCTATTCACCTACAATATCTTTCCAGCGTTCGCGCCAAACAATCCCTTCACGAATCCACTCTTCTACTTGACGCTGCTTTTCCTCCGAGATTCCGATCAGGCATGCGATACGGGCAATTTCTTTTGTCTCCGACGGTGATAGCTTCCGATCGATCAATGCCATGTGGTAGAGCTTGCGCATCATAACGAGCTTTTCAGCCTGCGTCATGGCTACCAGATCTTCCACGATGACCTCCGGACGCTTCGGATAGTCCATATCATCCATTAAAATTTGTCGTTCTTTCAATGTAAAATGCTCCGAATTCACGATTTCATGAATACGATCCATTTCTTTATTTCCTATATAACCGTCGGCGTGTCCGACGCAGATCATCAAGCGAATGGACGCAAACAAAATGTGTTTGTCCTTTTCGATTTTGGTATACACCGGCATGGTTCCTCCTCAAAAAACTTTATAAGCATAATAAATATCTACATATGATAATACGATGAAAAACGAAAGCGGTTTCACATAATTATGTGACAAATTTATGCTATTCCCTCACAAAAATGCGTCTGAAATCAATCCAGCCATAGGCATCCAGACTTACACCGGATAAACGCGGATGTGCAAGCATTTCTACCCGATTCGAATACAGCGGGACAAACGTACTGCAAGCCGCAAGAGTTTGCATGATGCTGTCCACGCATGCTTGTCGGTCTTGTGCCGTTTGGACGCATGACATGCGGTTCATCCAATGCGCGATCTCTTTCTTTCCATGCGGATCTAAATGATGAGAAATACTCAACGCACCTGCGTATAGAAATTCTCGTAAAGACAGCTCTGCCCTTTCATCTACATTCGCACTATCCACAACCAAATCTGCGTCTCGTAATAACGAAGGCAAGGCAAGCTCCTCCGGGGATGCGTACCTGATCTCTATGGCAATTCCGTATTCCTCGCACGTTTTCTGAATCCACTGGGCATCTTCTATATGATCGGAATCTGGATACGTATAGAGCGACAGTGCCTCTCCCAGATACCCGCTCTCTTTGAATATACGAACCAGCTCCTGTGAATCCGGCACCTCTCTTTTTCCTTGGAACAAATCCGTATTACCCCAGATGACTGCATGCTCCCTCGTTCCCTGTAGCTCTTGTCTCAAGGCTTGTCCACAAAGGATAGCAACCAGGAGACTTCGAAACTCGCTATGTGACAGCGGGCCATTTTTTGCTCCATTCAAACTGACGTATTGAAAACATTCTTCCAATCTGCCAACGTCACTCCATGCCAGAAAGCTCGTATCACGATGATCATCCAACGCCGTTACGGATAACAAGCCCTCATCTGCCTGTGCTTCTGCTGCCATTCCAGGAACGCACCAGATTTCGATTCGGTCCAAGAACGGCCTTCCCCCAAAATAAGGCGTGAACGCTTCTAGCACGATCATGGAATCGTCGTTGCGGACTACTCGAAACGGCCCCGTTCCTACTGGCATTTTAGCAAATTGCTCCCCCATCTCCAGAACGTAATCACAGGGGACAATTGACATATATTCCTTGCTCAGTGCCTGTAAAAACAATTCATCCGGCCTATGCAAAGAGATCGTCAATACGTAGTCATCTTTGACGGTAATCGATTCAATTGAAGCGGCTAGCCAGCGATGTTTAAAGGAATGCTCCATCAAACGAAGTAAAGAAAAGCGCACATCATCAGCAACAAGTGGGCGGCCATGATGAAATAAGACACCTTTCCGCAAGTAAAAAGTCCACTGCTTTCCTTCTTCACTCGCCTCCCAATAAAAAGCGATAGCGGGTTCAATCCGTCTCATGACTGGATCAAACCGGACCAGAGAATCAAATAGCTGCTTGACCATATGTGACTCGGAGCGCAGGAGAATATGAATCGGATCAAGCCCTGCAAATGGTCGACTGTAAAACAAACGCAAGGTATCGACTCTGCCCTTACTTCCCTTTTCCCGCTTCACACGATGTCCAAACTGACTATTCATCCATCGTGAAAATTTTTCACCCAAAACAGGCAAATTTCTCCCATATTCCTCGATCATATCCCGTGCAGCACGAATCTCCCCTTTTTGCACGAGTTCCTTGGCTACGCTCATAATCAGGTCTTCGGGCACAAGCAAGCACGTCAATACAGATCGATTTCCTCGCCCTCTCCCCGGCTGCCAGACTATCCATCCCTGGCTTTGCATTTTTTTCAAGGTCAAGGTCGCATTCCGCAATGTACAAAACAAAAGGGAAGCAACTTCAGCTAACGATATGTCAAGCGGATGCCCTATCGCTTCAGTAGGTCGACCCGCACATAAGCGCATGTATTGTTCAACGAGTTGCATCTTGCCACCACCAATTTCCTCATAAAACATGAAAAAGCTATACGCCTAATCGTACGCTTTTTCTCCGGTCTTTGCCACCTTACAATTCTAAAAACACCAACTAACCGGAAAAAGCCGAAAGAAAGGATTTTCTTATGTCACACATCCCTCATGCACTCCGTCGAGTCTTTGCTGCGTATCCGACACTCCTCTGGGTCCGTTTGTTCGGAGAAACGCTTACCTCTTTATCCAGCGCCATGATCGCCCCGTTTCTCGTCTTGTACTTGAGCGAGAACATCGGCGGCTCTGTCACTATGACCATGCTCGTCATTGGTTTGCAGCCCTTCTCCGAGATTTTGCTGACGCTATTTGCCGGTGGCATCACGGACCGTTATCGCCGAAAATCGATCATGCTACTCGCCTTGTTTCTGCAAGGCTTCGCCATGCTGGGAATGGCTTGGGCAGACTCAATACTGGGCTTTGCGATCCTGTATATCATCAACGGTGCTGGGCGCTCCTTGTTTATCCCTGTCAGCCGTGCACATCTCGCTGATACGATTTCCTCCACACAAATGGCTGGTGCTTTTGCCCTTCTCAATACTTCCAGCAGTATCGGGGCCGCATTGGGACCTTTAGTCGGTGTCATCATTTATAAGTACGATCCTGCTATGGCATTTTTATTTACTGCGATCTCGCTATTGATCTATGCTTTTGCCGTCTGGTGGAAAATACCGCAAACCCCACTGCCAGAAGCTCCCGTCGAAGAAGCAGCAGACGTACGTTCACGCGGCTCCTGGCATGTTTATCGACCAGCCCTTGCCATTATGATGCTGTCTTTGCCGATCAGTCTGTTTTACGCGCAAACCGAAACGAACCTCCAGCTTCATCTGAAATACACGCTGCCAGACTATTTGCAAACACTCGCCTTGCTCATTGCGGTAAAAGGGGGCATGTTGCTTCTGTTCGAGTATTTGCTCGTCAAATGGACCCAGCACTTGCCAGCCCGCCTGTTGATTAGTGGCTCGTACATTTGTTTTCTCATCGTATCCTTGGGCTACGCCTTTATTGACAACGTACCTGTCCTTCTCGCTTTGCAAGTGTTACTCGTCATCGGAGAGAGTATTGGTCTGACGCAATTGATGGCCTTCGTCACACGGATATCACCTGTCACAATGCGCGGGCGGTACTTCGCGATCACAGGAACACACTGGGATATTTCCCGCATGTGCGGACCGTACTTGGGCAGCCTTGTCTTGCTGCACTATGGCGGCACGCTGCTTTTCACCATTGTCGCAGGCATTCTCTTAATCGGTGCCGGATTCATATACGTGTATCTTTCCAACAACGAAAAAGCCTCCCCGCTTGAACAGGAAGGCTGATTCGACCCAATTAGGTTAACAAAAAGCGATCTTCACTGAAGCTTTCTCCACCGCGGGCTGTTTCGAATGCTCGAAGCAGATCCTGCGGTTTCATCGTCCGTTTTTTCTCATCCGGAATGTCGAGGATGATTCCCCCATCGTGGAGCATCAACAGACGATTCCCCATGTTCAACGCTTGTTCCATATTATGCGTGACCATGATCGTTGTCAGTTTATAGCGCTCCACGATTTTTTCCGTTAAATCTACAATCAACTGCGCCCGTTTCGGGTCAAGCGCTGCTGTATGCTCATCGAGGAGCAAAATCTTCGGCTCTGTGAAGGTAGCCATCAACAGACTAAGCGCTTGACGCTGTCCTCCTGAGAGAAAACCAACTTTGGTCTTCAAACGGTTCTCCAGCCCTTGATCCAACTGCTTGAGCTGCTCGCGGAACAGCTCTCTCTTCTGGTTATTCACCCCAAATCCAAGTGTACGGCGTTTCCCCCGCCCCAAAGCGATTGCCAGATTTTCCTCAATCGTCATGTTCGGCGCTGTACCTGCCATTGGGTCCTGAAACACACGGCCGATCAGACCTGCGCGTTGGTGCTCCGCCAAGCGCGTGACATCTTTGCCGTCAATTGTAATGCTACCGTTATCTGGCGTCAGTCCACCGGAGATCATGTTCATCATCGTCGATTTACCGGCACCATTACTACCGATAACGGTGATGAACTCTCCTTTCTTTACCTGCAGATTGACGTTTCGAAGCGCGATCTTTTCATTCACAGTTCCTGCGTTGAATACTTTGTTGACGTTTGTAATTTTAAGCATCGCTGCTTCCTCCCCTTGCCGTGCGTCCCGCTTGCTTTTTCCAAATGCCTTTTGCCACAGTTGGAACTGTCAGGGCAAAGATAACAATCAGGGCAGTAATCAGCTTCATGTCAGAAGGATTAAGCCCTGCATCCAGAGCCAGTGCAATGACCAAGCGGTACACAATCGAGCCGAGAATGACAGCAAGCGTCACTCGGAAAATCGAAGAACTGCCAAACAAAACTTCCCCGACAATAACGGAAGCGAGACCGATGACGATCATCCCGATCCCCATTCCTACATCCGCAAAGCCTTGATATTGGGCTACCCACGCACCAGCTAAAGCTACCAAGCCATTGGAGAGAGCCAAACCGATGATCGTAGTCGAATCCGTGTTTACCCCAAAGCTGCGGATCATCTTCGAGTTGTCACCTGTCGCCCGCAAATCCAGACCCATATCCGTATGCAGGAACCAGTCAATGATGAGCTTCAACACCATGACCCCTACGATAAAGACGATTGCTACACCAGACAGCAAGGTAACTCCACCTACGGCCAGGTTTGGAATGCCCATATCCTTCACATAAGTGAACAGGGTATCCTCCCGCAAAAGAGGCAGATTCGCTTTCCCCATGACACGCAAATTGATTGAGTACAAAGCGATCATCGTCAAGATCCCCGCCAAAAGTGCGTTAATCTTTCCTTTGGTATGCAAGACGCCCGTAAAAGCTCCTGCCAGACCACCTACGATGAAAGCCAGCAGAGTAGCCAAAAACGGATTGGTTCCATCGATAATGAACTTGGCTGCGATTGCGCCTCCCAAGGCAAAACTACCATCTACGGTCAAGTCAGGAACGTTCAGGACTCGGAAGGTCAGATATACACCGAGAGCCAAGATACCAAATAGTAAACCTTGCTCAATGGCTCCCATTACTGCCAGTTGATTCATAGAAGAAATCCTCCAATTACTGCATTTATTACTCGATCACTTGTCCAGCACGGTCGAGCATGGCTTGCGGAATCGTCACACCCATTTTTTCCGCTGCTTTCTTATTCAATACGAGCTTCATGTCTGCTTGCACTTCTACAGCCATATCAGCTGGCTTCGCTTCACCCTTCAGGATTTTTGCTGCCATATCGGCAGTTTGCTCGCCCAGCTTCGTGTAGTCGATCCCGTAAGTGGCAATCGCTCCGCTCTTCACAGAGTTTTCTTCCCCTGCGATGACCGGAATTTTTTGTGCTTCCGCTACACCGATAACAGCTGCAATCGAAGATACAACCATGTTGTCAGTCGGTACGTAGAAAGCATCTACTTTGCCCACCATGGACTCAGCGGCTTGCTTCACTTCTGTCGCGCTCGTAATTGCTGCTTCTTTGATTTCTAAACCAAGCTTGCCCGCTACAGCTTTTGCCGCATCTACCTGTACCTTGGAGTTGACTTCACCAGAACTATAAATGATTCCAACAGATTTCGCATCAGCTTTCATTTCTTTAATCAGCTTCAATTGCTCTTCGACAGGGTTCATATCCGATGTACCGGTTACGTTGGCTCCCGGCTTGTCCATCGCAGCTACGAGACCAGCTTCTACCGGGTCTGTTACCGCAGTAAACAGGATCGGAATCTCTTTACTGGTTTGTGCAGCAGCTTGTGCCGTTGGAGTCGCAATGGCCAACACCAAATCTACTTTGTCAGCCTCGAATTTTTGGGCAATCTGAATGGCTGTATCCATGCTCGCTTGAGCGGATTGCACATCGATTTTTACTTGCTTGTCTTTTTCGTAGCCGTTTTTAGCCAGTTGGCTGATAAAGCCCTCTCTTGCTGCATCCAAAGCAGGGTGTTCAACGAATTGGGCAATGCCAATTGTCAACTGCTTGGTTTCAGACGGAGCAGGTGCCGTCGTAGTTGCAGGAGCTGGTGTAGAATTGTTTGCAGGGGTAGTGCTTTGCTGTCCACAAGCGGTAACAGACAAAAGCAATAAAGGAAATAAAAAACTCTGAAAAATTTTAATACTCTTCTTTTGTTTGAACATTTAGTGAATTCCCCCTCGTGAATTTTTTTCTACAATTTTAACATGGATAAAACGGTTTTAAAAGAATAAAAAGAGAGCATGACGCTCTCTTTTTACTTGATGATTTCTTTCGCCTGTTGTTTGAGTGCCTCAGAAATAGTGAGCCCAAACTTTGCAGCAGCTGTTTCATTAATATACAAATCAGCTTGTTTCGAAATCTCTACAGGAGTATCAGCAACAGTTTGCCCTTTTAAGATACGGGCAGCCATATCGCCTGTTTGTTTACCGATTTGGTAGTAATCAATCCCGTAAGTAGCAACCGCTCCACGTTTCACTGTATCGGTATCAGAAGCAAATACAGGGATTTTGTTTTCCTCTGCTGCTCCGAGTACCGCTTCAAAGGAGGATACGACGGTGTTGTCAATTGGGATAATAATGGCATCTGCTTTACTAGCGAGCCCTTGAGCTGCCAGCTGCACTTCGGATAACTGTGAAATGCCTGCCTTGATGATTTCTACGCCTTCTTTTTGCGCTGCGTCTTCCAATTCCTTGACCTGTACCTCTGAATTAATTTCGGAGGTCGTATAGATCACGCCCAGCTTTTTCAGCTCAGGCAGGAAGGTTTTCACCAGCTTTAATTGTTGTTCCATCGATACTTTATCGGACGTCCCGGTGACATTTTTGTCTGGCTTCTCCAGACTGCCAACCAGTTGAGCCGAGATCGGGTCTGTTACGGAACTGAAAACAACAGGTTTGTCAGCAATCGCCTTGGCTGCAGCCTGAGCGGATGGCGTCGCAATCGCTACGACAATATCCTTTTTATCTCCGGCATACTTCTGTGCGATCGAGACGGTATTGTTCATGTCACCATGGGCGTTCTGGGAGTCTACCTCCAAGTTCTTGCCCTCTTCGTAGCCAGCATCCTTCAGACCATCCAAAATTCCTTTATGAATAGCATCCAGCGCAGGGTGCTCCACGAATTGTGTCAGCCCCAGCTTCACTGTTTGCCCTTGGCCTGTCGTTGCTGCTGTCTCTGTTTTCCCACCTGTTTCGTTGCCACATGCTGCCAAAGAAAACGCCAGCAATGCGGTCAGTACCATACTGACTGCTCGTCTCATCTGTACTTCCTCCTCTAGTCTCTACTCTCAGCTGCTCTAATCACCCTAAGCAATTAGGCTCATTGCCATCTATGCAACTTGTGTCCCATTATAGCAATTATATGACGCATTGAGAAGCCCCCTTTCCTCACTTACTGGGAACTGATTTCTTCCTCTGCTTTGCCGATTTTCTTTGCATATACCCTGGTGATTCTGTAATGGTCGACTTCTCCCACGACAAATTCGTACATCCCCTCTTTTACTCGATCCCCCACGCGCGGCGGATGATCGATTTGCATGTAAATCCAGCCTGCTAGCGTATCGACATCGCTCGACTCCAATTCGATGTCCAGATAATCGCCCACTTCTTCCAGTAGCATACGCCCGTCTAGTGACAGCATTCCGTCACTGCGCTCCACCTCCGGGCGCTCGTCGTCGAACTCGTCTTGAATGTCACCAACAATTTCTTCCATTATATCCTCGAGGGTCACCAGCCCGGCAGTGCCCCCATACTCGTCAATGATAATCGCCATTTGTCCTCGCTGTTTTTGCAGCATGGTCAACAACCGGCTGATCGAGATCGTCTCCGGTACAGTCAAAATAGAACGCATGAAGGTCTGAAGGTCATGGCTCTCTCCTTCTAATAGCCCAGTCAGCATATCTTTAATGTGCAGGCTGCCTACTACATGATCCTTGTCACCATCCACTACTGGGTAGCGGGTAAACCGCCCGTTTTGGACATGCTTGACGTTTTCGTCAAAGGGATCGCGCAGGTTCAAGACAACCATATCCGTACGCGGAACCATGATTTCTCTTGCCATCGTCTCCGAGAAATCAAAAATATTATCGACCAGCATCAGTTCGGTTTGATCAATCAAGCCGCTTTTATGACTTTCATTGACAAGAATGCGAATCTCTTCTTCTGTATGTGCTTCCTGATGCGGCTCCAAGGATATATGAAAAAGCGCAAGAAAACGGCTCGCGGACCAGTTCAGCATTTGAATAAAGGGATACATGATTTTGTAAAAGAGCTGGATCGGCTTCGCTACTGCCAATACTACCTTTTCGGAGTATTGAATAGCCAATGTCTTCGGAGCCAGCTCCCCCAGAACGATATGCAAAAACGTAATCACCGAAAAAGCGATAATAAAGGAAATACTGGTAACAACCGTTTCATTTAAATGGAAATAACGAAAAACTGGATGCAAGAGATGCGCGATGGCAGGCTCCCCTAGCCAACCGAGCCCTAATGAAGCGAGCGTAATCCCGAGTTGGCACGCGGAGAGATAGGCATCCAAATTGTGCAGGACCCTCTCGACGTCAACAGCGCGCTTGTTTCCTTCCGCTGCAAGCTGGGCAATGCGCGATTCCCTAACTTTTACGATCGCGAATTCAGTCGCAACAAAGAACCCGTTCAGGAGTACGAGGATCATGACCAAGATCAAATTAAACAAGCTTCCCCAAATTGCCATGCTCCCCGCCGTCCTTTCCGTCCATGCTTTGGGATATTGTTTCCCATCCTCGCTAAAATGTTACCTGTTCGTTTTTCTTTCTTTTTGAGATTGTGATACCATAGTGCTGATTCCTATGCCTTTTGTAATGAGGTGAGTCTATTGTCGTACCGTCCAGACCTGCCCTTGATCGTTCAAAGCGATCGGACGATATTGTTGGAAACACAGCATCCTTTATTTCCCGAGGCCAGACAAGCTATCAGCGGTTTTACCGAGCTAATCAAGAACCCAGAATACATCCATACCTATCGAATCACTCCTTTATCGCTTTGGAATGCGGCTGCATCTGGTCTTACATCCCAAGAGGTAACAGACGTGCTTGGCAATTACAGCAAGTACGGTGTCCCACCTACCATCGTCAAAGAAATCGAAGATACGATGCGAAAATATGGCTTGTTTCGTTTGGAACGCATTGGTGATCAACTCGTATTAATGAGTAATGACCCACTTCTTTTAGCAGAGGTGACCAGCTATAAATCAATCGCTGCTCTTTTTGAGAATGAATTCGTCATCAAAAGCTATGCGCGGGGTCTGATCAAACAAGAGCTGATGAAGCTCGGGTTTCCTGTTCAAGATTTGGCAGGCTATACAGAAGGCGAATCCTGTGCAGTCAGCTTGCGGGAAACGACATCCCGAGGCAGGGCATTCTCCTTGCGCTCTTATCAAAAAGAAGCTATCGATGCCTTCTATTCTGGTGGAGCTGTGACCGGGGGAAGCGGCGTACTCGTCCTGCCCTGTGGTGCTGGAAAAACAGTCATTGGACTTGGTGCCATTTGCCAATTGCAAACAGCCACACTCATTTTGACCACGAATACGACATCGGTTCGTCAATGGATTGCAGAGCTCTTGGACAAAACGGGACTTGATCCAAATATGGTCGGCGAATACACTGGTGACAACAAAGAAGTCAAGCCGATAACTGTGGCGACTTATCAAATTCTTACATACCGCCCCACCGCCGAAGATGATTTTCCTCATCTGAAACTCTTTTCAGAGCGCGACTGGGGGCTTATTATTTACGATGAGGTGCATTTGTTGCCCGCACCCATCTTTCGTGTCACTTCTGGGATTCAAGCCACTCGCAGACTTGGGCTGACTGCTACTCTTGTTCGGGAAGACGGACGGGAGGAAGATGTATTCACGCTAATTGGTCCAAAAAAGTTCGAGGTTCCGTGGAAAGTCATGGAAGAGCAAGGCTGGATCGCAGAGGCGCATTGCAGAGAAATTCGACTCCCCTTTGAGCCGAAGTGGCGGGAGGCTTATGCACATGCAACCGCTCGTCAAAAGTTTCGCATTGCGGCGGAAAATCCAAAAAAACTGGAGGTCGTCCGCGAGCTATTGGAGAGGCACGCCCACGATCGTGTTTTGATCATCGGGCAATATATCGATCAGCTAGAGCAGATGGCAACAGCCCTCCAACTGCCACTCATTACAGGAAAAGTACCGGACAAAGAACGTGAGCTTTTATACACGCAGTTTAAAAAAGGGGAAATCACACGCCTGATCGTATCCAAGGTAGCCAATTTTGCGGTTGATTTGCCGGATGCCAACGTCGCGATCCAAATTTCCGGGACGTATGGTTCCAGGCAAGAAGAGGCACAGCGCCTTGGACGTATCTTACGGCCAAAAACAGACGACAACACCGCCCATTTTTATACATTAGTAACACGAGACACGAGAGAGCAGGAGTTTTCGCTCCATCGCCAGCTTTTTCTGGTCGAACAAGGCTATCCATACGATATTATAGAAATCGAAACGCTGGTCTGAAACGTTTACGAGTAACCAGCGTCTCATAGAGGGAAGGGAGGCCAAAGATTCAATGCAATCCGACGCCGAAATCATTCAGCGGATTCTTCAAGGCGACATCGAAGCGTATCGCGACCTCATCCAGCGATATCAGCATATGATCTACGTTTTCATTTACAAAATGGTAAACAATCGCTCTGATGCAGAGGATCTCACTCAGGAAGTATTTGTTAAAGCGTATGAAAAATTGTCCACATTCCGCGGGGACAGCCAGTTTTCTTCTTGGTTACATACGCTTGCACGAAATAAGAGCATCGACTTCTTGCGTCGCCGAAAGTATCATGACTCGGATGAACAACTGGCCTATGTGCCGTCCAATACACGGGACGAATCTCCTCAGGAATCGCTCATGACAAAAGAGCAACGCCGAGAAATTCAGGAGGCCTTTGCCTTACTGTCGGATTCTTATCGAGAAGTGATTGTCCTTCGCTGTACGCACGAATATCCGTTTGAAAAAATAGCTACACTCCTCGGCATCGCCGAATCTACAGCTCGCGTCCGTTACTTGCGTGCTCGTCAGGAACTCGCAAAATTGTTATCCCGCAAGGAAGGGGGGCTCGTACATGAACTGCCAGGCATTTAGAAAAGCATGGCTAGATGACACAGATAGCGATTCACACTCACACATTGAAACCTGTGACGAATGCATCGCTTGGATAGAAACGCAAATGACAACAGAAGAGGAGGTGCAGTTCTTGAAGGAGGTTCCACTACCTCAAGCGAACCTGGAAGACAGAATCATGCAAGCAATCTACCAGACCGCAGGAAAAGGTGTACCCCCTCACGCCGCTTCTGTATCTTCAGAGCAACAAACGAGCACAGTGATTTCAAAGCCAAACAAGCGTTGGATCAAAGGCTTCCCTTCATACGCCTGGGTTAGTGCAGCGGCTGTCTTGCTCGCAGTTGGTTTCGTCGGATACCAACAACTGGAACCGAATAGTATTCAAATGGCTGCTGTACAAGAAAACGGAATGAAAGACACCAGGAACACTATTGCCTACGACGAAGCGGAATCAAAATCGGAACCGCAAGCTCCAGCACCTGCTATCGCTTCCCTACCAGCAGCCGCTGATAGTGCGACGATGAAAAAAGCAGAAAGCAATCCAGAGTCCGCGGCTACACAATCGCAGGTCGCTCCGACAGCACCTACAAAAGAGACACCTCCTGCATCACCTCCCCAATCGAACAATGCGATTGCGATGGTGAAACCAGAGGAAAAAGTAGCAACACCAGAGCCACGTACGATCAATAAAGACGGGCAAAACAGCGTGGCATCCCGTGGACTGCAAGGAAACACTACTGATCAAGCGGCAAAAGCGAAATCGGAAGTTCCTGCCGAGTCAGTAAAAAGTGGTGACCATATAGCCGCTAAGGAAGCCAATAGCACTGCTGCTGAGAATCCTACGACCTTTGGGATCGCTTCCCAATTGGAACCAAACACTGCTGATGGCGGTACGACTGAGAATGCATTAGTGGGTCCAACGTTGCCGACGGCAGCGAAGCACCCCATTACGCTCTCTTCCTTCTCGGATTTGAACACCGCTGTACAAGCATCAGATATGCCCGTGCCTGCCCTCTCGCAAGCACCGAATGGGTTCTCGATGAGTACGGTATCGGTCCAATATGAATCCGAAACCAGTCAGAAGGTGACTCGCTTAACTGCAGATTACAAGCGGAACAACGACTGGATTCGCGTAGATGTTGTGCGAAATACAGAAGGCAAGCGCAGCCTCTCAATCCCAGGTACTTTCTCCGCTACTCAGTTGTTCGCGGTCAACGGAGAACAAGCCATCGCTGTTTCTTTTGATCAAACCGATTCAAAAGCATCAACAGCACAGCACGCGGCTCATTTTAACGCTCAATCCGACAACCAGTCGTTGTATGTAGTCATGACGGCACATGGAGTCACTTTAAATGAATTAATGGATGCTGCCAAACATATCACATGGAATCCGTAAAAAGATCCCTACGATTAGAAAAGACACGACTTGATTTTCAGGATCGTGTCTTTTTTCTGTTCTGTCTTTTGATCAAATCCAATTTACGATATATTGAAGGAAGATAATTCTGAGGAGCTAACTAATGGACAAATTTCACATCTGCTTCGGCCTATCTGCCTACGGTACACTTCGATCCGTCTTCCGCAAACAGAATCTACTACAAACGGAAAGCATCATCTGTATCGAGGATGATTTTTCAGTTGGACCGCTACATCAACTGGAGACCGCAACCGGGATGAATAAAAGGATTGAATGGATTCATTCTTTTTTCAAACGAGTTGAAGCAATCTCTCCCGAAGACCTGACAACAGTAAAGGCATACCTGCTACGAAATCTATCCTTTCCAGCTCAGATTCCGGACGGCAGTAACGTAATTCTGTGGCATGGTCAGAACACATCTGACAGCATAGGGATTCATTATATTGTCTCCATGCTTCAGGATAAAAGCCTCTCATTCGAAACAATTGACATAACGGCATTTAGTGTGAATTACGATTACAAACTAAGAAACAGAGACGGCAACGAGGTATCTTATGTATTGAAAAGCGTAGGTGCCCTCCCTCCTAATTTCGTGATGGATGCTTATCAGGTGAAAAAGAATATGCCTGCGCCTCTCGTGCAAAGCCACATCCACGAATGGGAAAAGTGGTCGCAATCTGATAGTACGCTGCGCGTTTACAAACAAGGTGAGGTACTGGAAGTATCGGAGGATTTTTATGATGCCTCGATCTTGGAATATGCATCTAAAGAGTTCCAAAAGGCTGTACGTGTGATCGGTACCGTCATGGGGGAAAGCGATCAATGTATTGGTGATATGTATTTGACATACCGAGTTCATGAGCTGATCAAGCAGGGGCTCCTACAGTACCAAGGAGAGTTGATGCCTCTACGCCGGTTAGAGATTCGATTGAAGTAAAAAAACGCTGTCCTCTTTCGCAAAGTGACAGCGTTTTTTCCTACTTTTAATGCTTTTGATTTTTCTCCTGATTCCACTGCTTGATCTGCTCGATGATTTCCCGAATTTGATTGCGTGCTTCCAGATGCTCAGGCTCGCTTCCCCAATGCTGAATCAGCGGCGGCATCGCTTTTGCCATCGTCGTGTACAAGCACCATACCTTTACCATTTCTACGCGCTCAGGTGTCGCTTCTCCTGTCAACAGCTCTGTAAATTTATGAACTAGATCCTCCAGTTCAGGGACCAACGCTTCTTTTTTCTCGTCCATGTCAGTTACCTCACTTTCGGGAACTTTTCTATTTGTATCCTTGGTTTATTTTACGAAAAAATCACCATGTGGAAAAGGAAGATTTTTCAGGTGGGATCGGTTACGCTTAAGCTATCAAAATGATCGAGGTGAAGACTTATCAAAGACATTAATATTCGATTAGTTCCAACAACCAGAGATAACTGGCAGGATGCACTACGCTTGCAGGTGCAGGATGAGCAGCAGCGGTTTGTCCCCTCTATTGCCGTTTCGTTGGCGAAGGTTCATATCCGTCCTGACGGTGACAACTGCGCCTATGAACCATTCTGTTTGTATGACGCTGATGAAATGGTTGGGTTTGTCATGATTGCTTATGACGCCTCCACAGATTGGTGTTACTGGTTCAATGGTTTTTTGATTGATCACCAGTACCAAGGCAAAGGATATGGCAGAGCGGCACTCGCAGCGATCGTGGATACGGTACGGAACCGTTTCCCGCAAAGCCGATTTGTCAACCTGACCGTATGCCCGGACAATGCAGGTGCAAGACATTTATACAGTCAAACCGGTTTTGAAGAAACTGGCGACGTATACGATGGAGAGATTGTCTACAGACTCACGTTATGATAAGCATCAACAAAAACCGCCATAATTTGGCGGCTTTCCTGCATTTAGCTATTTCGTTTCTGGTACCATGAATTGCAAAAGTCCAAAAGCCACACCTGCCGTCAATAGCGCACTCCAGATAATAATACCCACCGACATCCACAGCATGAGCTTTTTCGTAGGGGCTCCCAGCGAGATGCCGATAGCAGCTCCCAGTGGGGCTCCTGTTAAAAGCGGCGAAGCGAGACCGAGGCCAACCACTCCGTATTTATCCCATATCTGCCACATGCGCCCCTGGCGCTTGCTCCGTTTCTCTACACGCTTTAAAAGCCAATTGCGCAAGGAACCTCCCACGAAAATAACAGCACCTGCGCTGATAATCGCACCCACCGCACTACATATTCCGATCAGAACCGGTGGTAGCTGCAACATAAAACCTACAGGGATCGCTGCCCACAGCTCAAACATACCAGATAGTGTCACCGAGCCTGCTTTCCATAATACATCCATTCTGTTCGCCTTTCCCCTCTCGCTGTCTTTTTTCATTCGTCATGGTTAAGACGAGCAGACTTGCCATTAAGTAACGGAATTTGCCAAATTAGGATGTGACATCCCTACGGATAAAGGTCGCGTATGCAATGATCAGTGCTGCGATCGCCCATACACTCAGTACCGTCAACGAGAACGGCAACGTCATCCCCTTAATCGGAGGCAGTGTTCCATTGAGATAATCCGTAAGCTGCAAATTTACCACGAACAAGTATTTGGCCGATTCCCAGGAGGATGCCATCTGCGTCAGGATCGTTCCGCTAATTAACGCCGCCATCATAATTCCCATCCCCGCAGCCGCACTCCGAACCAAAACAGAGACCATAAGTGTTACCGTTGCAACCACGACGCAAACGAACCAGCCTAGTCCGTATTGCATCAGCAAAAATTGCCACTGTGGCAGCATGAAAGCGCCAGATGTCTCGAGCTCTCCTCCCGATACTTCAAAGCCCGTCAAAATGGGCAGGTCCCATCCTGAATAGCCAAACACGACCCCAGAGAGCAAGTAAGCAAGAATCAATGTCGTGAGAACCGTAAGAGAGGTAAACAGCAGCAGGGTGATGTATTTGCTGGTCAGTACCTTCCAACGCCGTACGGGTCGCGTTAATAGTAGTTTGACCGTCCCCTCACTAAACTCAGAAGATACGAGGTCAACCGCGAGTACGACGATGATCATCGGCAAAAACATCGAAATGGCTTGATCCATAAAGCCACGAGCAAATGTAGGTCCCCCCGGTGCCATCGGGTTAATGTCGTGATCCAAATAATATTGCTGCTGTGCAATCCTGACCTTGATAAAATCCCGCCACTCTTCAGGAAGACGGCTTGATGCCAACCTGTTTTGCATATCGACGATTTGTTGGGTTAATAGCGGGCGCCAGTCAGTCGTCCCCATTCGTTCTTGTGCAGTGACAACCGAGCGGTACTGCGCGTATGTAAAAATCGGGATCAGAATCGCCAAGATCAGCACGACGACGAGAAAACGGCGCCGACGCAGCAATTTTATGGTTTCATTCTGTACGAGCCCCACCATGCTCTGCTCCATGACTTCCCCCTCCTCCCGTCAATGTAAGGAACAGGTCTTCCAGTGTAACCGTCTTTGTCGCAATCCCCATCACAGGAATGCCACCATTGACCAGCGCTTGGTTCGCCTCGCTCACTTTTTCTATATCCATGCGTGATTTCAGACGCTCTTCACTAATCACCCACACTTCTGTCACTGCTGGCAGTTTTCGCAGGACTTCCTCGGCCTTTTGTATATGGGAAGACGGGATTGTCCAATCGACCTGATCAGCAAACTGCTCCATCAGTTCTTTGACTAATCCAACCGAAATGACCTTCCCTTGGCTGATAATCGCCACCCGGTCGCACATCATCTCGATTTCACTGAGAAGATGACTCGAAATGAAGACAGCGAGCCCTTCCTCCTCGGCAAGCTTGCGAATAAACTGGCGCAATTCACGAATCCCCGCCGGGTCCAAACCGTTCGTCGGTTCATCCAGGATCAATATTTTCGGACGGTGCAAAAGTGCCTGCGCGATCCCCAGACGCTGCCTCATTCCGAGTGAGTACGTTTTCACCTTATCATCAATCGCCCGCTCCAAATCAACGAAGCGGACGATTTCCTCAATACGTTCAGGCGTAATGCCGCCGCTCATTCTCGCAAACTGTTCCAGATTCTCTCTGCCCGTCAAAAACTTGTACAGCTCCGGATTTTCGACGATACAACCAACCTGCGCAATCGCTTGCGGAAACTGTTCCTGAAGGGAGATGCCTCCGATGCGAATATCTCCCCCATCGGCTTTTGCCAATCCAACGAGCATGCGGATCGTAGTAGTTTTGCCTGCGCCATTTGGCCCGAGAAATCCAAATACCTCTCCGGCGAAAACGTCAAACGTAATATCATGAATGATCGGCTTTTTGCCAATCGCTTTTTGCAATCCTTTTACTGAGAGGACCGTTTCGGCCAATGTGCGCCCTCCTATCTGAGTCTCCCCTCGTCAACTGACGATGGCGTTCTGTTTATGGTACACTGTCATAAGATGTCCATCCACATTATACCATGACCATACACTTTAAAACGAATAGGAGGATACCCGATGCGCACATCCGGCCAATTTCTTTGGCGCACGGCAGGTCTCTTGTCTTTACTCTCCTTTCTCTTATTTGCGACAGGGTTTGTCCTCGCGATGAATCCGCAGCAGTTGGCACCATCCACAGCAACCCCACCTACCAAAAAAGAGCAGCCACCCTCACCTTTACCAGAAAAGGGTGTCCATAAAGTAGTCGCACTAGGAGATTCCCTCACGCGCGGTGCCGGAGACGCAAACGGTCAAGGCTATGTCGGACTCGTTCGCCAAGCATTGGAGAAAAAATCGGGCCAGTCGATTACTTTTACAAACCTCGCGATTAATGGACAGGAATCATCTGAGTTGCTCAAGCAAATGTCCCAGGAGCAAGTAAAGAAGCTGCTTTCAGAGGCCGATCTGATTCTTTTTACCATCGGCGGAAATGACTTGTTCAGGCAGACAGGCGGGCTGTATACCATTGAAAAAGAAAAAGTGACCACAGCTCTTAATCAGCTTGCGGTCAACTATGAAGAGATTCTCAAGCAGGTTCGTACCGTCAACAAGACGGCGACGATCGTTTACACATCCCTGTACAATCCTTTTGGCAATACCGAAGCAGCCGTCGACACCATCGGGCCCGTACTCGACTGGAACAATCAGGCGTCCCAAATCGCCTCCCGGTACCCGCAAGTTTTCGTGGTGCCGACCTACGACTTGTTCTTGCGCAAGGAACAAAACTACTTGTATACAGACCATTTCCACCCGAATGCCGATGGCTATAAGCGGATGGCGGATCGTATCTTGCAAGCGTTAGAGTGATTCAGCCCTCGCCTCATTCAAGGACTTGCCACGGGTTGCCTCAAAGGCCCGAGCACCCGCCCATTGGAAGGCACTGCTCATCATCGAGGTAGCTGCTACCACCAGGAACAAGGTTGTACCTCCATAATGTGCCAACAGCAATCCACCCATCCACGGACCGATGAACTGGCCGAGGTTGCTGAAGCTTTTCGCACCGTAATAGCTGCCGCGCATATTCTCTGGTGCCATTCGGTCGATCAGGACATCCCCTGCGGTAAACGTAAGGATTTCTCCAATCGTGAAAAATACCATCGCCACAATGAAAATCAGCCACGAATTGGCAAAGGCATAACCCACATCACCAACCGCATACATGACGTTTCCCACCAATATTGCGGTGAGAGGCGTCTTTTTTTCTGCCCAAGTCGTCAACGGAAGCTGCATCACAACAACGACAATGGCATTGACGGTCATCAGGATGGCAAACAGTTCTGTTCCGTTCACGACTGTCATTTCTGCGAATTTGGCCAGCGTAGAAGACATCTGCGAGTAGCCAATCGCTCCTAAAACACCGGCGAGCATGTATAAGCGAAACGCCTTGTCATTGACCACTACGCTGAATGCACGGCTAAATGTAACGACTTCTTTCTTTTGGCCTTCAATTTGTTTGATGCCGAACTTGTTCAATAATCCTTGCAAGCTAACCACATAGATCAGATAAATCAGCGCAGTCATCAGGAAAGGCAGGGCTACAGAGCTTTTCGCCAGCACTACCCCGGCAATAGGCCCAACCGCTACCCCTACGTTAATTGCCATGTAGCGAATACCGAACACCCGAAGCCGTTTCTCTTGCGGCGTTACATCTGCCATCAGTGCCTGTGAAACGGGTTCGTAGAAGGAGCGACAGAGTCCCCCTGCTATATTGAGCAAAAGCAGAATCCACGGGTCTTTACTAAGCGCAAACCCGACGAACACGAGCGTCCATACATACAACGCCCCTAGCATGACTCGCCTGCGCCCGATCCTGTCTGACCATGCCCCCGCAATAAAGCCTCCGATTGTACCCGCGAGTGGTCCTGCTCCAATCGTCAAACCGATCATTGCCAAGCTCATATCTGTTTGATTAGACAAGTATAAAAACAAAAACGGCATGCTCATCGAGCTGGCGGCCCGGACGAACACGGTCCCGACGACTAATGACCAGACGATCGGGTGAAACTCCTGTAAACGCATCTTGATCCAGCTCATTTTCTCTCTCCTCACCACTGTTATGCTTTCCCATCGCTGCCAGAACAGATGCTCTGTGATGTTCCCATTGTAGAGAGGCAATGGTCGTTCGTCAATGAGCATTCAAAATTTTTTGATTATGAAACATTTCTATGAGAGTAATCAAAATTTCGATAGGGTTGGACACAGAAGCCTTAGACAACACAAAAGACCGCCAGAAAACGCTGACGGTCTTTGCCTATCCTTTTTACAAAGTAACTTCAATACGATCAACCATTTCTCCCTGCTCGTTCCATTTCACCGCACGGTAAACGCTATCGTGGTAAAACGTGAACCAAGCACCTTGCTTGATCCCGTTGTTGATCCATTCTTCTTTTGCAAAGATGGATGTCATCGGATAGTCGTCGTAGGCCATCACCCATAATGGATTTTGATGGGCGTGTGTAGGCATGATGTCCGCCAGATGCAAAAGCAGGTGCCCCTCTGTCTCCATTCGGACAATAGCATGTCCCTGACTGTGACCGCCTGTATGATGAAGCGTGATTCCTGGCACTACTTCGTGCGAAGCTCCGTACGTCTTTACCTGATTCTCAATCGGACGCCAGTTCTCTTCCCAATATGTATTCTTCGAGCGAATATTCGGCTCTCTCATCTCTGCCCATTCCTGCTCCTGCACGTAGATGACAGCCTGTGAAAACGTAGAGACCAGTTGTCCATCACGAACAGAGACAAGTCCGTTGGCATGATCGTAGTGCATATGTGTCATGATGACGATATCAATATCGGCAGGAGACAACCCTTTTGCTGCGAGGGAGTCCACCACTTGAGACTCTTCCTCCAAGCCAAAATTGCGCTTCTGTTTTTCCGTTAGCCGATCATTTCCCATACCCGATTCAATCAAGATGCGCTTGCCATGAGCCTGTACCAGGATTGGGTCAGCACGCAAAGGGATTTGATTGAGATCATTTGCTGGGTATCTTTTGCTCCAGAGCGGCTTGGGCACGACTCCAAACATTGCGCCCCCGTCCAGCTTCGTGAGTCCACCTCTCAGCCAAGACAATTGAAACTGACCTACCTGCCATTCGTTCCCTACCATGATCCTGCCGCCTCCTCGATTGCTCGGAATGATGATTGAAGTTCGAAAGCGAAAAGCACCCCGTTCAGGGTGCCTTACAGCTTTTCTGCTACACTTACAGTTCTAGTCGCCGGGGCGATTTCTAACAGGAGATCACTCGATACAGCCTGCACAGTGACATCTGAATCACTTCGTCTATGATGAAGCACGAGTTGCGCTACCTTTTCATTCTCTCGGTATACGCTGATTAATGTCTGTAATGGATTGGCACTCCCGCCTGCGATCAACTTAAACCCCGGGGCTATCGTAAACGTCCATCCCTCCACCTCTACTAGCGGTGCTAACGAGTACAGGAAGTAGCGTTTCCCTAAGAGAATGCCATTATGGTTCATCAAGGCGAGAGCCCCCAATCAAATGAATTTGAACAGTATAACTTCATTTTGCAAAAATTAGCGGAGGTTGAAAAGCGATTCGACAAAACTTCTAAAAAGACGACATACTTTTCTTAATCATATCCGATCACCGTTGTTTTCGAAATAGAGAATCTTTCATCCCTTAAATCGCTCTTCCTACGGTCGCCCCCTCCAAAATGGCGCGCTTGGCATCGAGCTCTCCCGCTTCTTTAGCACCGCCTATGAGGTGCACAGGTAGCCGATCCAGCAATGCGTGGTATAGCGAATTGTTGGAGGTCGCTCCAGCCGCTACAATGACCGTATCAGCAGGAATCATGCGTTCCTCCCCATCCTGAATGAAATACACCCCTTCTTCAGCAATTCGGCTGTATTCAATTTGTGTCAGCATCTCTACGCCCCGTCGCTTCAGGTTGGAGAGAACTGCCCAACGCGTCGTTTTGCCCAAGCCCGATCCGACATGCTTTCCTCGCCGCAGCATGCTGATTTTTCGTTTTCGCTGTTGCAGTTGCTGTACAGCTCTTCCATCGAGAATCCGATACTCCTGCAAGTACTTCGCTGCCTTCGGTGAAATCGTTTCGTCGTGCATCAGTAAATGGGACAAATCACATGCGATTCCTCCCGCACCGACGATGACTACTTGTCTACCAACCTTGGCGCGCTTTTCAAATACCGCATCGTACCCCTTCACATGTTCGAGCTCCACACCTGGAATCTCTGGACGCCGTGGAATGACACCCGTTGCTACCACAACTTCTGCAAAGCCTTCTTCGATTAGGGCTTCTGCCTCTGCCAGTGTTCCCAGCCTTATTTCGACACCAAGACGCGCAAGCTCTGTCTGATAATAGCGAAGCGTTTCATTAAATTCCTCTTTACCCGGCACCTGTCTGGCGTAGTTTAATTGTCCACCGATCTGTTTTTTGGCCTCTATGATGATCACCTGATGCCCTCGCTCTGCCAGCACACGAGCCGCCTCCAAGCCAGCAGGCCCCGCACCGATTACAGCTACCTTCTTGCGGTTTTCCGCCGGAACCAACTGCCACTCTGCTTCTCTGCCCACGAGAGGATTGACCAGACAGGAGGCTACCTTCCCCTCAAAAATATGATCGAGACAGGCTTGATTGCAAGCAATGCACGTGTTTACTTCATCAAAGCGTCCTTCTTTACTTTTTTGAACGATATACGGGTCCGCTAAAAACGGACGGGCCATCGAAACCATATCACTGCATTCCTCATACAAAATCTTTTCAGCCTGACGCACGTCGCTGATTCGATTGCTGGCGATAACCGGGATGTTCACGACCTGCTTGACTTGCTGCGCCACCCATACATATGCTCCACGCGGCACCATCATGCCAATCGTCGGTACTTGTGATTCATGCCAGCCAATTCCGACATTGAGAGCATCAGCTCCTGCCTCCTCCAGCATTTTGGCAAATTGCAATGTCTCTTCCATCGTCGTACTATCTGGCATCAAGTCCAATCCCGACATCCGGTAGATGATCGGATAATCCGGTCCGACTGCTTGGCGGACACGGTTAGCCACCTCAATACCAAAACGGGCTCTGCGTAAAAAGTTCCCACCCCACTCATCTTCTCGCTTATTGGTCACAGGGGACAAAAATTGATTGATCAAGTATCCTTCCGAACCCATAATTTCTACGGCGTCAAAACCAGCTTTTTTAGCACGGACGGCACCATCAGCAAAGCATTGGATCGTTGCTTCGATCTCCTCTGCATTTAACTCTCTCGGCTTCCAACGGTTAATCGGCGCCTGCAATGGTGATGGTGCTACCGGGTCTAATCCTGTTGCTTCCTTGTAGGCATAACGCCCAGCATGGAACAGCTGCAACGCAATTCTCCCATTGGCTTGATGAACCTCTTTCGTGATCAGGCGCAATTTCTCGATATCCTCGTCTTTGTATACATTGCAATACTCGTCGCCCATGCCGCCTTCTGGATGTACGGCAGCCCCTCCTGTCACGATCAGACCTGCCTCTCCATTGGCACGCTCTGCGTAAAAGGTAGCAAGCCGCGCTACACCATTCTGAAGCTTTTCAAATCCAACGTGCATGGACCCCATCATAATCCGATTTGGCAACGTCATCGAACCAATTTGAATCGGTTCCCATACTTTTGAAAGTTCCACGTTAAACGCCCCCCTCAACGAGTGAATGCTCATTCATTTTCATTATCTATACGATTCTCTCTCTTCTCCTCATATTCCTCCTTCCTCATTCATTCATGCAAAAAGCTCAGGGCATTACGCCTGAGCTTCCTTATTTCTTATGTACAGCCTATGTTTTTATGTGCCGAGTTTTACGAGCATTCCTAAATCTGCAGAAAATCTTGCGATGGTTTCTGTAAATACGATATCCTCAGCTTCTGTTCGCGGCATCTGCACAACAAAATGATAATCCAGCACGACATTGGCTTCTGCCTGCTTGCCATGCTCCACAAAGCGGCGCTTTTCTGTCAGCGAGCACTCAGCTACCAAGCTTTTTGCTTGTGTCCATAAGTGTTGAATCTCTTCATCTTGCAAGCTATAAGGATAGTCAATTTCCACCTCAATTTCACAACTGTCCTCTTCCGCAAGCGAAAACAGATGGATGGTCGCCGTTGGTTGCTTCTCATCTTCCGCCTCGGAAAACGTGATCAGAACCTCTTGCCCTTCCGATTCTTCCAACAACGAATGATCGGAGCGCAAGACGATATCCGAAATCATTCCATGCGTATGTAACTGTTGATTTAGTTTTTCCACCATAAATTGTAGCACGTACATTTTTCCTCCTGTTTCACGATTTCCTCTCGTTGCAGTATAGCACGAGTTTTACAAATGCGAAAAACCCCTTCACGAGGAAGGGGTCGGTGTATTGTTCATATTTTTTTGATTCATGAATTCGGACAGCCACGCACGACGTACTTCTTTGTTTGGACAGTAACCTAAAATGTAGCTTTCTCCGCGCATATATTTTTCCTTAATCCACTCTTTATGCTTGCGGAAAAAGGCATGCTGGAAATCAATCGGCATCTGCTGATATTCTTCCAAAGCTGAAGGGTTCTGGAGGAAAAAATCTTCATCATACACAAACTCTTCGTTTTGTTGGCGGCTGATCAGGTACACAAAAGCAATCACCAGGAACAGGTTCACCAAGAAAATCGTCATAGAAATCCCTCCAGTCAGTAATAATTATCTGATTAATCTGTCTTATCAGCATATTATTATTGTACCACGAAATTGGTGTTTTCTAAACCTTTTCCATAAACGAATTTTTAAAAATTTTTGATGAATCGACAAATAAAAACACCCGCTCGTGATGAACGGGTGTTTTTCGTACTCGTTAGGAGTTTGTGTTCGGACTATCTGTCGTTGCAGGACCAGCATCCTGACTGGACGGCGGGATGATATCCGGCGGTGGAGTAGAGTTGTTGCCGTTGTTACCTGCTGGTACAGTCCCAGGAGATTGTGTTGCATCAGTCGCAGGCGTCTGCGCTCCCTGACCTTGATCTGTCGACTGGCCTTGCCCTTCTGGGTTTACGACATCAGGTGGCGGCATTGCGCCTTCATTTGCCGTACCGTCTTGATTGTCTGTTGGATTCGTCGGCTCTTGTTCTTTCGGAGCCTCCGTTTTTTGTTTCGTTGGTGTTGACGCAGCTGATTCTGTCGTTTTCTTCTTGACGCTCTTCTTGTTGCTTGTCGCTACCGCTTCACCGGCACCGAGTATCGGCGAATTATTGAGCGCTACGACGCTCTCACTCAATCCCATCTCTGATTGCAAGGAATCGCGAACAGACTCGAGCTTTTCTTTTTCGAGATAGGTGTATCCTCCCTGCCAATATGCCCCATTATCCAATGCAGTGACCGTAGAGGAATTAAATCCTTTGAAATCGTAGGCCAAGCCTTTGATCTGATCCTTGGAAAGATCGGTATGTATATTCTTGGCGCCTACGTCCATTACGTTAAAGATCTTCGTCAATCCTTCAAGAGAAGCCGCTTTGTCCACAACAGCCTTGATGACCTCTTGTTGGCGACGGTTACGGTCGAAGTCACTGGAGTAGTACTTCGTTCCACGGTTGTCATGACGATGTCGTACATAACCAAGTGCTTGTTCACCATTCAATTTTTGAAGTCCTGGCTGGAGATTGATGTGTGTATCGTCAGTTGGATCATCGTATACCAGTCTGCGATCCACATTGACTTCCACACCACCTAATTCGTCAATGACAGCTTTGAAACCATCGAAGTCAATCGCTACAAAATGCTCAATCGGAATACCCAGTATTTCATTCAACGTTTTCTTCGTTAAGGAAATACCATCTTCGGTAACCGTCTTGTTGTTGCGCTCTGCTTGTCTGCGTTCTGCTTCACCATTGGCATAGACAGAATTGATCTTATGGTAGTCGCGATAACCTGGAATCTTGACGCGTGTGTCCCGTGGAATGGATACCATGGTAACTTTCTTCGTCTTTGGATTGGCAACTGCCACGATCATTACGTCTGTATTCATGGAACCTGTTTCAGGACGGGTATCAGAACCAAGCAAGACGAACGACATTGGCTTATCCGAGTAGTATACAGGATCGACATTTTGGGATACTGGCGAAGTAAATCCGCTGTTTGCAGGGCTCGTTACTTCCGTCAGAGTGTCTTCAATTTTCCAATAAATTGCTCCAGCCACACCGCCAACCAGCAGCAAGGTGATCAATGTGAGGGATACCACGAGTTTACGTATTTTTCGATTACGGCTCGGCTGTTTCTTTCGAGAAGCTGAAGCGCGTGTTTTCACAACAGTATCTGGCATATGAATCAGTCTCCTTGTTCGCGCACGCTTTTTGACAAAGTAAAGGGAGGCACGATTTTGAATTGTGCCACTCGACAATATGCACCACTATTTTCTTCAGTTGGCAATACTCTGATTCAGGTATTGTACCATATCGTTGTCTGCATTTGTAGAAAAATGTTCCTTTAAACGAAAAGTCCCCCATCTTTTTGTCGATAAGGGGACTTTAGTTGCATATATAACTTTTGGCTTATTGCAAGCCACGTGGCGCCTGACTAAACCCTTGTACAGGACCTTCAGGACGCTTGTTTTTGGAGCGATGTGAATCTCCGCCCTGCCGAACATGGCTCTCTTGTTTTCCGTTTACATCATTCGATTTCTTTTCCATGACATACACTCCTCCTCTGTACCAACTAACGGGTAGTGTACGTCAAGCTATGTATTTTCATTCTCTGTCGAGGATCTGTCTTTCTTTTGCGGCATAGTAATCTTTTCGTGCCAAAAGGGTATCGATATCATATCGGCCATTTCCCTTTGTTCTCATCTCTGCCAGAGCAACCCCGAAAGCTGCTTGTTCTGTAAGGGACAGCGCTTTGTTTTGCGCATAAATGATACCCGCGGCAAACGCATCTCCTGCTGACTCTCGAATCGGCATAGCCGGGGCAGCAAGCCATTTTTTCTCATGTGCGGTGCAAAGCCACAGCCCTGCTTCCCCACAAATGACCATGACCTGATGGATACCTTCTGTCACCAATTTTTTCGCGCATATTTCCACATCATTATAGGAATGAAGCGATTGGCCACCCAACACTTCCAGTTCATCAATGCTCGCGACAAGTATATGAACACCTTCAAGTAACCCTTTCCATTTTTCTGCTTTTTTCACAGAGACAGGGTCTACGATGATCTTTTTGTCGAGTCTTCTGGCTTCCGCCAAAAATGCCCGCATAACCTCGACGGGAAGATTGGCATCCAGAAACAAGCCTGCGGCCTGCGGCAAGCGCTTGAGACCTTGCTGGACAATCTCCGCTGGCCACTCTTCATTTAGTTCCATATCTGCAACAGCCGTGTACAATTCACCGTCACGATCACGAATAGCCAAATAGCGCCCAGTCGATTTCCCTGCGATTCGCAGCATACCATGGGTAGCCACTCCACTATTTGCTGTGACCTGTCTTAACCACTCGCCATCTGCATCTTCTCCTACCAGAGCAAACAGCTGCACTTCTTCTCCTAGCCATCCGAGATTTTCCGCCACGTTTCGAGCTACACCGCCTGCTGCTTGATGTACTTCACCCGGATTACTTGTTCCAGGCAACAGTCTGGCAGAAGTGATTCCCTGCACGTCAACATTGGCTCCTCCCACGCATAGCCAGTATTCTGTTATACCTTCCAGCATTCCAGCATTCCCCCTAGCCTTCTGCTCATGGTCTAGTCCATTGTGCTCCTCTCTTTTTTCGACAGCATCTCCCCATTTACCTACCTTTTTAAAAACTTCCTGACAGATCAAATTCTTTATTTCGGACCACTATATTCCGGTTATTCATGGATGACGTCCTGTAGAATCCGTGCTACATTGAGAAAAATGAAAAAAGTAAGTTACGAAAGAAAGGTTGGGGATGAACTGACATGAGTGCCTCATCGACACCCATTCACTCTACACCCGCAGGGACTGCGGCACCGACTGTCTATCGCATGCTCTTTGCCATTAGCATTGCACATCTGTTAAACGACAGCTTGCAAGCGGTCATCCCTGCATTACTTCCTATTGTAGAGAAGAATCTGGCATTAACGTTTACACAAGTTGGAATGATTTTACTCGTCATGAATCTTACTTCATCTGTTTTGCAACCATTCGTCGGTTACTTCTCGGATCGTAAATCGATCCCTTTATTGCCACCACTGGCTTTGATCGTATCGGGATTGGGGATGCTGGCACTCGCTTTCTCGGGCAATTACTATTTCGTTCTCCTAGCAGTCGCCTGTGTTGGAATTGGCTCAGCCATTTTCCACCCAGAAGCCTCACGCTTCGCTCACTTGGCATCCGGTCCTCGCAGAGGGCTGGGGCAATCCATTTTTCAAGTAGGTGGAAATGCTGGGCAAGCACTCGCTCCCTTGATGACTATCCTGGTCTTTGCGAACCTGGGACAGACTGGGGCTGCCTGGTTTCTGCTGCCCGCGCTGTTAGCTAGCGGCATCTTGCTCTATGTTGCTCTCTGGTATCGTGGACAACAGCGTTTGAAAAAGGCTACTACCGCACCAGTCACGTATACGAATCGGAACAAGCGGCTGATTGCCCTCGGCCTCCTGATTGTTATCGTCAGTGTGCGTTCCTGGATGAATGCTGGCTACCAAAGCTTTTACCAGTTTTATTTGATGTATGTGAAAGATATGGATTACGCCAATGCACAGCTCGTCATTTTTGGTTTTCTTTTCGCAGGAGCGATTGGGACATTTTTTGGCGGACCGCTGTCTGACCGATTCGGAAAAAGGAACTTGCTCATCATTTCCACACTCGGTTCACTTCCACTGACATTGCTGACGCCTTACGTCTCAGGCTTTTGGGCCTTTCCATTGCTGGTGATTAGTGGCTTTATCATGCTTTCCAGCTTCTCCGTCACGGTTGTATACGCACAGGAGCTACTGCCTGGTAAAATCGGTACCGTATCCGGGCTGATTATCGGGCTTGCGTTCGGAATGGGAGGCATGGGCGCTCTCGTATTCGGCTATCTCGCCGATCTCTACAGTTTGAGCTTTGTCATTCTGTTATGTTCGTTCCTCCCGTTGATTGGGTTTATGGGCTTTTTCCTGCCGAAAGACAAGACACTCCGCGAATGGGCTCACTAATCTATACCAAAGAAAAGTCAAAACAAAAACCCGAGGACACAAATCCTCGGGTTTTTGTTAATGCTAGGGATCTAAACCAATACACCTGTTGGTGCGCCCAGCACTTGGGCAATGACTGGCGGATACACCTCAGGCGTACCATACAGTCTCCAAGTACCATCCTCACCTTGACCGAACAAGCCGTGGATCATCCAATCTGCTGCCAGCATAGCACCCAAATCAGCGCCAATAGACAGCTTGATTGTCTCGCCATTCACACGTTTTGCCGTACAACCAGATGAAGTGATTTCTTGCACGAGTATGGATTCTTCCGTGATATCTTTGATCGCCATCGGGTTGCTGTAAAGATTTTGAGTCGCTTCCTTTTCCAGCACACCACGCAGGCGATAGGATTCCGGCAATGTTTCCTTCAACTCGGCGAACAATGGCTGCATGACAGGATAAAGCGCGTATGGTCCCTGCTTATCCAGCCACTTGAAGAACGCCGTCAAAACAGACATCAAATTTGTTGCCAACGTTTTGGTCGTTGCGTCCGTGCGCGTGAAAATGTCGTGGACGAGGAAGTATACCAGGTCCTCTCTGCGCAGCTGCTCCCATGTGAAAGATGGGCCAAACGCTCCTCTGACGAATGAACGGAAGTTGTTCATGACCTCATCGTACTTTTTGACGGTTGCTTCTGATTTGCCCTCGGTCATCTCTTGCACGAAACGACTGATGTCCGCAAGTCTGTCAGGATGTACGGTGTACACACTCTCCGGCAACCCCTCGATCAACGGACGGCGTAGCAGGTTATGCACATGCAGGCTGTCATTTGACAACGAGAGGCGCGGACGTAGCATGTCCATACGGATAAAGCGAGCCAAGCCTTGTCCGATTTTATGATCCTGTTCCATTTGCTCCATCAGCTTATGGAGTTTTTCATGCAACTCCTCGTTTTCTGTAGCCGCAACCAAGAGCGGAGCCAAATCATCGAGCTGTTCATGGGAAGTAACCAGCCATTTTTCAGCAAAATAGGTTTGGACTGCCCACTGCAACACTTTTGGTGGCATAGTAGGCTGACTCGTGATGAACAGAGTTCCTTTGGACAAACGAGAACCTGTTGAAGTAAGAACGCGAATCTCCTCTTCGTTCTCAAATGCAAGCAGCAGCAAAAGCTCTGCCACTTCGTCCAACTGCGGTGGATACCCTTCCAGAACCAGGCTGTCATCCTGCAAAATCACTTCTGCCTGTACTTCGTATAACTCCAGCAAGGCATCCTTTAAATTCGGGAACAAATGCTCTTCCTTGCGTGTCGCATATACCCATATCTCACGAGCACCATCTCGTTTTTTCAGCTCAAATGCAGGGTTCGACTCGATTACTTTCAGCAGCTGCTTACGATCTGGCAAAGCATAGGTACGACGCAGAAGCGATTCTTGCTTCGGTGCTTCCGACTCGCTTGCCGCTTCCCCGAATTGAACGATGAAGTGATACAGCTCTGTCGTATAGCTTCTCTTGCTCGTATCTGCCTTCGCCGCTTCTACTTCTGGATGCTGGTGTAACCACTCGAGCAGGCTTTCCTTGACATGTGGCTGCAAGATGATGCTGCCAGAGAAGAGCATATCACGCAGACCTAGATTCAGCAGGCGCCCTACGATCAATTGTCCAGGGACAACATTCAACGTATTGGCACGAAGCAGATAGTGTTTTTCTTCCGATATCGGTTGTTGAACCGTGATGACATCACGATCCACTTCCACGATTTCATAAACATTCAGGTGTAGTCCAGCAAACGCACGGCGAAGATCAGGCTCCATCCGACGTCCATGCTGTTTGATATAGTTCTCAAGCAGCGTGCTTCCACCTGTTTTGACGTCCAATACACACCAGTTGAAGAAATGGGCTGCCCACTCAGGACGTGCGACGCTCTCTTGGGTCAAACCTACTTCTTCGGCAAAACGATTCCGCGCTTCTTGAATCGTCTCGCTGGTTACATTTGCGCCGACAAAATGGTTCAGTCTTTCGACCCAGCCAGCGTATTCTTTTTGCAGCTTTTGCTCATGGCGGCTACGCAGCTCCGTAATAGGAGTGACAACCCCACAGCATTTTTTGTATTTTTTTCCGCTCCCACAAGGGCACAGTTCGTTTCTTCCTACCGACATAGAGGGTTTGGATCTCCTTTCCATCCCACGCGGCATGCGCGGGGAATCATGCACAATCCCCCTATTTTACCGCATTATTCGTCATGTGTTCAAGTGTTCTCGCGCTTTGGTTCATGTGCGATACCCACATCCGTGTTGTTGCTTTCCCATTGAACAATAAATTGTTCCAGTCGATTCATCAACCTGACGATGCGCTGCTTCTCGCCCATGCATGCTGAAATAGCAGAGAGTTGGTTCGTGGCAAAAAGCTCCACCACTTCCTTCTCCATGTCTTGAAGGCGAATCCGATAGCCCGCGATAACATCGCGCAGGATGGCAAATCTCTGCTCTAACCGGATCGTAGCCTCAAGTTTACTCATTGTTCACTGGTCGCTAGCACCTGTTGAATGCCAAGTACGATCTGCTCATGCTTATGTTTCTCTTTCATTAGCACTTCTATAGCTTGCATATTGCTTTGTTGAAAATGAGCGACAACTTCTTGGGACATTTCTTGATTTCTTGTCTCCAAGCGGTTGATAGCTTCTTGCATCAGTTTTTGTACTTCCTCGAGAACTTGCTGGTTGGTAATGGTAGACATAGTAGCATCCTCCTTGGTAAATAGTAGTTCTTGTTGTTCTTCCACCTGGTGTAAGGGATTCGCTGGTTCTTCCGATGCAATTTCTTCTGAGACGGACTCGCTGTTTCCTATCGATACAGAAGGGGCAGCCACTGCAACCTCGAGGGCCGCCTGCTCTTCCTTGGAATCTTCGCTACGAGCAATGATGTACATGGTATCACCGTCAATGCGGAAGCGGTCATCTTGCGCAGGGAGAAAAGCAGCATCTGCAGCAATTCCAACTTCCTGCTCCAGAAAATGGACTAATGTGCGAGCAGCTACCTGCGTAATGCCATTGTCGCGGCAAAACGCATACACTTGGTCATTGCCCAAAGTCCACTCTGCCAAAAACCATCTGCTGTCGCCTTGATATTGCACAAAGCGAGGATCGCGTTCCAATTGCAACATACGAAGAATCTGATTCCAGCCAAACTGCGTTTGACGACGCAGCTCTGCGACAATTTGCTCAAGCTTTTTGGGTGTTTGGCTATCGCGCAAATAGCGATGAGCCAAGTCGTACACTTGATGCGGCTGGTGAGTGACCTCTACGATCGCCTCAGAGCTTCCAACCCGCACTGGAGACTGCTCCATGTTCAACACTTTTTCCAGTATTGTCTCGCAGTCCAGATCCAAAAAAGCATTCAGCTCATTCGCTTCCATCCGGGAGCAGATCTCCGTACGTGGAAGGGAGCGCTCACCGGGCCGGAATACCTTTTTTACAATACTTGGTAGGGTATAAGTTGGCCGTTTCATTGCACTTTCTCCTTCTCGTGATCGGCATTGTTTGCCAAATCAAATGGGAATCAAGAAGATATTCTACAAAAAGAAAAAAAATCCTACCTGCCTTGAAGTGTTTATGAATTCCGATAATGATGAAAGGGAAAACCCGACATGGCTTCTACACCATATCGGGTTTTGGTTATGGGGTAGCTTTCCATTCCAGCCAGATTTCTTCCACTGCACCCGTAGCAGCATTGATCTGCAAAGACTTGGCATCTGCTGTCGGTAAATAGGCCAACTGCGGCAGTTTCGCTGCATGCGTACCTACCTTCGGATACCAGTATGCCAAGCGCAGATTTGCTTCTTTGACATACGCGTCCTTTGCTTTCTCATCCTTGATAATACCGTCTTTCCTGATGGTAGCAGGCATGGACGGCAGCTCATTTACTTGAGCAAGGACTACATTGCCCTTCTTTGCGTCCACTTCCATGTAAAACAGTGGCCTCTTGGTTGGGATACCATCAATCTCAGGATGAAAAGCAAAACTACTGATCGGTCGCACCAGATTTTGATCCGCCCAGCCAGGCAGATTTTCTACCAGACGCGTCTCTTTTACGGAGAAAGATTGTTCTTTGGACAATAAGTATTTTTCCACAAATTGTACGGCGATGTCTTTTGCCTCATCATGTGTGAGCGGCTTCTCAAGCTCCTTTTCTACGGGACCGTCCAGCTTGAATTCAATGGGTGATTTTGTTTTACGGTCGAGCGTAATCCACGCGCTTTGATACGAGCTTGCATTCCATTCATGGCGATCGATGTCACTGTTTTTGTACTTCTTGTCTTCTTTTACATTTTTGTACGTGCGTTGATTCAGCTTCAGGCCAAAATCCTTCTCGAGCATCTGCTCCATTTTTTTCATATCTCGCCAGACTCCCATGTCTGCTGTTCCTTTGATTTTCATCGTCTCATTCTCTGTTTTATACACAGACGGAACTTCTTCGCCAGTCAGAGCATCTATCGTTGGCAATTGGTCAGGCACGTAAACGAGCTTGCCAGCTGACTCATCGTAGACCAATTCCAAGGATACCTTGTCTTGCCACTCCTTCATTGCCTTTTCAAGCGCTACAGTCTTGCTTGGGTCCGCTACTTCTTCTGCGGTAGGAAGCTTTAGCTTTTCTTGCTGAAAATGGACAACCTGACCCTTTGCGTCAACCATGACCCGTGCTGTCTCTTTGTCCACCCATGTGTTGTTCAACTGTGGGTAGACACTGACAACCGCCAGATGATCCAGCTCAGATGCACGATCGTAAGAAAGCATCGCTCGCGGGGAAATAACATGGTCAACTGCTATGTAATTCCGAACAAAGTCCACAGCCTTTTGATAGGCTTCCTTTTGATTGATTTTAGTTGTTTTGTCCCGATTCACATCATGCAGGACAAAACTGGTCATATCTCCCTCTGCATTTGTGGAGATAGTGAGCGTCGTATTCGTGGTAATGATACTCTTTCGATCCGAGAGATTAATGACATACCCCGATTTGCTTGTCCCTCCGTATGAGTCCACATGAAGGCCCTTCATGAGAGGCACATAGTCCTCTTTCAATTCTGTTAACAAGTGAGCGATGTCTCCTGGCAACTGAATAGGCTCCAAACTTGATTTGCCATCATACGCATAAGAAGACAACGGATGCAGAAGTGCCACTGGTGTCGTGACCATGCTGACTGCCAACACAAACATGGCAGCTCTGTTTCGCTTTTTCACAGGAATACCTCCTCATTACAAGACATTACTGTTAAGACGAGCTTCCTGCAAAATCGTTTCTGATTTATCTAAAAAAAGCCAACTGCTCGTTTTGCTTAGCAGTTGGCTTTTTGGTCCATTAATACCCGCGCCAGACTTTACGTCTAAGCACGCCAGCGTACGCCCATTCCTCTTCTTCTGTCATGTCCGCTAGTGTTTGGCTCAAAGCGTTCATTTTGCTGTCGATCTGATCCAGGTAATGGAACATGACAGCTGTAGGCGTTTTTCCAGATACAGCACTGCCCCAGCCGTTTTCTACCTCTCCATGATGACTCAAAATGCAATGCTTCAAGTGCAGAACCTCCGCGTCCCCTAAAGAAATATCTAGCTTGCGGCAAATACCGCTTACCATCTCGACTCCCATGACCAAGTGACCAATTAACTGACCTGGCGTGGTGTAGTCAGGGGCGATGGGATCAGACAGCTCGTACAGTTTTCCAATATCGTGTAGGATACAAGTCGCAATCAATACATCCCTGTCTACTTGTGGATACAGGGGCAAGAGGCTCTGTGCCGCCGTCAACAGAGAGACAATATGCTCGAGCAAACCATGATAATAGTTGTGGTGCATGCGAACGCCAGCCGGATAATGGCGAAGACGATCCTGAATCTCCTCTGTTGCCAGCGCTTCTTGAATAATGGCCTTGAGCGTGGCACTCTGCAGGCTGTCGACTGCATGGGTAAGCTTTGTCCACAGTTCCTCTACTGGAACTGGCGAGATCGGAATAAGTGACTCCATCTGAACTTCGTCGGATGCACCAGCCGGTCTGATTCGTTGAATCACCAGTTGCTTTTTCCCACGATACACTTGGACAGCAGCGTCGATCTTCACGACAGCCTTGACGTTAATCCATTCCTTCATTTCTGCATTGACATCCCACAGCTTTGCACTGATGGTGCCGGAGCGATCTCCCAACTCCAAGTTCAAGTATTCACTCTGGTTACTCGCTACGCCTGCTTCCTTGTTTTTAATCAAGCAAAAAGCGACAACACGCTCTCCCTCTTGATAATCCAATAAATATTTCATCTATTTGTCCCATCCTAGCTTATTTTTTTCGGAACAGGGTTTCTTCCAGCTTTTTCACTATTTTCTTGCCGACCAGATCATCCGCTGATCGAACCACCTTCGTAATGACAGCCAAGAGGTCTTCTTCGCCATTCCAATGCTCACGTACAATCGATTCATCGATATCCACCAAAATCTTGCGCAATGCATAAACAGCCAAAATGACGTCGTCCACAAGTCCGAATCCACCGACTAATACCTCCGGAATAAAATCAACCGGGGTAATGAAGTAGGCAACCGCTACACCCGCTAACGCTTTTGATTGAACACCTACGCGCTTGTCCAGCATAAGGCGGGCCAAGAGAACGAACAAATCTGGTGCAAGCAGTATAAAGTTGGCTACAGAATCATTGACTCCCTTGTCTCGTATGAACGCTTCGATTTTCTCACGCAATTTATCATAAAATCGCTGATGCTTTTCCGGTAATACTACAGGAACCAGTTCGGTCGGCTTCTGAACCACAGGCAGTAGATTTTCGTTGCGGTTTTCTTCACTCATTCTGATCCCTCCGTAGTTGTTTTTTTACATTCGCCTTGTGCCTGAAATACGACCAGGCTGCGATCAATGCGAGCAAAGCGATAAAAAAAATCGCGAGGTTACGAGCAATCAAATCAAACAGCTCATCCCAACGTTCTCCTAATTGCCAGCCAAGCGTCACAAAAAGCAAGCTCCAAAACAACCCACCCAAATAGGTATAGAGCATGAAAGTCGGAAATGGCAATCGCGTAATCCCGGCGAAATAGGCCGTAAACTGACGAACACCAGGGATGAAATAGCCTAGCGGAAGCGCCCATTTACCGACGCGATTAAACCACTCTTCCGTTTTTTTGTAAACCGTATAGCCCATTCCCAGTCGTTTCCCATATCGTTCGAGAAAAGTGTAGCCTAATGTTCTGCCGATCCAGTATGCCACCGTCATCGCTGTAACGGAACCGAGAAAGCAGACGAAAAAAGTAGGCCAATATTCCAATTTTCCCGTTGAGACAAGAAATCCAGAAAAAACGAGCAGCGTTTCTTCAGGCAAGGGCATCCCCAAAATTCCTAGAAAGAACAATCCAAACAAGGCGCCATACCCATATTGAGCAATATAGTCACCGAAGGTTCCCATTACATCTTCCACGAATGTCACCACTTTTCCAGCAAGCTGCCCTCTTCCATTATGCCAAAAGAAAGGCGCATTCACAAATCAGAGCTCGTATGGCAACTATTAATTTTTGCCAACTTGGAGATACTCTACAACATCAATTGAAAACGAATCCAGCTTCACCATTCGCCTTACCCTTAGGGGATATTACAGACAAATGACTTGGGACAAACGAGGGATAGCACGGATGTGGAAAAAAACATATCGAAAGCTAAAATTCGAATACTACAAGGTGCTGAGAATGAAAGGGGCTCCAGCTTTTGTCGCCCGCGGATTTTCGCTCGGAATCTTCATCGAGTTCATTACCCTGCCTACTTTTGGCCTCGCGTTTTTATTGCTTTTCCCGCTTTGCAAGCTGTTTCGTGCCAGTTTGCCCGCTGGTTTGGTTGCGTTTGTCATCGGAAAGCTCATCTTACCGCTTTTCATCCTTTTTAATTACAATATTGGATACGTGTTGATCGGCAAACCGTTACAAGGGCATTTGATCCATCACGAGTCCGGGATGCAATGGCTTGTCTGGGTGAAAGAAAAAGGACTTGTCTATTTTACCGGGAGTGCCATCATGGGACTGATTGTCGCGTTCATGAGCTACTTTCTCGTTTTAACTGGCCTTCAATTGTATCGCCGCAAGAAATTACGGCGCTCATTGCCTGAGGAAAGCCCTACTCCTTAGTCGCTCGAACGAAAAAGACCGGTCCGACAATCGAATGTCAGTCCGGTCTTTTTTGCTCGCAATGTTATGCAAAGTAGCCTTGATCGTGCAGGTGCTCCATGATTTCGGCAACAGTTTTGTCTTCTTTCAAGAGCTCTACGGTTACTTCCACTTGCTCTGGGGACAAACCGTTCGCTCCGAGGCTTTCCTTGATCAACACGTCGTTAGGGCGACGGAAGTACGTTTGCAACGTACGCTTCACACGTCCTTCCAGACTTGTTCTCAGCATCAATTCAGTCGTAGACATCTGTTCCACCTCTTTCCTAGAAAGATTTGCGTAACCCCTATTATCTTATAAAACCGTGGAATAATCAACCTTTCTGCGAAATAGCTTCCTTGCATAGTTGATCCCGGTTTTGGTCATGGGCTGAACGGAGATGTTCATCGATCGATACACCATCATACATCAGTTGGGAAAACTGCTCTGTAAGTACATCTTCCCCTACATTATTGGCGATCCCCTCGAAAACAACTGCACGTGCATCCAACAAATACTGGCGATCACGTGCAATTCGATGCAGAATTTCCTCGCGTCCTTTTGCAGGTACTCCGTGTCCAGGAATGACTTCTTCCACCTCTCCTAGAAGGACCAACCGCTCGATTTTTTCCAGACTCTCCAAATAAGCACTGCTGTCATCGATAAACGGGAACTCTAAATTGGATAGCATGTCACCGACAACAAGCAGCTTCTGCTCCCGGAACAAGGTCGCCATCTGATCAGGTGTATGTCCTGGTACAGGCAGGAAAAAGACCTCCTGCCAATCTTGTGCATCCTCCACAAATTTCGTGAACTTCGGCATTCCTACTTCATACGATCTGACCACGTAATACGAGCCATCAAACCGCTTTGCCTTGTTCAGCTTACCCTCGATCCGTCCATCGGTGAGGATTTCCTTTTGTGCAATGATTGTGGCATCCGGAAATTTGCCGACCCCGACAACATGATCCCAATCTCCGTGAGTCAGGACGAGAATGAGCTCTCTTCCATTCCTCTCCCTTTGCACATAGTCAGCAATCGCCTCTATCTCATGTGGAAAATAGGCCGGATCAAACAAGTAGAGACGTTGCTCTGTTGATACGACTGCACTGGTCGTTTGCCACAGACAACTTGTAAACAGCTTGTAGGATTGTGGCATATCTATATGCCTGGCATGATGTTGCGCTTATGCTCAGAGATTCGATGCAGGTAATCGATGCGTTCTTTGGCCTCCGGTCGAGTTTCGCCTGTAATCAGCAAACGATCCAGGTCCTCATAGGTGAAGCCCATCTCCTGTTCATCCGTCTGCCCTTCCCACAAATCGGCAGAAGGCGGCTTCGTAATGATCTCTCCAGGCACCCCGAGCTCAGCAGCGAGAATTCGCATCTCATGCTTCGTCAGGCTTGCTACTGGATTAAAGTCGGCAAGACCGTCTCCGCCTTTTGTCATATAGCCAACATGAATCTCGCTCCGGTTGCACGTATCCGCTACCAGGTATCCTTTTTGGTTCGCGATGGCGTACAACACTGTCATGCGCAAACGAGCCTTTGTATTTCCTTTTGTTTTGTCATCAAGCCCAAGTACACTCTCGATAGCAGGAACCAAAGCGTCGTAGGCAGGCCCTACATCAACCGTGTGCAAATTGAATCCAATCGCTTCAGCAAGTCGCTTGGAATCTGTTTCATGAACGGTTTGCGAGTAAGCAGGCAACCAAACGCCAATGACACGTTCAGAGCCTAATGCACGAACACACAGCGCTGCCGTAACGGCACTGTCAATCCCACCAGAAATACCGACGACTGCACCGCCGAGACCATTTCCGTCAATTTGCTCACAAATAAAGGCAACACGTTTTTCCACGTCTTCTTTTACATGAATCTGGTAGTTCGCCAGATGTTCTTGAAACTTGTCCACGCTACCTACCCCCAGGGTTGATTATTTCTTCCTCATCCTACCATGCCGTTTTCGGTGTGGCAATTGGCGCAGAACGGGACTACACTATATACTATAAAGAGTTCTTGACTAACGAGGAGAAGGAGAGAGTCGATGATTATCCTCAAGACACCTGAAGAAATTGAACTCATGCATGCAGCAGGCAAAATTTTGGCTGCTTGTCATCGTGAGATTGCCAAGATGATTCGTCCAGGCATTTCTACCTGGGAGATTGATCAATTCGTAGAAGAATTTTTGGCTGAAAATGGCGCGACCCCTGAGCAAAAAGGGTTTCATGGATATCCCTATGCCACATGCGGTTCAGTAAATGATGTTATCTGCCATGGCTTCCCAAAAAAAGAGCCTTTGCGTGATGGCGATATCGTCACTATCGACATGGTTGTTCGCAAAAACGGCTGGCTGGCTGACTCCGCTTGGTCTTATGAAGTGGGAACAGTGTCCCCAGAAGCGAAAAGACTGCTGGAAGTCACTGAAAAATCGCTGTATCTCGGTATTGAGCAAGCTGTCGTAGGCAATCGGATCGGTGACATTTCCCACGCCATCCAAACGTATGCACAAGCACAAGGCTATTCTGTCGTGCGTGATTTTACCGGACATGGTATTGGTCAGGAAATGCATGAGGAGCCGTTCGTTCCTCACTTTGGCCCTCCTGGCAGAGGTCAACGCCTCAAAGAAGGCATGGTCATTACCATTGAGCCCATGCTGAACATCGGGACGTACCATGCTACGGTCGATGAAGATGGTTGGACAGCACGTACTCGCGATGGGAAGCTGTCCGCTCAATTCGAGCACACCCTCGCTATTACCGCGAATGGACCTGTAATCTTAACAAAACAATAAGGATGTACGTAAAGCCCTTGCATTGTCAGGGCTTTTTCTTTTTCTCCCAATGTGCTCGGTCGCACATCCAAGCGTTGACATCCCTTCTTCTGCTCCGTATGATGCAAGTACGTTTTGTTACTACCCAGTAACAATCTTATCCGACCAGCAACCGCTAAGTACAAGGAGGGTTTCATCCCATGTCCGATACAATCTCCTCGAAGCAACTACGAGATATCCCATTGTCCGTTCTCGATTTAGCACCTATAACCGAGGGTAGCAACGCCGCTGAATCGTATAAAAACAGTCTCAATCTAGCGCAGCAGGTGGAAAAATGGGGCTTTACTCGTTATTGGCTTGCCGAACACCACGCAATGCCCAGCGTAGCCAGCTCTGCCACCTCTGTTCTCATCGGTTACATTGCCGGCGGCACCAGCAAAATCCGTGTTGGCTCAGGCGGCATTATGCTGCCCAATCATGCTCCACTCGTGATCGCCGAGCAATTCGGGACACTGGAGTCTCTCTATCCAGGCCGGATCGACTTAGGTTTGGGACGCGCACCCGGAGCGGACCAACGAACAGCACGTGCGCTACGCCGCGATTTGCGGGTTGGTGGAGAGGATTTCCCGGAGTTATTGGAGGAGCTGCGTGAATATCTTCGTCCACGAACAAGCGAGTCGTCATCAGCCATCCGCGCTATTCCTGGCGAAGGTCTGAACATCCCGATCTGGCTGCTCGGTTCCAGCGATTTCTCAGCGCGACTGGCGGGTATGCTCGGATTGCCTTTTGCATTTGCTGGACATTTTTCGCCTAACTTTACATTGCCTGCGTTGCAGACGTATCGTCATTGTTTCCGTCCATCGGAAGTGCTGGATCAGCCATATGCCATGGTTGGCGTCAACGTGATGGCAGCCGATACAGATGAGCTCGCAAATCGACTGGCCACCTCCCATTACCAGGCATTCTTAAATCTCGTCCGCGGCGATCTCAAGCCAATCCAACCACCTGTGGACAATATGGATGAGCTATGGAGCGAATTCGAAAAACTGTCTGTCCAAGCACAGCTGCGTTCTTCCATCATCGGCAGCCCTGCTACCGTGAAAAGCAAACTGCAAGAGTTGCTCGATGCTACAGGCGCAGATGAGCTCATGATTACGACGCAAATGTACCACCATGCTGATCGTGTTCGCTCTTTTGAAATTGTCGCTGACGTCTGGAAATCCTAAATGGGGGATGGTATATGACGGAAGCAAAACGTCCTCGCGTGCCTCGTGAAAAAGCACAAGAGATCATCTTGAACGCTGCAGAAGAATTGTTTTATCAAGAAGGAATCCATGCCGTCAGTGTAGATGCCATCGTCGAGCGTGCCGGAATGAATAAAATGAGCGTCTATCGGCAGTTTTCCTCGAAAACGGATCTGATTCTCGCCTACATGACCCGAAAGCAAAACGTATTTTGGCAAGAGTGGGAAGAGAGCATCGCCAAGCATCCCAATCGGCCACGAGAGCAAATCATTCAGTTTTTTGCTGATCTGGCTGAGCGAGCGACCAACGAGGAATTTCGCGGCTGTTGCTTTATCAATGTAGCTGTCGAGTTTCCTGATCCGGTTCATCCTGTTCGCGAGTTGGTTTGCTCTCATCAGAAACGCATCCGCGACGCTTTTTTGGACCGCACGACTGCCCTTGGCGCTGCAAATCCATGCGAGCTGGCCTATACGCTTATCTTGTTGATGGAAGGTGCTTACGCGGACAGCCAGACATACGGAACCGATAGTGCAGCGATCCGCATGGTTCCTGCCATCGTAGAAAAGGTTTTGGATCAAGCGCTTCACAATTAAAAAAGTGGCTCCCTGCCTTCTTCGGGCAGTTGCCACTTCCTCTTTTTGTCGCGCATAGAGCTGTTTTAGCGCTGAGCACTGGTTGCATACTTGTCTTGTTTCGTCGTCATCGCTTCTAATTCTTTGACGTCTTGTTCCAAGTCATGGATGTCTTCTTCAATCAGTTTTTTCAGATGTTGCTTTTCCCGCAGGATTTTGCGGGTTTGCTCCAAACGCTGATTCAAATCGAACACGCCGAGATACACTGCTTTTCCCTCCCTATGTAGGTTTTCCACCTTACATGTTATGCAGCGATCTCCAGAAGTTGCTGACCAATTTTTTTGTGGGATCAAAATAGGTAAAAGTGAAAAGAGACTTCCCGTGAGCGTAAAGCCCTGGAAGTCTCTTCTTTACTTTACAGTCCCTTGTATTTGCCCAATTCTTCACGCAGGCGATACACTTCCTGTACCAAAGCACGCTTCTCCAGACGGTCAATCTCCTGATCCAAATCGTTCATACGTGCATGTCCACTATATGGTACATCATGCATCGGGAAACCGTCTGAAGCGTATGACCATTGCGGTTCCTTTGGCATGATCATCGCCATTAGCAAGTAAAGCAAAATCGGTACTCCTGTAAAAACAGTGAGAACGACAACTCCTACACGCACCAGCGTAGAGTCAATGCGCAAAAATTGCGCAATCCCACCACAAACTCCAAATAACCGTTTATCATGAGAACGGTATAGTCGTCTTTCCATCATTGCATTCCACCCTCTCTACAGTATCCGCTTGCCTTGTATCTACAGGATACCCGATAGGCGAATCCGGTAAAATGGTCCGTAGAGGGATTTGTCCTCCGTCGCTGGACGGAGATCAATCACTTGGCAGGCGGCTCATAAACGGGGCGGGGACGATCAAACTGTTCGCCCAGAGTCGCATACGTATGGCCTGCTAATCTGCTAACGGGTGCAAACGCTGTAGCATCAATCCGTCCTGCATGATACAGCTCATCTGCTACATGTACATGCACCACTTCCCCGATAATCAAATCCGATGTGGTCGGACTACCTAATTCCACAATCTGATGCAGCTTGCACTCAAAATGGATGCGGGATGCACGTAGTCTCGGCACCTTGACGAGAACAGATGGGGCAACTTCCAGCCCCACTGCCTCTACTTCACTGATCTCTGGCGGATAATCAGCAGAAGTCTGATTGACTGCATCCACATTGTGTACGTCCACCATATTCACCACGAATTCTCCCGTTTGCATGATGTTTCGTGCCGTATCCTTTGGGACACTCCCCGGCTTGCGCATGACGGCAACTGAAACCATCATCGGTTCAATGCTGGCGACATTAAAATAGCTGAAAGGAGCGGCATTGACGATCGCCCCCTCCCCTAAGGAGGTGACCCAAGCGATCGGCCGCGGGACGATGCAACCGATCAAGAGCTTGTATTTTTCCTGCCGTTCAATCTCGTGAATAGCGATTTCCATTGCGTTTTTGCACCTCTTCCTATTCCTGCGGTGGCAACCAGCTTGACATGTATGCCTCATCCTCGATTTCCAACGCTTGCTTTGTAACGTGAAGCGGGTGGAATGTGTCCAGCATAACAGCAAGCTCCTGCGTTTCTTTTTTCCCAATGCTCGCCTCTACCTTGCCTGGATGCGGCCCGTGAGGAATCCCCATTGGATGCAGAGTGATCGAACCCTCGTAAATACCTTTTCTGCTCATAAAATTGCCATCAACGTAGTATAACACCTCGTCACTTTCTACATTACTGTGGTAGTAAGGCGCAGGGATTGCTTGCGGATGATAGTCATACATCCGCGGAACGAACGAGCAGATGACAAAGTTTTGACCGGCAAAGGTTTGATGGACAGGTGGTGGTTGATGAATGCGTCCAGTAATCGGTTCAAAATCATGAACACACAGTGCATACGGATACAAATAACCGTCCCAGCCCACAACATCGAACGGATGGAAGTCAAAGAAGTAGCTGTAGACCACAGATTGGCGTTTGACGCGCACTTCGAAGTCTCCGCTTTCCACATGTGTCACCAATTTTTCCGGCAAACGAATATCACGTTCACAAAACGGCGAATGTTCCAACAATTGACCATGCTCGTTGCGATAACGCTTCGGTGGCACGATCTCATTCTGTGACTCGATGACGAGGAAACGACTCTGCACAGAAGGTACTATCCGATAGGTCGTGCCGATCGGAATAACGAGGTAGTCGCCCGGCTTGTAAGTGAGTGTACCGAAAATCGTTTGCAGCTCTCCCTCACCTTGATGGACAAAGACAACTTCATCCCCATCCGCATTGCGATAAAAGTAATCCATCGGCTCTGTCGGTGCGCATACTGCCATGACGACATCGTTATTCCCCAGCATGTAGCGACGTCCGAAAATCGGGTCCCCACCCGGCTGAACATCAAACGTTTTAAAATGCTGATGCTTTAAATCAACCTGCTCCACATATTCCAAGCGGACGTCTGCGTATTTGCGCGTCTCCCTCACTTGGGTTGGTGGATTGTGGTGATACAGAATGGATTGAATTCCGGAAAACCCTTTGGTTCCCATCACTTGCTCGCGGTACAGTCCCCCATCCGGCTTGTAAAATGTTGTATGCCGCTTTTGTGGAACTTCCCCCATTCGTTGATAAAAAGCCATACGTTCCTTCCTCCTTTTTTCATCCTTATTCACAAATCGTATTGCGAAGCACACCGAGGCGTTCCACCTCTAGCTCCACTACATCACCTGGCGCAAGCCAAGCATACTGCTCTGTCCCGAGCTCCAAAATGCAGCCAGTCCCTACCGTTCCCGATCCGATAACATCTCCGGGATACAAGGAGCAATCCTCTGAGGCGCGGGCAATCATTTCAGCGAATGTATAGTGAATGTCTTTGAAGTTTCCTTTTGAATACTCCCTACCATTGATTCGTGCCACCATCTCCAGATCGTAGCGGCTGCCCTTTTCGCCTGTGATGCGTACATCCGCCAGCTCCTCCGGTGTAACCAGCCACGGTCCCATGGACGTTGCGAAATCTTTGCCTTTGGCTGGCCCTAAGCCGACCTTGACCTCTTCCCGTTGTATATCCCGAGCGCTCCAGTCGTTTAAGATACAATATCCTGCGATGTGCTCTTCCGCTCGTTCTACTGGAATGTTTACTCCTGCTTTTCCTATCACGCAGGCAATCTCCAGCTCATAGTCCAGCCACTCGGTTGCTTTGGGTCTGCGAATATTCGCTTGTGTCCCTGTAAAAGCTGCTGCATTCGAAAAATAAAAGACGGGGAAGTGATACCATTCGGGCACCATCGAAAGTCCGCGTTTCGCTCGTGCTGTCTTCACATGGGCCTCGAAGGCATAAAAGTCACGAAAGCTGACGGGACGTGGGAGTGGCGAACCTAGCTCGACTTGCTCTAAATCCCAACCATCCTGTGCCTCGTATGCTTTTTGGAGAACGGGTAACCAGTTCGCCCACTCCTCGAGTAAACCAAGCACTGTACTCGGCGCCTCCGGGCAAGCATGTGCAATATCTTTGACTTTTCCTTCGTGCAAGAGCCCCGCTCGCCAAGCATCCCTTTCCCTTTCTCGATAGGAAACCAGCTTCATGAAACCCTCTCCTTCTCTTGGGCAATAAGAAAACCCAGCTCACCCCCAAGGCAATTCCGGTGCATGACAAAAATAAAAAGGGAAGCCCTTTTTGTCAAAACGATCCGAAACAGGCATCAGGCGCAAGCTGGGTCTCGTCTGCTACTGAAAAAAATCTTTGCGGGATTTTCCCCCGCAGACAGCCAGCTATTCTCTGTTGTGTTTCCAATGTTTGTAACGAATTTCTTCTATCATATCGAAAACGCTTACAGCTTTCCAGAGGGAAATGACGAAATTTTTCGCCTAGGTCATTTCCTTGCACGGATAATCGGGAAAAAATTGTTGGACGAGCTGCTCCATATCACTTGGCAGCGGCTCCTCCCAGTTCATCGCAAGACCGCTACGCGGATGGACAAAGGATAGCCCCCATGCATGCAAAGCTTGTCTGCCGATATGCTCCCGTTCTCCCCCGTACAGATCATCTCCTGCAAGTGGGTGCCCTTCACTGCTCATATGTACGCGAATCTGATGCGTGCGCCCTGTCTCCAACTTCACCTCGACAAAACTCATTCCTTCCCCTCGGGCAAGCACACGATAATGGGTAACAGCTGTCTGCCCATCCGGCCTTACCTGTCTGGTGATAAACGAATTTTCCGCCAGTCCAATCGGCGCATCAATCGTACCTTCGTCTGACTCCACGAGCCCTTGAACGATAGCTCGATAGGTCCGCTGCAACGTCCTGATCTGCTGCATGCGGCTGAATTGTTCATGCGCCCATTGATTCTTGGCTACGATCATCAAGCCTGATGTATCTTTATCCAAACGGTTCACCGCTCGGAACTTTCTGTGCTCACCACGCTTTTTCCAATAAGCGATCATCCCGTTGGCCAAAGTCCCACTGGGATGATTTCCTGTCGGATGAACGACCAATCCCGCTGGCTTGGCGATGACCATCAAATCCTCGTCCTCATAACGGATGGAGAGCGGCATGTCCTCTGGGGCAACGGTCTCTTCCGCCTCTTCTTCAACCATGACTGCTATTTTATCGCCGGCATTCAATTTTTCGTTCACGAATACGAGGACGCCATTCCGTGTAATGGAGCCTTTAAATTTGGCACGAATGAGCAAACGACGCGATACACCATACCGCTTTTGCAGTACTTCTCGCACGGTTTGCCCTGCATCTGCCTCATCTACCGTAAAGCTTATTAATTCTTCTAGCATGTTGTCTCTCCTTTAAGTCTTCCCTTCCCCTCAGTATAACAAAAAACGATCATGGCTGTTTGGCCATGACCGTCCAGAATGCTATCAGATGTTGTCTTTCACTTCGATGACAAATGCATGACCTGCATCACCTTGCGTCCACTGACCGCGAACATCGAACAAATACCAGCCTGGCTGTTCGGGTGCTTTCCACTGATTGCCGTTTTCTACTGCTTGCTCAACTTCATTCATACCGTTCCATTGGGTTACCTTGAGTGTATTTGCAGTTGGCTGCTGGGCAAAAGTGACGGTCAGCGTAGCCCCAGGCTTTACTTGCAGGGGCGCAGGCTTTTGCTCTGCGACGAGTTCCGGTGGTGCCGCCGTATCCTTGCAAATCGCCTCGCTATTATAGCTCCAGCAGGAAGATGCAGGCACCGTCGCAGCAGTTTTTCCGCTCCATTCAATGACTGGCTGTGGTGGTTCCGCAAGCTGCGAAGTCCCTTGCGCGGACGATCCGTTCCCACACCCTGTCAGTAATAGTGTCGCTATCAGAAATAGTTGACCAAGCCATCCTACCTTTTTCATCCAATCACCTCAAACCTATGACGCTAGAAAAAGGGGATTCGTTTCATACAACTTGGCTCAGTCGATCATTGCCCTATGATTGCCAAACACGAGCAGGAATCGAAAAAGTAGTAGAGACCTCTTTTACATAGTCATCAAGTTGTTCTGCCGGATTTTCGATTGGCTTGCCATGGCATACTTCCAAATAGCGTGGTCGCAATTGGCGGACGATCAAACTGCTTTTGAGTGCTTCAGCCATATCCGCCGTAAACATCGGCATGGGACGATGCAATCTGCCGCGTTTGGAAGTAAACAAGTCTCCCGCTAAAAGAACTCCATCCTTTTCGTGATAATACACCACATGCCCCGGAGAATGACCAGGTGTCAGATAAGGTTGCAATTCGCCAATGGGAGCTATATTCCCTTCGGCATCCTCTGGCAAAGACTGAGCCAGGCCAGGCTGGACGTTTACTTCCAGCTTTTTACGACGAGGATACAGCTCTTTCCCTTCCATATAAGGAATCTCGATTCGATGGGCAAAGACTGGTACAGATTCTGCCGCCGCCATTTTTTTAACGGCCCCCACATGATCCGAATGACCATGCGTCAGCAAAATTCGTTTGAGTGGTCCTGCATTCAACTGTTTGATAAAAGCCATAATCCGGTTCGTCATAAATGGCATCCCTGCATCAACGAGCGTAACGCCATCTTCCTCCCTGACAATCCAGACCCGCAAAGGAATCAACAACCATGCTTTGATACACCAAATGTTCGCCGAGATTTGCTCCACTCTGATCATTCTCTCGTCACTCCCTGTTCATTATTTTTTGACTTCCTGCGAGAAAAACATCTACAGCTAAAGCGAATGTAGGTGCCAGCCTTTCTATCAAGCTGTCCAATGGTTCTTCGGAATGTGTATACGTACCGACGATGCCATGCAACGTGTAGAAGTAAATCCGTGCATGAGCCAGTGCTTTTTCTTCCTCTATGTCACTTGGCAAGCAACGTCTTACAGCCTCCCTCAATAAACCAAACAATTGATTCCGCAGCGTTTGCAAGTCTTTTTCCGGCTCCTCTACATCGATCCGAGAGGCTTTGATCATGAAGAATAAGGTATACATCGTTCGATTGCGCAAGCAAAAGTGAATGAACTGACTGCTGATTTCACGCAGGTTCTCTTCTGGTGTTCGTCCGTGTTTGGACAGTGTTTCTTCCATCTGTAGAGCCAAGCTTTGCAAAGGTTCCTTGGATAGATGATGAAGCAGAGCTTCTTTGTCCTTGAAATAAATATAGAGGGTTGTATGGGAACAGCCGGCTGCTTTGGCGATTTCCCTGATGGATACCGTATCAAAGCCTCGGGTTGCGAAAAGGTCTGCTGCCGCCGTCAAAATCGCCCGTTTCGTTTCTTCTGAGCGTATTTCTTGTTTGCTTGCCATGCGAGATATTCAGCTCCTTGCTTCTCGAAAAATTTATAACCAGTGGTTAGTAACCGTTGGTTATAATATAACCATTGGTTACTAAATGCGTCAAGACTATTTTTTCCACTTGCTGCAAATAAAAAAACTCCCTTTTCGTCACTTGGACAAAAAGGGAGCTTACTTATGAAAATTGCTTACTTCGCAGCTTGTGCAGCAGCAATCGCCGCTTCGTAGTTTGGATGCTCACCAGCCGCAGCCACATACTCAGCGTGTACAACCTTGTCGTTTGCATCGATTACGAATACAGCGCGAGCCAAGAGACGGAATTCTTTGATCGCTACGCCGTAAGCTGTACCAAAGCTCAGGTCTTTGTGGTCAGATACTGTTTTCACTTTGTCGATGCCAGCAGCACCGCACCAGCGGTTTTGCGCGAATGGCAGGTCAACGGAAACAGTCAGCACAGTAACGCCGTCCAATTTCGCAGCCTCTTCGTTGAAACGGCGAGTTTGTGCATCGCACACGCCAGTGTCAATAGAAGGGATTACGGAGATGATGCGAACCGTGCCTTTGGAATCTTCCAAAGTTACAGGGGACAGATCGCCACCTACTACAGTAAAGTTAGGAGCAGTATCTCCTACTTTGATTTCAGGACCGAGCAGTGTTACAGGACCACCTTTGAATACAAATGCGCCTTGACGCTCAACAGCAGTTGTCATGATTTCTTCCTCCTCACCAAATCTTTCAGTATGTACCTCAATTATCATACCCTATCATTCACTTTTTTTCACTATGCCAATAGTAGAAATTACAGATTCACTTGCACTTTCCCGCTTTGCTTGGCTTGTACCTCGGCGATTCGCTTCACTTCATGCTCATATTCCCAATCCGTTTTCGCATTCAGCTCATGACAGCGCATCAGCGCGTGATAGAGGGCAAAAGCGAAGGTAACCTGCTTCATTTCGTACCGCGTTCCATGTGCTTTCGGCAACGCCGTGTTGATAATCTCAATTTGATAGGTAGCTTTTTCACGCTTGTCTCTGACTGGCACGATATACCCCATACGCTTTAAGACATGACCGTAATCGAATTCTCCTTCATCGTCAAAATCGATGGTGTCGTCCGATGTTGCCAAATACTCCAGCAAGGTCCCCATATCCAACGTTTCGAAGCAAGCAGGCTTTGGCATGGACAAAACTGAGCCATCATTGTTTACAAAATAAATATAGTCGCGATAATGAAAGATCAGTTCATCTTCTGGAACTTCTTCGGGAAACATCCATTGATTTTGCGGTATCAGGTAACGCCAGATTTGGGCAGGTTCACAATGGAGTAATTCCATGGCAGGGCTCCCTCCTTTTCCCTACCAGTTTTGGCAAAACCAGCACTGGCTATTCAGACAGCTCCTGCATGTAGCGTCGCCAATTCCCATGCGGAATGTGCACGCCTGTTTGCTTGACCAGGTCTTGATCCAAATAACGATAAACGTAGACGTTCACGACCTGACCTGTTCCCTCCATCGTCGCTGGCACGATGATCCGTTCGTATTCATTGCGCGGATCACCCTGGCCATAGTACGTCTCCAGCTTGTCCAGTCCAGCTAGTGCTTGCTCGTACACGTCAGGGGCAAACATGACGATCTCCCCCACGACCTTCTGCTCGCCTTTCAGCAATCCCGGATAGCCTGCCGGCAAGTGATAGATCTCGCCTTGAATCGTCGCAGGTGTTGCCTCATGCTCATATGGTTTTACGTAATTCCTATGATTTCCAAAGCCCGCCAAAAGTGTGCCATACACAAATACAGGCAGCTTGTCGTTCTGCTTGTTCACGCTCATCTATCCTCCTGTGATCGAAAAAAGTGTGTCTTGTGTCGAGAAAATTTTGTATATTTGTTCTATATATAATTTTAATGCGTCTTTTTTTCCGAGACGTAAGGGGGAGAGAATAATGAAAAAGAGAAAAATCAATCGCCTACTGGTAGCAAACCGCGGTGAGATCGCCATTCGGATCTTTCGTGCAGCAACGGAACTCGGCATACGTACGGTAGCCGTATACTCCGAGCAGGACAATGTTTCTATCCATCGCTTCAAGGCTGACGAGTCTTACTTGGTCGGTGCGGGAAAAGGGCCTATTGAGGCTTACCTCGATATCGAAAGTATCATCGAAATTGCCAAGCGCAACGATATCGATGCCATTCACCCAGGCTATGGATTTCTTGCTGAAAATGCTGATTTTGCAAAGCGTTGCCAAGAGGAAGGCATCATTTTCATTGGACCATCCCCTGAGCTGATCGACAAATTCGGGGACAAGGTAGAAGCACGTCGTCTTGCGATTGAAGCGGAAATCCCAGTGATTCCAGGCACTCCGGAGCCGATCGAAACACTCCAAGAGGCGCTTCTTTTTGCCAAAGAATACGGCTACCCCATCATTATTAAAGGCGTATCTGGCGGCGGAGGGCGTGGCATGCGTATCGTCCGCAGTCAGGAGGAATTGCAAGATTCGTTAGATCGTGCACGTTCCGAGGCCCGCTCTTCCTTCGGCAATGCCAAGGTGTATTTGGAGCGATACTTGGAGCAGCCCAAACACATCGAGGTCCAAATTCTCGGTGACAACCAAGGAAACATCGTCCATCTGTATGAGCGCGATTGCTCCGTTCAACGGCGCCATCAAAAAGTGGTCGAAGTAGCACCGAGCCTATCGTTGGACGACAAACTGCGTGAAGATATTTGCCAGGCTGCTCTCACTCTCATGAAAAAAGCCGGTTATTCGAACGCTGGAACAGTCGAGTTTTTGTTGACGCCGGACAAGCGTTTTTACTTTATAGAAGTCAATCCACGTATTCAAGTAGAGCATACCATCACGGAGCTTATCACTGGAATCGACATTGTTCAGTCGCAGATTCGCGTAGCCGAGGGTCATGCGCTCTCCGATGAGGAGATTGGCATTCGAGCGCAAAGTGATATCCAGATGAGTGGTTTTGCCATCCAGTGCCGTGTCACGACAGAAGACGCTGAAAACAACTTCCTGCCAGATGCCGGTCGCTTGTCCGCCTGGCGTTCCGGTGGCGGCTTCGGTGTAAGGCTGGACGGTGGCAATGGTTATCCAGGCGCGATCATTACCCCGTTTTATGACTCGCTTCTGGTCAAGATTTCTACGTATGGCGCGAGCTTTGATCAAGCCGCTCGCAAAATGCTGCGCACATTGCGTGAGTTCCGTATCCGTGGCGTGAAAACGAACCTGCCGTTTTTGGAAAATGTCGTGACACATCCTGATTTTTTGAGTGGCAACTACGATACATCGTTTATTGACACCAAGCCAGAGCTGTTCATCTTCCCTGGCCGTCAGGACCGTGGTACCAAATTACTATCTTATATCGGAGACACGATTGTCAACGGATATCCTGGTCTTCAGAAATCGGAGAAAAAGCCGCACTTCGACTCGCCTCGCATCCCGCGGACACCATTTACCCAGCCATATCCGGACGGTACGAAGCAAATTTTGGATAAAGAAGGTGCCGACGGTCTGGTACGCTGGATTCAGGCGCAGAAGCAGGTGCTTGTCACAGACACGACATTCCGCGATGCCCACCAGTCTTTGTTTGCGACGCGTGTGCGCACGTACGATCTCGCCTCCGTTGCAGAAGCGACAGGCAAGCTCGGTTCCGGGCTCTTCTCGTTGGAGATGTGGGGCGGTGCCACTTTTGACACGACGATGCGCTTTTTGCAGGAATCTCCCTGGGAACGGCTGCAAATCCTTCGCCAACGCATACCGAATGTTCTGTTCCAAATGCTCTTGCGCGGAGCAAATGGCGTAGGCTACACCAATTACCCGGATAATGTGATTCATGCCTTTGTCAAAGCCTCTGCGGAAAACGGCATCGATGTCTTTCGGATCTTTGACAGCCTGAACTGGCTTCCCGGAATGCAAACAGCGATTGAAGCCGTACGTGAATCTGGCAAGGTCGCCGAAGCAGCGATTTGCTACACCGGAGATATTCTGGACCCGACCAAGACCAAATACAGCTTGGCCTACTATGTCAATCTGGCTAAGGAATTGGAAAAAGCAGGTGCCCATATTCTCGCGATCAAGGATATGGCAGGTCTTTTGAAGCCGTATGCTGCTTATTCCCTCGTCTCTACTTTAAAACAAGAAATCAGCATTCCGATCCATCTGCATACGCACGATACATCAGGAAATGCTGGCGCCATGCTTCTGAAAGCGATCGAAGCAGGCGTGGATATCGTCGATGCTTGCGTCAGCTCCATGTCTGGACTCACTTCCCAGCCAAGCTTGAACGGGTTGATCGCGAGCTTGGCCCATACGGAGCGTGAGACTGGCTTATCTCTTGAATCGTTCAACAAGCTGTCTGATTACTGGGAGGATGTACGTCCGTACTACCAAGGCTTTGAAAGCGGCATGAAAGCGAGTAACACCGAGGTGTACGTTCATGAAATGCCTGGAGGCCAATACACCAATCTGGAGCAGCAAGCCAAAGCGGTTGGACTGGAAGGTCGTTGGGACGAAGTGAAGCACATGTATGCTGTCGTCAATCAGATGTGTGGCGACATCGTAAAAGTGACGCCGTCATCCAAGGTCGTCGGTGATATGGCCCTGTTCATGGTCCAAAACAATTTGAATGAGGAAAACATTTGGGAGAAAGGCACACGCCTCGACTTTCCGGATTCCGTCATTCAATTTTTCCAAGGGTATCTCGGCCAACCGCCGGGAGGGTTCCCGAAGAAGTTGCAGGAGCTCGTGCTAAAAGGTCGCGATGCCTTTACGGCACGTCCTGGCGAATTGCTCGCGCCCATTGACTTTGCGCAAGTTGCTTCTGAGTTGGAAGCCAAAATCGGACGTGAACCCAGTCATTTAGACGTCCTGTCGTATATCATGTATCCGCAAGTCTATTTGCAATTTGAACAACGCCTGAAGGAATACGGTGATCTGTCGGTATTGAATACGGGAACGTTTTTCTACGGATTGCGACCGGGTGAGGAAACTGCCATCACGATCGAGCGTGGTAAAACATTGATTATCAAGCTGGTCGCAGTCGGCGAGCTTCATCCAGATGGCCGACGCATCATCTATTTTGAACTAAACGGACAGCCACGTGAAATCTTCATCCGTGACCAATCCGCAAAAGTCTCTGAACTGATCCGCCGAAAAGCAGAAGCGCAAAACCCTGCCCACCTCGGTGCCTCCATGCCAGGAAAAGTGCTCAAGGTGCTTGTAGCAGAAGGTGACAAGGTGCGAAAAGGCGAGCATCTTCTGGTGAGTGAAGCGATGAAAATGGAAACGACGATTCAAGCCCCGCTCGACGGAAAAATTAAAGCCGTCTACGTGAAAGCAGGCGAAGCTATTCAAACTGGCGATCTGCTCATTGAAATGGAGTAGGCATCGTCTATAATAGGAGATAGTAAATTGTTCCTGGGGATTCATTCCATTTACATTTGAGGAGGTGACCGACATGAAAACGAATCGAGTCAGCCATGTTCCATTTACGCAGCGGGTAGGCCGCTATCATTCCCATATGCTTCAGGCAAAACTAAGCACCCCAGTCAATCCGATTCTCAGTTTTAATTTGCAGCCGTACTATACTCGTCAGCAGCAATGGACAACGGAGCTTTCCGATTCCTTATCGCGTCTGTACCGGTTTTCCTCAGATTTGGAGAAGAGTGCTCGGGAATTCATTGCCGCCGGGAAAGACAGCGAGGCTGGACCTGACATTGAGGGATTACATGAGCGAACACAGTCATTAATAAGTAAATACAATCGCCTGAAGCTATTTCTTGCGGAAAAAGCAGATACCTTGACGACACAAAAGCTGGATGCATTCGCTCAAGTGGCAAAAGACGCAGAGGAAAAACTCCAAACGTTTGGAATCAAGCTGTTACCAGATGGACAACTGGAAATGGACGATGAGAAATGGTTGGAGGCCGTACAGACCAGCTATATGGACTATACAAATACAATGGAGCGTGTAGCCCAAGCATTCCGAGCAGGTACATTGGGATTGCAAAGCAAGCCCCTTGGCTCCTTTTCACGTTACTACGAGGAAGCGATGGCCCTCCATCCTTATATCGCCTCCTCCAGCTCGAGCCTTCATTATCAGCATGTTGCGAAAACAGGCTTGTATGTAAACGAACTCTGGTAATGCCATACGTTTACTACCGAAAAACAGGTATGCCCCTTTTATGGAGCATACCTGTTTAGTGCTTGTCTTCCTTTTTACTTTCTATCCATAAGGTCTTCCAAATCTTGTTCTTCTGCTCTGGCAATTATCGTATTGGAATAAACAGTAGGTTCATCGGATTTGGTAAACATCCCCTGAACTTTATCCACGATTTGCGGAACAGAATCCAAAATCCGGTCGTAGAGATGGGTCGTATTTTCAAGCGGGATCGAACGAATTCCTTGTTTGCCTACGACCAAAAAAGCTACAGGCGTGATGGAGACACCGCCCCCACTCCCCCCGCCAAACGGGTGACCCGTATGTTCATGTTGCTGATGGTGTTGGTGGCCATTATGATGCTGATCGTATTGGAACTCACTACCCCCGGCCGCGAAACCAAATCCTACCTTGGAGATCGGAAGAATGACACTACCGTCAGGTGTTTCAACAGGATCACCAATGATTGTATTCACGTCCACCATTTGCTTAAGATTTTCCATCGCTGTTCTCATGAGGCCTTGAATCGGGTGGTCTGCCATATTTGTCGCTCCTCCTTCCTATCTGTGTCATGTTTTATCATTCCCCCAACAAATCCGAAGCATGTACCCTGCACAAGGGAATAAATATGCATGCTCTTACATTTGTGATTAGGCACGCGTAGGCGCAGCTTGCCATTTTCGCTGTTTACTTTTTCGAATCTGCAGAAAGACTTTTAGCGCGTAGAAAACGAACTGACCCAATTTAAAATGCAACACCGCTTGAACTTTCGTATGTAGAAGTGCTTGGTTCCAGACAGGCTGTACACTCATGGCAGGCATCGTCTGTAAAGAGATGGAGTGGGAGAGAATCCCGACAATCAAGCTTTTCACTCCCCAGATTAGTCCTGTCAGTGCTCCTGTTTCCGCTGCCTGACCTGTGCCCAACAACGTATGCCATTCTAATTTCGAACAGCGAATTTGTTTGAACAGGTCTTTTAGCAAAGGCAGCAAGTCACGTACTCTTTCTAACACGTCACGATAATTGCGATACCATAATTTCACTTGTCTCCGCGTAAAATCTTTGACCTTTTCCCGAAGCTTGCTTCCATGCTGGATCGTTTCCAGCTTTGCAACAAGCTCTGGCCCAGCTTCTGTCATTTTCAAGAGGAGAATGGGAATTTCGTATTTCCTGCGAATGATACCCCAAGCTGCAATCGTAATCTCCAATTGATCATTATCGCCCTCGCGACTGTATAAACACGTCAACTGTATTGGCGTGATTACTAGTAAGACAAATAAACCAAGCAATCCTAGCAACACCCATACCATGAAAAAATCCCACCCCTTCCACGTTAGTATGAGTGGAAAGAGCAGGAAATATGTTCAGCATTTTTATTAATCTAGCACGTATACTTTAACGCCTTTTTGCAAGCCGTGATTTTCAGCTTCGTTCAACGTCGGAAGATACAGATCCACATGGCGTTGCTTTACCGCACCACCGATATCAGCTGCCACTGCATAGCCGTAGCCATCGATGTACAAGTGCGTACCAAGCGGGATGACATTTGGATCAACCGCTACAACACCTTCGCGTAATGGATACTCCAGATACGACAGAATCTTGTCGTTCGTGTAGCTGTAAGCAGTCGTCTGTACCGTTAATTCCTGGCGAAAAGGTGTCCCGTTCGCGAGGGCTTTTGTCATTCTCGGCTTATCCGGAAGCAAGTGAAGAGCCGCGTATGTGGCAGCTTCGGCCCTCGTCATGTACTTGTCCGGCTTTAATGTACCGTCCTCATAAGCACTCATTAACCCGTTTTGCATGGCGTAAACAAGTGGGCGCTGCTCTTTCTCTTTCACGTTGTTCCCATCTGGGTATTGGTTCAATGTCTGGATCGTCGTAGACCACTTCAAGTTATTGACTACTCCGCTGTCCCCCATCGTTCTTACCAGAATAGAGGCAAGCTCTGCTCTTTTTACTGGGGCATCCGGATGTAAGTATAGGTGATTTCCTTGCTTCTGCCCATGGACAATTCCCAGTCGATAGGCCGTCTCTGCGTAGGACGACAGCCAACTGTTTGCCGGTACGTCCGCAAAGGATGATTGCTTGTTGCCAAGAGGTTCAATTCCTTTGGCATTCACAAACATCGTGAGCAGTTCGCCCAATGTTACGTTGTCATCAGGTCGAAAATATTCGTTTTGTCCAATTACGTCGGCTATGTATAGTTGATTGATTTCTTGTTCTGCCCAATGGCCGCTAATGTCTACATAAGGTGTTTCATTCATGTGAGTTGTTTCTGCCTCGACAACTGGTGTACCTATGAGTAAAAAGGCTGCCAGCGAGGCAAGGATCATCCGTTTCTTCATCATCAACCTCCATGGGGAAATATGCGAATCCTTTCGTATCATTTTATCGAACTATTTTGCAAAAACAATGAACAATAGTTTCCAGTCAAAAGGAAAGCCCTCGAACAGCATCATGACGAAAACTGTTTCAAGGGCTGCATGAACAATGATTATATGGCAAAAATGTGTTTGCCGATCTTCTTCACTTGTGTACGAGACCAAATCCAATCGGAGGTCGCCGTAACAGGGTTAAAGTAGTAAAGAGAATTGTTTGTTGGGTCCCATCCTCGTACAGCATCCCAAGCTGCCTGGTAAGCAGTCTTGTTAGGAGTCATCCAGAATTGTCCATCATCTACTGCGGTAAACGCTAATGGCTCAAAGATGACACCGGCAAGTGTATTGGGAAAGTTTTTGGACTGGACACGGTTCAACGCGACGGCAGCCACAGCCACTTGGCCCTCATAAGGTTCTCCACGTGCTTCGGAATAAACCAACTGCGCCAGCATCTGCATTTCCGCTTTATTTACCGACACTTTCTTTAGAACGCGCCATGTATTTGGACCAGTGATACCGTCAATCTGTAATCCGTATGCTTTTTGAAACTGTCTGACGGCCTTTGTTGTATTCACACCGTAAATGCCATCCAAATTGCCATTGTAATAGCCCAGCATCTGCAAACGATACTGCAAATCCCATACATCCCCGGTCACACTACCTCGTTGAATCTGTGTGGCTGCCAGGGAGTCGGCCGGGATAATAAACGCTACAGCCATAAAGGCAGCAAGCAAGGTTGTTACTGCTTTCTTGCTCCACCACATAAATTGTTCCCTCCTTTACCCAACTCATTCTACAAGTTGGCGAAAGTAGGTTCAATTCAAGTATTTTGGAACAAATGGCAACATGTACCTGTCATTATCCTTTTGGTCGAAACAAGACTGCCGTGATAAATCCGAAGACGATAGCAGCCGAAATCCCCGCACTCGTTACTTCAAAAATGCCGGTAATAATGCCAATAACTCCATGCTTCTCGGCCTCCGCCATTGCCCCGTGCACCAGTGCATTTCCAAAGCTCGTGATGGGTACTGTCGCTCCTGCTCCGGCAAAATTAACCAGTGGCTCGTACAGACCAAGTCCGTCTAGCACTGCTCCACTGACAACAAGAGAAGACATCGTATGGGCAGGTGTGAGCTTGACGACATCCATGAGAAATTGACCGATTAAGCAAATCGTTCCTCCTACGAGAAACGCCCACAAAAACATCATGGTATCACTCTCCAAGTTGCTCCGACTCAACAGCCACGGCATGGGCGATGCAAGGAATGCTTTCTCCCTGCTGGAAGGTCAACGGGGATAAGAGGGCTCCCGTGGCAACCAGCAAGATCCGCTTCCATTCTCCTTGCTTCATCCGCCGAAGTAGGTGCCCGTACGTCACTGTAGCGATACAGCCACATCCGCTACCACCTGACCACACATTTGGATTTTCTCCATAAATGAGCTTCCCGCAATCGACATAACGCTCTAGTGGAATGCGCATGTGATGCTTGGGCAACAGATCAGATAAAATGGCATGGCCCGTTCGTCCTAAATCCCCTGTTACAATCAAATCGTAATGATCGTGAGGGAGCTGAAAGTCACGGAAATGCGACTCAATCGTGGATAACGCGGCTGGCGCCATCGCTGCTCCCATATTGAATGGATCTGTCAATCCCATATCGACTACATGCCCGATGGTGGCTCCCGTAATCCGTAATCCCTTACCCTGACTGGCTACAACAGCAGCCCCTGCTCCCGTCACGGTCCATTGTGCCGTTGGGGGCTTCTGTGAACCGTACTCCGTTGGATAACGATATTGCTTTTCCGCAGCCCCATTGTGACTGGAGGTAGCAGCCAAGACGTATTCAGCAGCTTGACTATTCACCATGAGAGCAGCCAAAGCCAAGCCTTCCATCGCTGTTGAGCACGCTCCGAAAATCCCCAGAAACGGAATCGAAAGCGTCCGGGCCGAAAAGCTGGCAGATATGATCTGGTTCATTAAATCCCCGGCAAGCATAAAGTTTATTTGTTCTTTCGTAAGCCCCGCTTTCTCCACCGCTTTCGAGCACGCTTCTTCCAGAAGGACTTTCTCCGCCTTTTCCCAACTGTCTTGTCCAATCATCAAGTCACCGTGCAAGATATCAAAGTCGTCGGCTAACGGTCCCTTAGCCTCAAAAGGCCCACCAATCGCAGCGTGCCCGAGAATGACAGGTTTTAAAGGAAAGACCCAAGACTGATGACCTTGGCGCATCCGTCAGCCTCCCATCGTAAACAATGTTTTGATCAAGCCAACGACGAAGGCCGCCGCCACTCCAAACACAATCACTGACCCCGCGAGCTTGAACATGTTACCGCCGACCCCCAGTACAAATCCTTCGCTGCGGTGCTCAATGGCTGCAGAAGCAATCGAGTTGGCAAAGCCCGTAACCGGCACACTCGTTCCTGCCCCAGCCCATTGGGCAATCCGGTCATATAGTCCTAAACCGGTCAAAAGAGCCGAAAGAATGATCAAGACAGCTGCTGTAGGATTCCCAGCGGTTTTCTCCGTAAAATCGAAGTAATGAATGAACATTTCTTGTATCCCTTGTCCGATCATACAAATGCCGCCACCCACTAAAAATGCCCGGGTAAAATTGCGCAAAAGCGGTCGTGGTGGCTCGTGTGTCTTTGCCAATTGCTGATATTCTTGCTGGACGGGGGTCAGCTTCTTCTTTTTTTGATCTGCCATGCCGCTCACTCCTTTTTACCGTATCATGAATGGTTTTACTTGATCGATAATCTGTTGTAGCTGTTCCGAATCGGTTTGGTAGGTACGCTTCATTTGTTCATTCTTTGTACTGAGTGCATACAGCTCCAGATCCGCCTGACATTTTTTCAATGTAGCAAAAGCCAGCTTCATCGCTTGGGCACCAGGAACCATCAGTTTATCGTCATACAGGTCGAGATAGAGCTCTCCACCTTTGTCTACTTGGCCGAGGAAAACATTTTCCAAAGCCACTCCCGCTTTTTGCAGCTCCGTGCGCACCCATCTGCGATTCAGACCTGCTGTTGCCAGGGGCTCATCCATGATCACCCCATCCATAATGACCACTTGATTCTCTTCCGAAGGAGCAACTGTCAATTCAAGGTGTTTGGGGGTTACTGGCTGACTCTCTGATTTTAAAAGGACACTGACTTCCCCGCTTGTTTCCATTAATGCAAACTCTACATCGGCTACTCGGAACACGTTTTTGATTCGTAATTGCTCCATCAAGTCTTCCGCGGTCAAGCGTTCCTTTTTCAGATTGTCTTCCAAAATCTTGCCTTCCTTGATAAGAACCGTTGTTTTCCCTTCAAATAAGTCGCGGAGAACCTTGCTCTTGAGTGAAAGCCACTCCATTAAATAAGGGAAAAGCGCAAAAATCCCCATGGCGATCAAACTATGGTAGACCGGCCCATCCATTTCGGTTGCCATAAAAGCCGCAATTGAACCGATGCTGATGCCGACGATATATTCAATGTATGTAAGTTGCTTAATTTGCCTTTTCCCAATGATCTTTGTCAATAGAAATAAGTAAGCAACAGCGCCTATTGAGCGCAAAAGGATGGATAACCAATCAGGCATAAGCCACCTCCATCACCTGAGGTGATTTTTATAGATAGTAAAACCAAGAGAGAGGAAGTCCCTCTCCCTTTCCCTATACTTCCACTAGAATCCCTTAAACTGTGGTTCTTCCTTTTCCAGCTCCGTTACACGCTGCTGGAGGTTGTCTACGATGGATTGCGTTTGCTCTGCTGCTTGCGAATACAATTGCTTTGCTTTCTTGTTTTGCGTGCTAAGAGCAAACGTTTCAAAATCTGCTTGTGCACCTTTCAAGCTGGCAAGCGTTTGTTTTACTTGTGCTCCTACTGTCATATCCACTCACCTCCTAACACATATAGAATCCGCGTCCACCCATTATTTATGCAGTGATCTTCTCCATTTTCATTTGTAAATAATTACCTTTTATTAGAAAAACAAAAAGAGAGACACCATAGGTGCCTCCCTTCATCCAGCTTATGAGATTAGCCACGTCCAGCCAGTTGTTGCTCAGCAAAGGAGACAAGACGTTTTGTAATCTCTCCTCCAACTGAACCGTTTTGACGGGAAGTGGTGTCTGGTCCAAGCTGAACACCGAATTCGGATGCGATTTCGTATTTCAGTTGGTCCAGAGCTTGGTTTGCTTGAGGAACCACCAGATTGTTACTGGATCTGTTGTTGTTCGCCATTTGTATCACCTCCTCGTCGTTTGTAAGTTTAATATGTGTGAAGTTTTGCTTGTTCATTCGTTCTTTTTTTCTTCCAATTTTAGTCTGTTAATTGGAGCAGAGCATGGGCTATTCGATGAGCTGCTTCTGGTCGCCCCAGCTTGTCCAAACCTCTTACAAAAGCATCCTTTTTTTCAGGCTGACGCCATGACCTGATGATTTCTTTGATTTCTACTGGCGTTTCAGCCAAGATCGCCGCTTGTTGCTCGAGTAAAAAGGAGCAATTATGCTTTTCTTGTCCAGGCAATGGGTGGAATAAAATGAGCGGTGTCTTAAGAGCGAGTGACTCCGCGCATGAAATGCCACCTGGCTTCGTTATATAGACGTCAGCTGCTCCAATCCACTGCCACATTTGCGGCTCAAATCCTTTCAATAGAAAACGATGCTCAGTGCTCTCCGTACCTATTAAGCCCGCCAGACGTCTGTACAGGCTTGTATTCTTCCCTGTGACGACTACGATCTGCAATGGTTGCTCTTCCAACAGCAACTCTCGTACGACCTGCTCCATTCCACCATAACCGCCTTCTCCCCCACCAATCAGCACGGTGAATTGATCCGGCACGAGTCCAAGCTGTTTTTTCAAAGCCGCTTTGTCGGTATGCAGCGCTGTAGTAAAAGCAGGCCGAACTGGAATGCCATAAACGTGAATTTTCTCAGGGGCAATTCCATAGCGTTCGATTAGCATTTGCGCAATTTGCTCGTGTGCCACCATGTACGCATCAATTTCTGGATGAACCCAAAACCGATTGATATGAAAGTCCGTAGGTACACAAACGAGCCGGAAAGGCTTGGACACCCTTCTCTTCGCTTCTGCCAATGCGGACAAGCAGTATGCATGCGTGGCGATGACGACATCTGGCTTCTCTTCTTGCAACAGTTGATTGGTTAATCGATCGGATAGCCACCATCCCAGTACTTTGGTCAATGCACTGCCCAGCATTTCTTCTTGTTCATAGATGCGTTGCCACACGGGTTGACCGTAGCGCAGTATATTGCGATAAAAAAAATGAGAGAGCACACGTAAGCCTGGACTGGCGGTTTTCAGTCCTCCCACCACTCGCGCCGATCGTGCACCCTCCATTTCCAGTAAAACTTCTTGCAGAGCTTCAGCAGCCATCCGATGACCACTCCCTGCCCATTCCTCTGTCACTAACAGAAACCGCTTTGCCATTAGTAGGACTCTCCTAGAGGCTGCTTGCCCTCAGCATATCGATTAAGTAAAAATTCCTTGGACATATAAACACGCTTTAAGGGCATTTCATGATTCCATGATTGCAATCGTCGCTTTCCATTGGGATGCACGATTCTAAGCATGAGACGCAAGTACCATCGCTTGTATCGAAAAAACCAAGTCATGGGCACATCAGAAATGGAAAATCCTAGGGGTGTTACCCCTTTATGTAGCATGGTCGTTCCCACTATCCCTTTTATTTGGTCTTTATTTTCCATGGAATTCAGGAACGTGGCTAGCTTCGGCAGTGATTGGAGGATATGTCTTCGCAAAAGAAGTGCCACGCGCAGTTCATCCTTCATTCCTTTGCACAGTGTCGCAAAGTAATAATTGTGTATATGTAGCTTTAAGATCAAATCCCCGTCATGAATGATGCAGTTATCGGTAGTAACGAGTGGCTCTCCCCGATAGCGTAAAACAACAACGCGAAATATATTGTTCCCTTTCTCAATATAGGTAAGTCTGGTGCAACGCTGGTAGATTTCATCCCAGTATCCCCATAGCATCAAGAGGCTTGTATTCATTTCGAAATAGTTCCTTTCCCGCTATGTTTTCATTCAGCTGGAAGTGACCACTTCCATTCCGCAAAACGGTCATGACCTTTGTTGTAGTATGCCCAACAATGTACAATCCTCATCACCTTTTCACGTCCTTTTCATCCGCCCCCAAAACATAACTACTACGGCAGCCAATACAGGCAACCACATATGATTGAGAAGCAATGGATTCACCCACTTCCAGACATACGGATCCTGAAGGCACATATCAACTGCTGTAAAGGTAAGAATTCCGCCACCTATAATGACCATACTGGGAAAACGATTCATCACGCGGGCGATCCACACACTTCCCCACATTAATAATGGAATGCTCATTGCTAATCCCAGCAAAACTAACCATAAATCGCCATGTGCTGCTCCACCAACTGCCAAAACATTGTCCAAACTCATGACAAAATCTGCTACTATGATGGTCCTGACTGCCTGACCAATTGTCTGATTATGCGATACGTCTGCGAGCTCTTCATTCTCACCCAGCATCAGCTTACACGCTATCCATAGCAATAATAATCCCCCGATTGCCTTCACGAGAGGAATATCCAACATCCAGGTAGTCATTCCCGTTAGCACAATTCGCAAGAGGATTGCACCCAATGTCCCATATAAAATCGCCCGTTTTCTCTCATTTCTTGGGAGTCCGCGGCAGGCCATACCTATGACCACAGCATTGTCGCTGCTTAATACCAGATCGATCATAAAGATGTGTACAAGACCCAGCCAAAAATACTCGCCCATCCCTGCCTCCCTGGTCCAATAAAGTTCGTCCATTCTACTTTATGCGACTGGAATCGGACTCATGATTGAATATTTTTCCGAAAAAAGGCGGTTTTCAGCGGATTTTGTAGATAAAAACTTCCGAAAAAAATACATTTTATTGCGAAATCAGGCTAATTATACCTTGTCTAAATTAGGCATTTTCCCTTACGATTTTAATGGGGTGGATAAGAGATGGTGGAGACTGTGACGCTAAACCTTTATGAGATTTCAAGGAAGATTTTAGACTTAACACCAAGTATCACCACAATATGGCTGCAAGAAATTGTTCGCAGCATGGAAATTCCCGTAACCATTCCTCGCGATTTTGCAGAAAAACGAACAGTGCTCTTGGCTCGCTATCTGGTTGAGGATGTAGATCATGACATGCAGACTTGGGCATTAGATATGGGAGAGTGGCTTCGTTCTCAGGAATTCCCTTTCTCCTCCATTTTGCGCACGTATCAATTGTACCGGAATGTATTCTGGCGGGTTCTCCAACCGGAATTGCAAAGATGGTCCCTCTCCTCACAAGAAATGCATTATTTGGAAAGCCAACTGGGCAAGGCCATGGATGAAAGTGTCTTCTGGGCTGTTTATCATTTTGAACAAATGATTAATAAAGAACTGGTCCAGAAGGAAGAAACGATCTCCTATTTGCATAACGACAAATTGACCATGCTCGGTAAAATAGCCGCCAATATGGCTCATGAGCTGCGCAATCCGTTGTGCGCCATTGAAGGGTTCCTGAAGCTGATCGGCGAGTCTACACAGGAACAGGCCCAGCTTCAGACGTATATCCAAGTCGTCATGCATGAATTTGAGAATTTACATCGGCAACTGACCGGATTCCTCAGCTTTTCCAAAAAACCAATTCTCGACGAAATTTTTAAAATCGTTCAAGTAGAAGAACTGCTTGAAGAAGTAGAAATGCTGATTACACCGCGCCTCGTGGGAGAAAACATACGTTTTGAAAAACAAATCCACCCCTGCTCACTCGCATGCTATGAAGAAGGCTTGAAGCAAGTTGTCGTCAATCTATTAAACAATGCCATTGACGCCGTACAAAATCGTACAGACAAGTATATTCATGTCATTTCCACTTCTTCAGATGGATGGCTCTATTTGAGTGTGGAAAACAACGGCGAAAGGATTCCAACCGAAATCGTGGAAAATCTTTTCCAACCATTCTTTACGACTAAACAAAATGGGACAGGTATTGGCTTGTCCATCTGCAAAAATATTATTGAAAAACATCAAGGCACGATCCATTGTGATTCCAATGAAAAACGTACACGCTTTATCGTTTCTCTGCCTATTGCGAATGTCCAGGAAGTTGGTCCTCGCATGGAAGCGCTCTAGGGTCGCTCTCTTTTGTATCACGCAAAAAAGCCCCCTGACAAGGCAGGAGGCAAGGCAAGAGATCCGTTACCAATTATTTCATCGGTAAGCGACCTTAGTTTTACTGTACACGAAAACATATGTTTCTACCATAGAAAACGTCAGACAGCTTTCGACAAAAAATTATACCTGTATTGAACAAAGGCTTATCTGCTCAAGTATGGGATAAGCCTTCATACTTTTTCCTCAAGTAAAAATAGGCCTGCTTTCCTAGATACAAAAAAACAGAGAACCTATTGGCTCTCTGCTTTATGTATGGAGCGGGTGATGGGAATCGAACCCACGCGACCAGCTTGGAAGGCTGGAGTTCTACCATTGAACTACACCCGCATGAAAATAAATGCTGGTGCCGAGGACCGGACTTGAACCGGTACGGGAGAAACTCCCGACAGATTTTAAGTCTGTTGCGTCTGCCCATTCCGCCACCCCGGCAAACCTGTAAAACGTGGGCAAATCATGGTCGGGAAGACAGGATTCGAACCTGCGACCCCTTGGTCCCAAGCCAAGTACTCTACCAAGCTGAGCTACTTCCCGACATTATTTCTTCTTCACTTTTGTAGTAAAGAAGCGTGCCCTGAGAGATTCGAACTCCCGACCTTTTGATTCGTAGTCAAACGCTCTATCCAGCTGAGCTAAGGGCACATGTTATGGAGCGGACGAAGGGTCTCGAACCCTCGACCTTCGCCTTGGCAAGGCGACGCTCTACCAATTGAGCTACGTCCGCATTGTAAGAAGAAATTGATTGGTGCGGTCGAGAGGACTTGAACCTCCACGGTGTTGCCACCACTAGAACCTGAATCTAGCGCGTCTGCCAATTCCGCCACGACCGCATTTTCCCATCCAAGTAGCCAGAGCTGTTAATAAGCCGACTTTCACTTTTCGGGTTTATAAAAACTGGTGAGCCATGAAGGACTCGAACCTTCGACCCTCTGATTAAAAGTCAGATGCTCTACCAACTGAGCTAATGGCTCATGAAAAATGGTGGGGAGAGACGGATTCGAACCGCCGAACCCGGAGGGAGCAGATTTACAGT